>JBJMGQ010000264.1:0-7806 GCA_045807845.1 Pyrinomonadaceae bacterium | reverse complement strand
GATGCGGCCGATGGTCACTTCGATGATCGGCGGCGTGGTCGCATCCTGTGTGGCCGACTCGCGCGCCGTCGCCCGAATGCCGTTGAGCCTCGCGCCACGAACCGGCAGTGACTCGGAGTCTGAGCCGGTCGGAGTCACTGCCGCCTGCGGCTGCTTCGACGGGCGGGTCTGTGGGACGACTTCAAGCTCGACGACTGTCGTCTCAACCTCCGACTCAAACCGGCCCGCGCGCGGCTCGACGGCTGCACGCGGCACGACGGGTGTCGGCTGTTCCCTACTCTCTTCATCAACCGCGTCGGCCCTGAGTGCGCGGGGCGTCTCCGCTTTATCGAAGGTCGTCACGAGGGGTCGCGGCGAGGCTGCAACATCCGCAGGCGTTGGAGAAGTTTGCGGAACCGACAACACGTCGCGCGGCGCGTGCGGCTCGGCCGCGGCTTCCGTCGCAGCGTTGACGGTTTGTGAAGATTGCGGCTCGTGTGTTGCCGTTTGCGTTTGGGCGCGGCGCGCAATGAGCGTCGGCGTCGTCTCAGGCACGGACTCGAAGGGGCGTGCGCTGTGCGTCGGATGCTCAGCGGCGGCCGGCACAGCTTCTTCGCTCGTGCGTGTGTGGGAAGTTTGAGAAGGCTGCGCCGGAGTTTGAAGCGGGCTCTGCGTCTCAAGAGGGACAGGAACCTGAAGCGCGTCGGGGTACGTGCTTAAGGCTCGCGTCGTGGCGGAGGGGCGAGGTGCTTCGTCGTCGTCATGTATGTTGACCGCGGGTGCGCTCGAAATAGGCGCCGCGGTTGGAGACGGTGTCTGCGGAGCGACGTTGTCGAAAGTCTCAACGCCCGGAAGCCCTGCGCCCTGTGCTTCGTCGGCGAGGGGCGCGGCCGATGTCTCCTGCCGCGGCTCGAACATCTGCGCGCGGCGGGGCTCGCACGCGGGCTCGCGGCGCAGGCTTCGGGCGGCAAGGCTTGAGAGATAGTCACTCATCCGTTCACCATCTGCACGTAGAGCCTTCGCCGTCGCGGGCTGAGCGCCAGCGTGTCCGACTCGCGCCAGCCGTAGGCGGTCGCCAGCAGATGAACCTCCCAGAGGAGGCCGCGCGCCCAAGCGTCAAGCTCGCTGCGCAGGTAAGAGCAGATGTCGAAGAGCGCCTGCCAGCCGTGGCCGCAACGCGGACAGTTGACGTTCAGGCGGACGTTCCCCTGCGGGTCGAGCGTGTCCATCTCTTCCGACACCGCGTCCAAGACTTCGGGCGGCAGCGACGCGGACGAGACTTCCGCTCCGCCGCTGCGTGCGAACGCAAGACAACGCTCGAAGAGTTCATGTCGCGCGGCGTCCACGTCCGTTTGGGCAGAGACGGCCAGCAGGTCAAGGCTGTCGGGCAGACGGAACTCAAGCTCGTGCTTGGCGACGCTGAGACGGAAGGGGCCTGTTGCCGTTGGCGGCAGGGCTCTCACGTCTTCGGCCGCGAAGCTCAGCTCCAACTGCTCGGCGCAGGCGGGGCAGGCCGCGAGGCTCGTGAAGCCGCTGCCGAAGGCCCACTCACGCAAGCGTAGGAGGCGCGCGTCGCGCTCGCCGACGCTGAGCCGTTCCAGCTCTTCGGGCGACGACTCGGGGCTGGCCGCTTCGAGCAGGAGCAGCGCCCAGCGCTCGGGGCGGCGAGTGAGCCCGCGCTCCCAAACGTCCAGCAGTTCACGCGTCGAGAGTGCGCGCATGGCAGTTTACGTCGCGGGCTCGGTGAAGCTCGGCTCGCTCGGCTCGGCCACGTCGTAGTCGCGCTCCCAGCCCTCGTTCTCCAGCTTGATGGTCTGGATGGCGATGGCGTTCGCGCTCGCGTCGAGGTCGGGCAGAGCCTGAAAGTCCGAGACCCAGCAGCGGAAAATCTTGTAGGCGATGGCGAGCTGCCCGGCCTCGTTGTAGACCTCGATGGTGATGTCCTTGCGGAAGTCCTTGAGCGAGACCTCGGCGCCGAGCCCCGAGCCGTAGTTCCAGACCTTGTTGGCCCACTTCTCGAACTCGGTGTCGTGCGTCACCCCGCGTTCGAGCGTGATGGCCTCGTACTTGGTCTGCCCCGGAGACTTGCGCACGGTGCTCGGGTCGCCGCCCTCGCGGTGCTCGACGGGCGTGGTGGTGCGTTTGAGCGCGCCCACCTTGCTGATGCCGGCCACGTAGCGGCCGTCCCACTTGACCCTGAACTTGAAATTTTTGTAAGGGTCGAATCGCTGCGCGTTGACGCTGAATTTAGCCATCACGTCCTCCTTAGACCTCGATCTGACCGGCCATCTGCTGGAGCTTGATGACGACGAACTCCGCCGGCTTGAGCGGCGCGAAGCCGACGAGGATGTTGACGATGCCGAGATTGATGTCGTTCTGCGTCGTCGTCTCCTTGTCGCACTTGACGAAGTACGCCTCCTTCGGCGAGCGACCTTGAAAGGCGCCCTGCCGGAACATGTTCTGCATGAACGCGCCGACGTTGAGGCGTATCTGCGCCCAGAGCGGCTCGTCGTTCGGCTCGAAGACGACCCATTGCGTGCCGCGATACAAGCTCTCCTCGATGTAGAGCGCGGTGCGGCGCACGGGGATGTACTTCCACTCGTCGGCCTGCCGGTCGTCGCCCCTTGTCGTGCGCGCGCCCCAGATGACGCGGCCGACCCCGGGCATCGCACGCAGGCAGTTAATGCCGAGCGGGTTCAACTGGCCGTTCTCGGCGTCGGTCAACTGCACGGACAGGTCGGGCACGCCGACGAGAGTTGCGTCGAGCCCCGCGGGAGCCTTCCACACGCCGCGCGTCGCGTCGGTGCGCGACATGATGCCCGCGACCGCGCCGCACGGGACGAACTCCTCCAACTGGTTGTCGCGCAGCGGATTCGCTTGCCGCAGACGCGGGAAGTAGACGGCGGCGTTCTTGCTCACGGGGTTGATGGCGGTGATGGCGTTGATGGCCCCGGCGACGGTCTTTGCGCCGCTCGGCGGGTCGATGACGAGCATCGCGCGCTTCTTCAAGCAGAAGGCGGCGGCAACGGGGATGAGCGCCGGGTCAAGGTCGCCGGACGTGTCGGGCGGCGGCAGGCAGAGGATGTTGAAGAGGTCTGCCTTGAGCAGCGCGTAGATGCCGCGCTTGTCCGCTTCGCCGCCGATTGGGTCGTAATCGCCGGCGACGAGCGCACGCCCGTCCGAGGATCGACCGGCGTTCGCGACTTCGCTGTAGAAGGGCGGTGGGGTGGGGGCCACGGTGGTATCGACTCCGGTGAACGGGTCGGCGCCGACCGGGACAATGCCCGCGGGTATCGTGGTCGTGCCCGCGGGTGGGTTGGCCGACGGGCGGGTCGCGGGAAGCGTGCCGAGCGTGCGTATGAGCTGCGACTCGTTGGTGAGCACCTTGTCGATGCGGCGCGGGTGCGTGGCCTGCACCGAGACGTTGCGATGGACTTCGGTCTGTCCCGTGCCCATGTCCTTCACCGAAAGGTTGAAGAGGTTCGTCTCGCCGACGCCGCCCTTCACGTCGTAATCGACGTGCGTCCGCAGACGGTTGCCCCAGAGGCCCTCGTAGGCCGCCTCAAGGTTGAGCGGCGTCGTGCCTCCGGTCGAGAGTTGCGCTTTGGTCGTCGGCGCGGCGGCGGCGGCTGCTGCTGCGACCGCCGCTGGGACAGCCGCGGCTGCGGCGGCGCGGACGGCCGTGCGGTCTCCGGCGGCATTTGACGGCGTGGCGTTGACCTCGTCCTTGCCCGCCTGCGCCACGGCTGTAGCCGCGGACAGCGCCGCTGGGCCGGGCGCACCGGCAGCAGCGATCTCGGCTGCACCGGCGGCGGCGGCGATGTCCGCGTCGGTGGTCGCAGGCAAGGCGGCAAGCAGAGCGGCATCGAACGCATCGAGGATCAATTGGGCCGCCGTCTGAGCCTGCGCCTGCGCGGCGGTGAAGGCGTTCTGCTGCTCTAGGGTCGTGGGCGCGAAGAGACGCACGATGACGGCCTGTCCGCCGCCGTTGAGGAAGAAGTCACGCACGGCGTAACTCATCGAGCTGTCGAGCCAGAGGCCGCCGAAGACGCGCTCGTAATCGCCGTAGCTGTTGATGACGACGGCCTCGTTCACAGGCCCGCGCAACGCACGGCCGACGAAAGCGGTAATCGCAGTGGCCACGCCTGTAATCGTTCTGACGCCACTCGGAATCTCCTCGATGTACACGCCCGGGTAGCTCAAGGTGCTTGGCATTGGAAGTTCTCCCTTTCAACTGAAGATGCCTGAGACACCACCTGTCGGTGATGAGAGGGCCCATCCGCTTGTCGGTTTGGACGGCTTTGAACTGTGGGCCGAGACGACTGCCCCGGTCTTTACATTTCAAAGGAAGGAGACATGGACACGCACAAAGGCGTTCGAAGATTCGCTCGAAAAGAACTGTGAGCGCCGTGGGTCGCCGCGTTAGAGGCCGGGGTTGGAAATTATCTGTACGGACTTCGTGGGCAACCGTGTGCGCTGCAAGCTGGCAACCTTTATGCCACTTGCCTTTGAGGGCCAAGCACGGTCGGAACGTGAAGTATCAGTAAGCTTTCTCTCAACAGCGGCGACGGCGCTTGTGTACCATGTGAGACACGCCCTCACGCCCTGTGCACATTGGTGGACAGTCGCGCCGCCCCTCACTCGGGGACGAGCGCGAGACGGAAGCCTGCGAGCGCCCACTCCTCTTCACCCTCGACCGCGCGAACGTATGAGAAATCATTCGGCGCGTTCGAGCCGACGGCGTAGCACTTCGCGTTGCCCTGCTCGTCGCGGTAGAAGCCGAGTTCGAGCGTCTCGGTCTCAGACCACTCGGGGTGGAAGAGTGTGCCGACGAGGTTGAAGATGACCGGCGGGCAGATGGTCGCGCGATAGCCCCGCGGCAGCAGCCCGCGCGTGCGCCAGTCGTCGTTGACGACGCGGACGAATTCGCGCAAGGAGAGATAGTTGTGTGCGTAGCGCGTCCCGTTGACCATCCCGGCGCGGCCGAGGTAGGCGGCGAAGGGGTCGGCCGCGGGGTCGTGGCCGTAGGGCGTGCCGTAGAACTGTTTGTTGCCGGGAAGGTAGCGCGGCTTACGTGTCGCTTCGACGCCGACGACGACCCCCTGATGCCGCGCGTGCCCGCGGAAGAGTTCATCACGATAACTGCCGCCGTGCTCGCGCGGTCGGGTGAACTCGCGCGATGCGTTCGGGTAGAGCCGCGCCGCATATGCTTCGTCGAGTGGCAGCGCATCGGCCGAAGGGACGACGTGCCACTCGATCTGGAAGTGACCTAAGCTCGCCGCCGATTCGGGCGCCGGCTCGAAACTCTTCGCCTCCTCTGTGAGCAGTTCCGTGTTGGCCCCCAAACCGAAGAACTCACGCAACCTCTCGGCCCTCTCCCCCGTCCAATCAGACATCGATTCCCCTCCGTGACATCTTCGACACTGTAATACACATCAAACACAAATTTCCTGTGACGCAGGCTGGCGAAACGACGCATAGAGTAACACGTTATCACTCGCATATTTGTGTCCCAATGCGGCGGCGGAAGATGTAACCGGAGAGGGCCGCGCGGCGTCTTCCAATAGAAGGTAATTAGAGACAAGTGTACGTATGACCTCGAATTTTCCACACCTATTTCGTATCGCGACACTCGCCTGCCTCTTGGGCGCCTGCGCTCTCTTCGGCGCGGCCTGCGGGCGCTCAGAGTCCGCGGCACAGACCAAAGAGAAGGGTAAGGGCGGGCCGCGCACGGGCGAGACGGCCGCCGAAGCCGCGCCCGTCGCCGTCAACACGGCGCGCGCGGAGTCGCGCGAAGTCCCCTCTTACGTTCAGGCCACGGGGAGCCTCGTCGCCGAGGAGACTTCGGACGTGGCGACGCAGGCATCGGGGCAGGTCGTCTCGACGCCCGTCAACGTCGGCGCATTCGTGCGACAGGGCGACGTGATCGCGCGCCTGAACGACCGCGATGCGCGCCTGCGTCTGCAACAGGCGCAGGCCGGGGTGCAACAGTCGATAGCGGCCGTCCGGCAGGCGGAGGCGCGTCTGGGATTGACACCGGGCGGCAGCTTCCAAGCCAGCACGATTCCAGAGGTGCGCGCCGCGGGCTCAAGCCTCGAACAGGCGCAGGCGCAGCTCCGGCTCGCAGAGGCGAACGAACGGCGCTACCGTGCGCTGGTCGAGACGGGCGACGTGGCGATGGCCACCTATGACCAGTACCGCACGGCGCGCGACACCGCGCGCGCGGAGGTCAACACCGCACGCCAGCAGCTCGAAGTCGCCATCAACACCGCGCGCCAGAGCAACCAAGCCGTGCAGAGCGCGCAGGCCGCCGTCGAGTCATCACGCGCCGCCGTAGCCATCGCGCAGAAGGCCGTCGCCGACACAACCATCCGCGCGCCCTACGCAGGCTACATCAGCAACCGCCCCATCGCCGTCGGCGAGTACATCACGCCGGCCTCAATCGTGGCGACGGTGCTCCGCACGAACCCCATCAAGCTGCAACTGCTCGTCCCCGAAGCCGAAGCGCCGCACCTCTCACCCGGCATGGGCGTCTCGCTCGAAGTGGATGCTTTCAGAGACAGGAAGTTTGCAGGCAGCGTGTCGGCCGTCAACCCCGCGATTGATCCTGCGTCACGCTCGGCGACGGTCGAAGCGCTCGTGCAGAATCCCGACAACTCGCTCCGGTCGGGGATGTTCGCCACGGCGCGCATCGCGCGCGCGGGCGGCAACCACGCCGTCTACGTCCCGCGCGCCGCCGTCCTCGCCGACCCGAACACGCAGTCCTATCGCGTCTTCGTCATACAGGGCGACACGGCCAAGCTGCGCGTCGTCCAGATCGGCACTGAAGAGGGCGACGTGATTCAAATCCTCTCGGGCGTCGAGGCCGATGAGGTCTTGGCGACCACCAACCTCCAACAGCTCTTCGAGGGCGCGCGCGTGAAGGTGGAACAGTAGGCGGTAGGCGGATGGCAGTAGGCAGTTGAAAGAAAGAGTGGTGTCCGTGGTTAGTTGTATCGTCGAGCAGCGAATGATGAAAAGTAGTCTTCATGAAGGCGGTCGGCTCTTACTGCCAACTGCCAACTGCCATCTGCCTACTCCTTTGGAGCATTTATGCAGAAGTTAGCTGAGATTTGCGTCCGTCGCCCGGTCTTCGCCACGGTCATCGTCCTGTTGCTGACAGTCATCGGCGGCTTCGCCTTCTTCACGCTCGGCGTCGATAGGTTTCCGAAGATTGACCTGCCGACCGTGACCGTCTCGACCGCGCTTCAGGGCGCCGCGCCCGAGGAGATGGAGACCGAGGTGACGGACGTGATCGAGGGCGTCGTCAACACCGTCCCCGGCATCGACGAGATGCGCTCGACCTCTTCGCAGGGGCGCTCGCAGGTCACCATCACTTTCAACCTAGAGAAAGACCCCGACATCGCCACGCAGGAGGTGCGCGACAAGGTCTCGACCGTCATCAACCGTCTACCCGAGACAGCCGACGCGCCCGTCGTCACCAAGGCCGACCCCGACTCGCAGCCCGTCATCCAGTACGCCGTCAGCGCCCCGCGCTCGTCCATAGAATTAACTGACCTCGTCGAGCACCAGATTCAGGAACGCCTCGAATCCGTTGACGGCGTCGGCGAAGTGGTCGTCTACGGCGGTCGCACACGCCAGATTAGGGTCTACATCAACCCCGAGCGCCTGCGCGCCTACAACCTCTCGACGACGGAGGTGGTGGGCGCCCTGCGCTCGCAGAACCTCGAAGTGCCCGGCGGCAACCTGCAAGAGGGCGCGAAGGTCGTCTCGCTGCGCACGATGTCGCGCGTGCAGACGGTCGAAGGCTTCAACCAGATCGTCATC
>JBJMGQ010000263.1:0-26604 GCA_045807845.1 Pyrinomonadaceae bacterium | reverse complement strand
GCTCACGGAACTGCGCAAGAGCTGAAGGCGAATCGCATGCAGAGAGCGCAGGACGTTCACACGCCCTCAGAGGGGCGCGACACGATCATGGCGACGAGGATCATCCTCGTCGCCAGCGGCATGCTGCTCACGCTGACTTCGTGGGGGATGCTGATGACCCTCGGTTGGGCGCCGCGCAAGATGAGCTTCATCGGGCCGTTGCTCGTGGCGATGGGGCTGTCGGTCTCCTTAATTTCCTCGGACGAGATGCTGGGCAGTTTCAGCGCGATGCGGGCGAGGGACAAGGCCGTGCTCGTGCTGGGGGTGACGGCGGGCGTCGTGCTGGGGTTCGGGAATCAGTACCTCATGCAACATATGTGAGCACCGGGACGCGGCGACGCTTAAATGCCGCGCGCGGGCGTGTTATTCTTTCGAGCCCCGAGCCTTCTCACAAAGAGGCACGGGGCTCACCTTCTTTCTGAAAGGATAACGTATGCGCCCCCAAAACATCTTGACCTCATGCCTCCTCCTGTTCCTCCTGCTGCCGGTCGCCGCGCGCGCACAGGCGCAGCAGGCGCAGCAGCGCGACATGGAGAAGGAGCGGAAAATCCAGCAGCAGCTTCAAGCGGTCGCGCCGCAGTCGCTCGACACCTTCAAGCGCGCGACCGAGGCGCTCGACGCCAACAACTTCGACGAGGCCGTGCGGCTCTACGGCGAGGTGTCGAAGACGGCGCCCGAGTTCACACCGGCGATCAGGCGGACGGGGCTCGCGCTGGCCGAGTCGGGGCGGCGCGACGAGGGGCTCCGGTTGCTGGAACGGGCCGCGACGCTGGAGCGCTCGCCCGAGAACTTCATCAGCCTCGCGCAGGTGTTGGGCGTCTCCGACTCCGGCGGCGAGGTGCCGAAGGCCGACAAGGAGCGCGCGCTCAAGCTCGCCATCGAGGCCGACCGCATGTCTTCATCGGCGGACTCCTCCTACCCGACGATTGTCGCGCAGCTCTCGTTGGAGCTTCAACAGGAGGCTCCTTTCCGGAGCGCCGTCGCGACGTTGGAGAGAAAGTTCCCCGACGAGTTGGCGACGCACTATTTCGCCGCCGTCAACGCGGCGATGAATGAGGACTGGTTGAAGGCCGAGTCGGAGATGGGCAAGGCCGAGGCGATGGGGATGCCGCACGAGGCGGCCGAGCAGTTTCTCAACTCCGGCATTCGCACGCGCGCGCGTGTGTGGCGTTACGTCTACTGGGTGCTCTACGCGGCGGTGGCGTGGGCGCTCGGCCTGTTGGTGCTGTTCGTGCTCGGCAAGGTCTTCTCGAACATGACGATGCGCGCCGTGGACTCGGCCGACCCCGAAGAGTTGACGGGCGCGCGCCACGAGACGCTGCGGCGCTGGTATCGCGCGCTCATCAACTTCGCGGGGCTCTACTACTACATCTCTTTGCCCGTGGTGCTCTGCCTCGTCGTGCTGGCGGTGGCGGCGGTCGTCTACGCCTGCCTCATGATAGGGCAGATTCCGATCAAGCTGGTTCTCATCCTCGGCTTCGGCGCGGTCGTCACCGTCTACCAGATGATTCGCTCGCTCTTCGTCAAGCCCAAGGAGGAAGACCCGGGGCGGCCTTTGCGCGAGGAGGAGGCGCCGGGGCTGTGGGCTCTGGTGCGCGAGGTGGCGGGCGCGGTCGGCACGCGCACCGTGGACGAGATACGCGTGACGCCGGGGACGGAGCTTGCGGTCTACGAGCGCGGAAGCTCCGCGGAGAAGCGACAGGACAAGGCCGTGCGCATCCTGATCCTCGGCGTCGGCGTCTTGAACGGCTTCAGCCGGAACGCCTTTCGCGCCGTGCTCGCGCACGAGTACGGCCACTTCAGCCATCGCGACACGGCGGGCGGCGACGTGGCTCTGCGCGTCAACAAGGACATGCTCGTCTTCGCCTACGCAATGGCGGCTGCCGGGCAGGCCGTCTGGTACAACCTCGCCTTCCAGTTCGTGCGCGCCTATCACTTCATCTTCCGTCGCATCAGCCACGGCGCGACGCGCTTGCAGGAGATACTGGCCGACCGCGTCGCCGTCTACAACTACGGCCCGCGCGCCTTCGAGGAGGGGCTGACGCACGTCATCTATCGCGGAGCGGAGTTCAACCACATCGCCGTGCGTGAGATAAACGCCGCGGCCAACGCACGGCGCGCGTTGCAGAACCTCTACGAGCTGCCCGAGGCGAAGGGCGGCGACGCCGAGCGGGACGTGGAGACGGCCTTCCGCGAATCGCTCGAACGCAAGACCAGCGAGGACGACACGCACCCCGCGCCCTCCGAGCGCTTCCGCCTCGCGCAACGCGTCAAGACCAAAGGCGAGCCGTCGGCCGACGGCTCCGTCTGGGAACTCTTCGCCGACCGTGAAGCCCTCACACGCGAGATGAGCCAACTCATCGAACAACGCATGAAGGCGGCTTAGCTCAGAAGGAATAAACAGAAGAGACACGGCTTGATGTCATCGGACATCAAGCCGTGTCTCTCTGTTCATTTCTTTCCCGTTACACGAGCGATTTAATCATGAGGAGGCCGTCGCCGCCGTTGGAGTAGTAGCGCGGGAGGCGCTGGGTGACGGCGAAGCCGAGCTTGGCGTAGAGGTCTTGCGCGCCGGTGTTGACCGAGCGGACTTCGAGACGGGTGATGCGCACGCCGCGGCGCCGGAAACCCTCTTCGACCTTGACGAGCATGCGCTGGGCGATGCCGCGCCGCCGGTGCTCGGGGGCGACGCCGAGCGTGGTGATGTGCCCCGTCCGGTCGGGCTCGACGATGCCGACGATGAAGCCGACCATCGTGCCGTCGGGCGTGACGGCGCGGTACGAGACCGACTCGGGCGAGGTCAGAAGATACTCGAAGGTCTCGCGGCTGTACGCCTCGCCATCGACGAAGCAGCGCAGGTCAAGGCGCCAGCACTCGTCGAGCTGCGCGACGGTGAGCGGGCGCACGTCGTAGCGCGACTGTGTCGTCGCGCGCGGCTCTCCGCCGTCGCCAATCTGCTCCTCCTCGCCCGCGCCTGAAGAGAAGAGACGCGAGCGGATTTTTTTAAGCACAGCCATGCCGTGTAAATAGTAAATGGTAAATGGTGAATGGTAAATAGGGATAACGCTCAAACACTATTCACCATCGACCGTTCACTAAACGATGAGCATGCAGTCGCCGTAGCTGTAGAAGCGATAGCGTGCGGCGACGGCGTGACGGTAGGCGTCGAGCATGAGGTCGCGGCCCGCAAAGGCGCTGACGAGGACGAGCAGCGACGAGCGGGGCAGGTGGAAGTTCGTCAGCATCGCGTCCACGGCGCGGAAGCGGTAGCCGGGGGTAATCGTCAAGCCCGTCTCGCCGTGCCCCGCTCTGACCCGACCACCTTCGTCAACCGTCGATTCGAGCGCGCGCACGGTCGTCGTCCCCACGGCCAAGACACGGCCGCCGCTCTCCTTCGTCGCATTAATCTCTTCGGCCGCCCGGTCGCTCAACTCGAAGCGCTCGGCGGCGACGCGGTGCTCGCTCAGGTCTTCAGCGCGCACAGGCGCGAACGTGCCGTAGCCGACGTGGAGCGTGACCTCGGCCGTGCGCACTCCGCGCGCACGCAGCTCGTCGAAGACGCGCGGGGTGAAGTGGAGCCCCGCGGTCGGCGCGGCGATGGCGCCGGGCGCGTTGGCGTAGACGGTCTGATAGCGCTCGCGGTCTTCTTCGGCCGTAGCTAGGTCTTCCGTAGCGCGTTTGATGTAAGGCGGCAGAGGCATGCGCCCGAACTCTTCGAGCAGCGCCGCGAAGTCGCCTTCAGTTTGAAAGCGCACGACGCGCCCCGCGCCGTCCGCGGTCGGCGACAGAGTCTCGGCCGCGAGCCGCCCGTCGCCGAACGTCACGCGCGCGCCCGCTTCGAGCCTGCGCGCGGGCTTGGCTAAAACTTCCCAAGCCTCTTCGCCGAACTCTTCGCGCCGACGCACGAGCAGCAGCTCGACGCGCCCGCCCGTCGGCTCGCGTCGCCCGACGAGCCGCGCCGGGAAGACGCGCGTGTTGTTGACGACGACCGCGTCGCCCTCTCTCAACTCCGAAGGGAACTCCGCGAACGACCCGTCGCGCCAGCTCCTCTCGGCACGCTTGACGACCAGCATCCGCGACGCGTCGCGCCGCTCCAAAGGATGCTGCGCGATCAACTCTTCGGGAAGCTCGAAATCGAAATCAGAGATGCGCATAAAAGTTAACGCTGAACTATGAACGCTGAACGATGAACTGAAACCCGCTTGTCTTACAGTTCATCGTTCATAGTTCATAGTTCATCGTTCTATGACGGCGAAGCGGGAGTTTCGGCGGCGATCTCGACGGCGGCGTGCTCTTGGTGGAGGACGACGGAGAGCTGCGCGCCGAACATGAGGATGAGGCTGGAGAAGTAGCTCCAAGTGAGCACGGCGACGACGGCGCCGACCGAGCCGTAGATTTCGTCGTAGTGAAAGTACTGTAGGCTCGAAGCGAAGATGTACTTGCCCGCCTCCCACAGCAGCCCCGCGATGATTGCGCTCGGCAGCGTGTCCCTCAACGTCACGCGCCCGTTCGGCACCAGCCGGTAGACGACCGCGAAGAGCGCGATGGTGATGAGCGCGCCCGCCGCGGCAAAGATTGTCTGCCAGAAGGCGTTGCCCATGAATGTCAGCCACGCCGAGCGGCGCACGATGCGCACGGGGAGCTGGTCAATCAACTCCTGCAAACCGACGAGGATTGAGGTCAGAAACACCGAGCCGATGAGCAGCAGCCCGACCGCGCCAATCATGCCGAGCGTGAGCGCGCGCCCGTGCATGAAGCCGCGCGGCCGCGTGCCCCAGATGCGATTGAGCGCCCGCTCGATGACGGCGAAGACCCAAGAGCCGGCCCACAGCGTCACGACGAAAGCGCTGACGAGGCCGCCCCAGCCGACCTCCGCCAAAGACTTGATGGTGGCGCGCAGAAACTCGCGCGAGCCGGGATAGATTTCGACGATGCGCGTCAGCGCCTCGCTCCCCGCGGCAAAGCGGTTGCCGATGACGAGCATGACGAGGAGAGCGGGGAAGAGAGTCAAGAGCCCGAAGTAGCTCATCGCCGCGGCCGGCGTGAAGAGGTCGTTCTCGTGGAACTGGTGGAAGGTGTGCTGGACGATGGTCGTCCACGGCGCGAGGTTCTTCACGCCCCAGCGCCCGCGCGAGAAGAATGGAATGTGTCTGCGCACGTTCTCCATCGTTTATCTCGATCTGAAATTCCAAACTTGAAACTTCAAACCCTTCAAAGGCAATTCAACGCCGGGGACTCGGTGCACCCGATTGTCCGACATTTCGCGCCGCGCCGCAAAAGCTCAGCGCGCACCGGCCTTGCCCGCCGCGAGACGTGCGCGCGCGGCGGAGACTATGACGAGCGAGCGCGTCGTCGCATCCTTGAGCCCGCGCGCCTCGCGTAGCGCACGCGCGAAGTCGCGCCGGCCGAGCGCGGCGAAGAGATCGTCGAGGCGAAACTCGGTTAACTGCGGGGCGACCCCGACGTTCTCCGCGCCTTCGAGGTGCGGCACGCGGAAGCCTCCGCTCAACTCGTCGGCCGGCGCATCGCCGACCTCGTTGGTGGCGCGCACGAGCGCGGGCAGCAGACTCCACACGCGCGCGGGGTCGGCCTGCTCTGCGGCCGTCGCCACGAAGAGCAGCGCGACGAAGCGCGCCTCTCGACCCGCGTCCGTCTGCTCGGCGTAGTCGCGCGCGCGTTCGAGCAGCGCGGCGGCGCGCGGCGGCCTCTTCAGCTTCGACGCGAGGAGCGCGGCGCGCGTGTACCCGAGCGCGCGCGTCAGCGGCGGCACCTGTGCGTTCTCGACGAACTGCGCGGCGTGCTCGTCGCCCTCTTCGTCATCGTCGAAGGCTTCGCCGACTGCGGCGACCTGACAGACGGCGAGCACGTTCAGAGAGTCTGCGCGCAGGTCTGCGTCTTCCATCCCGGCGATGGCCTCGCGCGCGCGATCCCAGAGCTTGAGCTTGACGGCCTGCCTGAGCGCGCTCTGTCGCGCCGCGTCGCGCGCCGTGGCGAGCGGCCCTCGCTTCGCGTAGTCGAGGTCTGCCTGAAGCGGGTCGGTCGGGTTCTGCCGGTCGAGAGTCTGCGTCGCCGCCGAACGCGAAAGCATGTCGCGGCTCATCTCGCTCATCTCGGCCGCGGCCGACTGTCGCAGCGCTTCAAGCTGCGGGGCGAGTTGCGGCGCCTCGCGCTCGAAGAAGGGGAGCAGGCGCGCGAGCGTGAAGAAGAGCGCGGCGGCGCGCTGTCGCGCTTCCGGCGTTCCGGCCGGGCGTTGCGTGCTTGCGCGCAGCAGGACGGTGGCGGCGGTGTTGAAGAACTCCTGCCTGACGGCGCGCGCGACGGGCGTCGTCGCGTTGTCGTTACTCACGGCAGCCCCTTCGAGGTTCAAGGGGCTGAGCCTGACCCCGCCCTGCGCAGTCACCGACACGAGCAGTTCGGGCATGAGCGCATAGGTGGAGAGCAGGAGCACGTCGTTGGGGTCGGCGCGCGGGTCTGCGGCGGTGCGCGCGAGCAGCCGCACGTAGAGCGCGTCGGCCTCCGCGGGCGCGTCGCGGCGGAACTGCAACAGGAACTGTATGAGCGCGGCGCTCACGCCGCCCGTCAAGCCATGCGCGGCGACCTCGGCGGCCTGACTGTAGTTGCCCTCTTCGACGAGCGTCTGAGAGAGGTCAAGGCGCATGCGTTCGCCGGCGCCGATCTCCTCGTTCTCAAGGACTCCTAAAGAGAAGCCTCCGATGTAATCGCTGCGGCCACGGTCGTCGCCCGCGCGCGGGTCTCCCTTACCGGTACGGCGCTCGACGGCTTCGCGGAACTCTGCGAGGTAGCGCTCGGTCAAACGCGCGTCGTGGCGCGAAGCGGCCGAGAGCACTTCGTACCGCGCGCGCGTCACGCGCGTGAACAAGGTGTTCGAGAAGAACTCGGTCGTATCGTCTGAGGAGTCCGGCCGACTCTGCGCGGACGACTCGTCGCGGAAGCCCTTCCCGGTAGAGTTGGCCTCCTCGTCCGAAGCCACGGCCGACTCCCACGCGCGCGCGAAGAGTGAGCGCGCCGCCGGCTCGTCGAAAGTCCACAGCGCGTCGGCGGCGAGCGCGAGCAGGAGCGTGCGCTTGTAAGAGTCTTTGAACTCGGACGACGAAGCGACCGCTTCGTTGACGGCCGCCGCGGCCTGCTGTCGCTCGCGCCGCTCGCGCTCCTTCGGGTCGCGCGCGGGCTTCGCGGTCTGCTTCGCTTTGGTCTGAGGGGTGCGCGTCGCGCGCTCCTGTGCGCCGTGCGCGTGTGGGACGCACGCTGTTAGGAGCGCGAGCAGGAGGAGCAGCAGTCGAAGTTCTGTGCGGCGAGGCTTCTTCACGGCTTAAGCGTAACGCGTCTGCTATTCCGCGTCGAAGAGTCCGGGGCGTTGGGCTTGCGCGCGCGGCGGCTCGATGCCGAAGTGCTCGTAGGCGAGGCGCGTGGCGGCGCGTCCGCGCGGCGTGCGATTGAGGAAGCCGATCTGGATGAGATAGGGCTCGATAATCTCTTCGATGGAGTCCTTCTCCTCTTGCAGCGCGGCCGACATATGGTTCAAGCCCACAGGGCCGCCCTGATGCTGTTGAATAATCATCAGCAACAACTTCCTGTCCATCTCGTCGAGCCCGAACGTATCCACCTCCATGCGGTTCAGGGCGTCGTCGGCAATCTCCTTCGTGATACGTCCCGCGTGCTCGACCTCCGCGTAGTCGCGCACGCGCCGGAGCAGACGATTGGCAATGCGCGGTGTCCCGCGCGCGCGCCGCGCAAGCTCGCGTGCGCCGGCCTCGTCAATCTCCGTGCCGAGTATCTCGGCCGAGCGACGAATGATCGTTGCCAGCTCGTCGTGCGTGTAGAAGTTGAGGTGGAAGACGATGCCGAACCGCCCGCGCAGAGGCGCGGTAATCAGACCGGGTCGCGTGGTTGCGCCAACTAAAGTGAACTTCGGCAGATCGAGCTTAATCGAGCGCGCGGCCGTGCCCTGCCCGATCATGATGTCGAGCTGATAGTCCTCCATCGCGGGGTACAAGACCTCTTCGATGGCGGGCGCCATGCGATGTATCTCGTCGATGAAGAGCACGTCGCCCTCTTGCAGGTTGGTGAGGAGCGCGGCGAGGTCGCCCGGCTTCTCGATGACGGGCCCCGCGGTCGAGCGCAGCTCGGCCCCCATCTCGTTGGCGATGATGTTGGAGAGCGTCGTCTTGCCCAGTCCCGGCGGGCCCGTGAGCAGGACGTGGTCGAGCGCCTCGCGGCGCTGGCGCGCGGCGAGGATGTAGATGCGCAGGTTCTCGGTCGCGCGCTTCTGCCCGATGTACTCGCCGAGCCGCGCCGGCCGCAGAGACAGCTCGAACTGCCGCTCGTCGTCCACCGGCCCTCGCTCGCGCACGTTACCCGGTTCGAGTTCTTCAGACATAAGCTGAACGATGAACGATGAACGATGAACGATGAACTGTAAAAGCAGATGTCCTACAGTTCATCGTTCATCGTTCATCGTTCAGCCTTTCGAGAGTTGCCGCAGCGAGCGGCGCAGGAGCGTCTCGACCGAGAGGTCGCCGCCCTCCTGCATGGCGCCGGTCATGGCCTTCTCGGCGGCGGGCTTGGGGAAGCCGAGCTGGAGGAGCGCGGCGAGCGTGTCCTCGCGCAACGCGTCCTCGGACTGCGCCGCCGTGGGGCCGCCGGCCGCGATCTGCTCTTCGAGCGCGGGGCTGGAGAGCGCGGCCATCTTGTCGCGCAGCTCGATGACGAGCCGCTCGGCCGTCTTTCGTCCCACGCCCGGAATCGAAGTGATGCGCGCGTAGTTGCTCTGGCGGATGGCCGTGACGATCTCGTCGGCGCTCATCCCCGAGAGCATGGCGACCGCCGACTTCGGCCCGATGCCGCTCACCGAGATGAGCAGCGTGAACAGCTCGCGCTCGCGCAGCGTGCGGAAGCCGAAGAGCTGGAGCGCCTCCTCGCGGACGTGCGTGTAGATTTGCAGGCGGACGGCCTCGCCCAGTTCGCCGAGGTCGTAGAAGGTCGTGACGGGGATGGTTACCTCGTAGCCGACGCCCCCCACGTCCACGATCACGCTGGTCGCGTGCTTCGCCAGCAATGTCCCGGAAAGGTGTGCGATCATTCTTTACATGCTTTGACGAGAGAAGGAATTTCGGGAGCGTCTCACGTTACTCGAAGGATTTTAGATGAACACGCACCCGTCAGCAAACAAGGGCAGCGTTGAGATTATGAATCTCGAATTTTCCCCGTTCAAGGTCAATGCGCGGGGCGTGTCTTTTCGCGGCGGGGGCGGGCGCGGTATACTCGGGGTCGTTGCTCTCCTGGAAAAAGGTAGTCGGATGAAGTCGGAGAAAATTTCTGAGTTGACGACGAGCAGGCTGAGCGTCTACTTGCGCTGCCTGAACCTTCTGGCCGCCGCCGGCATCAAGACCATCTCGTCGCAGGCGCTCGCCGACCAGTTCCGTTTGAACTCGGCGCAGATACGGAAAGACCTCGCGCACTTCGGCGAGTTCGGGACGCGCGGCGTCGGCTACTCGGTGAGCGAGCTGCGTCGCCACCTGACGCAGATCCTCGGCCTCGACCGCGCGCACCGCGTCGGCATCATCGGGGCGGGGAATCTCGGCACCGCGCTCGCCAACTACAACGGCTTCCGCGAGTCGAACTTCGAGGTCGTCGCGCTCTTCGACAACGACCGCGCGAAGATCGGCCGCAAGGTCGGCGTGACCGAGACAATCGTCCACGACGTGCGACGCCTCGCGCGCGTCGTGCGCGACTCGGAGATCGACGTGGCGGTCGTCGCCGTCCCGGCGCGCGTCGCGCAGCGCGTGCTCAATCAGGTGATGTCGGCCGGGGTCAAGGCCGTGCTTAACTTCGCGCCCGTCCGCCTGCACGCGCGCCTCGGCGTGAAGGTGAAGACGGTTGACTTGACGATTTCGCTCGAATCGCTATCGTACTTCTTAGCGCGCCCACAGATTACTTGCGTCACCAACCCGCGCAGCCTGCTTCCCTACGAAGAGATCGCGCAGCGTGAGGAGCAGGAGTTGCAGCAGAGCTGACAAGGAGTTTCCATATGTATTGGTTCTTGCTCAAGAAGGCACTTCCGTTCACGCTGACCTTCATCTTCGGCGCCGTGCTGAGCGGCCTCGCCGGGCTGTTCGGCCATTCAGAGAAGAAGGCCGAGTCGTGGTCTTTCACGCGCACCTACGAGTACGGCGGCCACTGCCGCATGCGCCACCGCAATCTCGTCGCCGAGTCGAAGCCGCTCAACATCCTCAATGTGCCCGACGCCGTCTGGCAGGGCGGCGGGGCAAAAGGATTCATCAGCGTCGTGTCGGTTAACGTGACCTTCGGCGCGGACGGCAAGGTGCAGAAGGTCGGGCCGTCGGTCGGGTACATCGACGACCTAGACCTCAAACTACCACGGCGAGCGGTGTGGGATACCATCGTGAAGGCCGCGCAGCAGATTCAGTTCACGCCGGAGACGATTAACAGCGTGCCCGTCTCGGTCGAGAGGGAAGTTGAGATAAACCTCGTCGCCGACTGAGCCGGCCCGAAAACTTCTCATGGATGAGCAGACAGCCCGGCGCGAGATCGTGCGCGTCGGCAAGTTGTTGTACGAGCGTTCCTACGTCGTCTCTTCGGACGGCAACGTGAGCGTGCGCCTCGACGACGGCCGCGTCATCGCCACGCCGACGCAGACCAACAAGGGGCGCATGACGGAGGACTCGCTCGCCATCACAGACCTCGAAGGCAAGGCGCTCAACGACCGCCGCGCGTCGTCAGAGCTGGCGATGCACCTGCTCATCTATCGCGAGCGCCCGGACGTGCGCGCGGTCTGCCACGCGCACCCGCCGCACGGCTCGGCCTTCGCCGTCGCGGGGCTCGCCATCGACCAGCCGATACTCTCCGAAGTCATCTTAACGCTGGGCTGCGTCCCGCTCGCGGAGTACGGCACGCCCTCGACCGAAGAGTTGACCGACGCGATGCTCCCGCTCGTCAAGAATCACAACGCGCTGCTGATGGCGAACCACGGGGCGGTTGCTTATGGCGCCGACGTGTGGCAGGCTTTCGACAGACTCGAAACCTTGGAGCACACGGCGAAGATTGCGATACTCGCGCGGGCCTTGGGCGGTGCGCGCGACCTCTCGCCCGACTCCATCGAGAAGCTCATCGACGTGCGCGAGCGCGCCGGATATTTAGATGAGCGCGCGCGCTGTCAGGCCTGCGGCTACCTGCACGAGACGCGCATCGTCTGCCCGACGGGCGAGCGCGACGCGGCGCCCAAGCGGCGCGATGCGGGGAACGGCGCCGCGTCGAACGGCAAGATCAGCCTGACGCGCGAGGAGTTGATCGAGCTGCTCAGTCAGGCGGCGCGGCTCGGAACGAGAGTTTAAGAGACGACGATTTACGATTCACGAAGCAGATAGGAGCAGAACGGAATGGCTCAGGAAGCACTCGGCATGGTTGAGACGAAGGGGCTCGTGGCGATGATCGAAGCGGCGGATGCGATGGTAAAGGCCGCCAACGTCACGCTCGTCGGCTACGAGAAGATCGGCGCGGGCTTCGTCACGGCCATCGTCCGCGGCGACGTTGCCGCCGTCAAGGCCGCCACGGACGCGGGCGCCGCCGCCGCACGCCGCGTCGGCGAACTCGTCAGCGTCCACGTCATCCCGCGCCCGCACGGCAGCGTTGACGAGGCGTTGCCCATCGGAGCCGACAAGTAAAAGCTAGTGAATAGTAAATAGTGAATGGTGAATAGTCGTTGAGTGGTGGCCGCTTGGACATTCATCGCTCGACGGCAATACTCGAACACCATTCACCATTCATCATTCATCATTCACTAAACGAATGATTATCGCGCGCATCCTCGGCACGGTCGTCTCGACGCAGAAGGACGAGCGGCTGAAGGGCAGCAAGCTCTTGCTCGTACGTCCACTGAACCTCGACGGCTCGGACGGCTCCGGCTACATCGTCGCCGTGGACACGGTCGGCGCGGGCTTTCACGAGCGCGTCCTCGTCGTCGCGGGCTCCTCCGCGCGCCTCGCCGAAGGGCAGAAGGACAAGCCCATCGACGCCGCCATCGTCGGCGTTATCGACACCGTGGATTTCTCGAACGACTGACGATGCAACTGGCGCGCGTCATCGGGTGTGTGGTGGCGACGGTGAAGAACGATTCGCTGGAGGGGCGGAAGCTCTTAGTCGTGCAGTCGCTCAACGCAGACCTTGAGCCGCAAGGGCAGCCGCTCGTGGCGCTCGACGCCATCGGCGCAGGGATAGGCGAGCTGGTCTTCTGGTGCAGAGGCAAGGAGGCGAGCTTCCCGTTCCGGCGCGAGGACACGCCGACCGACTGCACCATCATCGGCATCGTCGATTCGGACGCGCACGTGTGGAACGGGAGGGCGAGGCGTTGATTCTGGCGCGCGTGCTCGGCAACGTCGTGGCGACGCAGAAGAACGAGCGTTACGCGAACGCGCGCGTGATGCTCTGCCAGCCCGTTACGCCTGCGGGCGAGGAGACGGGCGCGACGCTTCTCGCGCTCGACTCGGTGGACGCGGGCGAGGGCGACACCGTCCTCATCGTGCAGGAGGGCTGGGGCGCTTCGACCGCCGCCACGGGCGAGCAGGGCGCGGCGATAGACTCGGCCATCGTCGGCGTCGTTGACCGCGTTGACCTGTTGGAGAGTGAAGCCTAAGAGTTCGGCGATGAGCAGCAGCGAACAGGACAGGGTGCGGGAGTTGGCCGAGCGCGTCGCGCGACGGCTTGAGGGCGGCGCGCGCGAGCAGTCGGGCGCCGAAGGCTCAAGCGGCGGAGAACTCGCCGCGATGCGCGCCAGCCTCGCAGAGATTCAGCGGCGCCTCACGCACATCGAATCGCACATCACGCAAGGCGAAGAGTGCGAGCACGACGCGCGGCAGTCGAACGACGCTCGTTCAGCATCGACTTCATCTTCGACTTCAACCAGCCAGAGCCCTGCGACACAGGTTCGCTCGACGTGGCTGAGCGGCACTTATGTCCCCGCCATCTCGCACCCGAGTCAGGAACAGTTCGAGGGCTTGGGCGAGGCCGTCTCCGAACTCGTCGAGTTCTTCGAGCGCGAGAAGACCTGCACGCTCGAACCCGGCGACAAGCCCTGCGACCACTGCGGCCAGTGCAGCGCGCGCGGGTTTTAGGCAGCGGCCGGAAGCCCGACCGTGAGGGAGGGCGTCAGCCTGACAACGGAAAGAGGGTTGACGAAAGACACGCTGTCTTTCGTCAACCCTCTCTTTGTGTTTGACCGGCGCCCTCCCTCACGGTCGGGCTTCCGCCTTACTTGTTCGACGAGCCGCCCTGATTGTGGCGGAGCGAGTCGGCGTTTATTTTAGGCGCTTCGTGTGCGCCCTCGTCGGCGCGGAAGTAGGGCTCCTCCTTGAACCCGTACAGCTTCGCCCCGATGACCGTCGGGAACGAGCCGCGCGTGGTGTTGTAGTCCTTCACCGCCGCGTTGTAGTCCTCGCGCGAGACGGAGATACGATTCTCCGTCCCCTCCAGAACGTCCTGCACCTTCTTGAACGCCTCGGTCGAGCGCAGCTCCGGATAAGCCTCGGCCAGCGAGAGCAGGCGGCCGATTGTCCCGCCGAAGCTGTTCGCCGCGTCGATGACGCCCTGCTTCTGCTCGGGCGTCTTGTCGCCGTCCTCGCCCTTCGGCGCTTCGCGCGTGGCGTTGAGCAGGCGCGAGCGTGCCTCTGCAATCTGCCCGAAGACCTCCTGCTCCTGAATGCTCGAAGCGCGCGCCGCCTCGAAAGTGTTGGGGATGAGGTCGGCGCGGCGCTGTAGCTGCGCCTCGATGTTGGCCCACTTCTCCTTGACGTTCTGGTGCTTCGCATTGAGCGTGTTGTAGCCGCAGCCGCTCGACGCAAAGGCGACGAAGGCGACGAGCGTGAACAGCAACACCCTTCTTGTTTTCATCATACTCCTCCTCAAAATCCGACGATGCCCCGCGAGGATAGAACCCGCGTTTTAAAGTTAACTTCCACTTGAAACTTCCAGACGGTCAACCGCCTCGATGACCCGCTCGACCTGTGCCATGTAAGCGGCGAACATCTCGTCCGCCTCGCGCTCACCCGGCGTCGGCGCGGCGCCCTCGCGCAGCGCGAAGATGCGCTCGAAGACCGCGCTGTCGAGCCCCAACAGTCGGGCGGCCGCGCGCACGATCTCGACCTTCATCACCGGCGGCTCCTGCCCGTGCAGCAGCAGGACGGGCGCGAACAGCGTGGCGAAGCTCGAAAGGCTGTCGGCCATCAAGTCGCGCAGCCGCTCGGCCGAGCCCGACGCA
Organism: Pyrinomonadaceae bacterium; assembly: GCA_045807845.1. Taxonomy (GTDB): domain Bacteria; phylum Acidobacteriota; class Blastocatellia; order Pyrinomonadales; family Pyrinomonadaceae; genus QHXN01. The sequence continues at coordinate 12,275 of JBJMGQ010000263.1, read as the reverse complement.
GGGATGTAGAGCCGGCGCAGTTGGATGAGCTTGCTGCGTAGCTCGTACTCGGTCTGGTGGCGCAGGTTATCGTTTGAGATATTGATGCTCTCGAACGGGTCGCGGCCGTAGAGCACGACGCGCGCGCGCTCCATCCGATGAAACTCGATAGGGAAGACATCGGCCGCGTCGCGCAGCTCGGCGAAGGTGAAGTAGACCGGCAGAGGGTGGCCGAGCCTCTGCCACTCGCGCATCGGCGGCTGCGACAGACGCAAGTCTTCCGGCGCGATGCGGTGCAGCGCGATGAGAAGATTGTAGTCCGACTCAATCTGCACGAAGTCGCCCGACGCCGCCGACCCATAGAGCACCACCGACGCAAGGTTGTCGCCGTGCGTCGCCTTCAAATCGCCGATCAGGTGGTTGAAAGCCTCCTGCGCCACTCTATTCGCCATCACAATCTCCGGAGTGATGAATGATGATTGATGAATGTTGAGTCTGAAACCGCGCGCCTCTTAACATTCATCATTCATCCCTTCTCTACCAGCTTCCGCCGGCGCCGCCGCCACCGAAATCTCCGCCGCCGCCGAAGCCACCGAAGCCTCCGCCTCCGCTGCCACCGCCGCCCCAGCCGCTTGAGCTACTGCCCCCGCCGCGCGCGATGCCGCTTATCGCATTGGCTAAGAGTATCGAGGTGAGCCAGCCGCCACCGCCGCCGCCCCACCCGCCGCGACCCCCGCGGCCGCCCCGTCCCCGGCCGAACAGCGAGAGCAGGAAGATGACGATAACGATAATCACACAACAGCCGCCCAAGCCCAGACCGCTCGCCTCTCTGCCGCGGGTCGGGCGTGTGCGCTGCAAGGGCGCGCGGTATGCGTAACTCTGGTCGATGCCTTCGAGCTGGAAGCCGCGCTTCTCAGCCAGCGTCGCTATCGCGGCCTGCACGAAGTCGTTGATGCCCTGACTGTAGTTGTTCTGCCGGAACTGTGGCACGAGCCGTTGGCGCGCAATCTCGCCCGCGAGCGCGTCGGGCATGTCGCCTTCGAGGTGGCGGCTGACCTGCACCTGCCACTTGCGGTCGTTGACGGCGACGACCAGCAACAGCCCGTTCTTCTCGCCCTCCTTCGACCCGATGCCCCATCCGCGCGCCAGCGCCAGCGAGTAGCTGAAAATGTCCCTATCGCCCGTCGTCGGGACGGTGACGACGGCGAACTCGATGTCGGCGCGTTCCTTCAGGCGGTTGAGAATCGTCGTCAGGCGCTCCTTCGTCCCCGCGTCGATGACGTTGGCGTTGTCGTTGACGTACTTGTAGAACCCCTCGGGCTGCGGTAGCGGCGCCTCCGTGTAGGCACGCGCGTCCTGCCCCAGCGCCGCCCCCGCGAACGCGAGCACCCACATCAGCGCCAGACACGCCGCGAGCGGAACCGAAAATCTGTTTCCCGACAATTTCACTTTAATCATTTACGTCAAACGGTATTACGAAAATCTCAGACCGTTGTTTTTTTAACTGTACGCCGTCGGTCAGCTTGACCCAACGCCCGGCCGCCTCAGCCTTCAATCAACAAGTGCAACAAGTAGAAGAGCGCGACGCCGCCGAAGACGACGAGAGAGACGAAGGGGTTGCGCTTCTCCATGTGATTGACCTCCGGGATGAGGTCGCTCGCCGCAACATACAGCGTCACGCCGGCCGAGAAGGGGAGCGCGTAGGCCACTGCCTCTGACACGCGCGCCTGCAAGATCGCCACGGTCAGCACCCCCGCCAGCGTCGCCCCGCCAATGATGAGCGTCGCCGTCAGAGCCCTCTTCGCCGAACGCCCCGAAGCCAGAATGATGGACGCGGCCGTAAACCCTTCCGGCACTTTGTGTAACAGCACAGCCACGAAGACCAGCAGCCCGACCTTCCTGTCAACCACGAACGCCGAAGCGACCGACGCCCCGTCGAAAAACGTGTGAATCGAGAGCCCCCCAATGGCCGCGTAGGCGGCCGAAGTGCGAACGACGGCCTCCGGGTGTGTCTCCTCGCCAAAATGAAAGTGCGGGGCAATCGTGTGTTCAAAAAAATGGATGAGCAGGTATCCGGCCAGCAGCAGAGTCATCGCGCCCAGCACCCCATGCCCCGCCTCTTTCTCTCCGGCCCCGCTTTTTACCCATAAAACGACCACTTCTGGGACGATTTCGATGAAAATCGCCGCCAGCATGAAGCCCGCGCCGAGCGCAACGAGGTAGGCGAGGAAGTGTCGGCTGCGCTGAAAAGTGCCGGGGCGGGCCAGCAAAACCCCGCCCCCGACGTTGGCAAGCGCCACGAGGCCGCCGAAGAAGAGAAGTTCGCCGAAACTCATCCGAAGATTCGAGACCGCCGACCGCGCCTGTCCTTAATATTTATATCGTTGCGGCCAATATACAGGATACGAGACGGGTTGGCTACGGGAAGCTTAAAGCCTACTACACCAAATCGTGCTTAAAAATTTTGTTTTGACCGTGTTTTTGCTCTTGACAGGGGCTTAAGCACAGGCGTACTATTCGCCGCGGGTGGTCAAAAGTGGCTGAAAGTGGGCTACAGTGAGCAGCTTGCCGCCGATGCTTAGAGTTTCACTTTAAGGTTTAAGCAGTACCCGCCCGAACCGGCGCCGAAAAGCCTTATGTTGCGAGGAAATTACACGGCGCGGGTTGATGAAAAGGGGCGACTCAAAATTCCGACGGCCTTTAGGCGCTATATTGAAGAGAAATATACCACTCAGGAAGTATATGTCACCAGCCTGAACGGTGACTGTGTACGGATTTATCCCTTACCCGAATGGGAGTCCATCGAGCAGCGTCTGGCGCTCCTACCGTCGATGGATCCGGCGAGAAGAAAGTTCCTTGACAGGACGAACTATTACGGCCAGCAGGCGACTGTTGACGGGCAGGGACGCGTGCTCGTCCACCCGCTGCTGAGGAAGGCTTCGGGGGTCGTCGGCGATGTGGCCGTACTTGGATATTTGACATACCTGGAAGTCTGGGAACTGGAGCGCTTCGAGCAGAGGCTTCTCTCCGACCCCTATACGGAGGAGGACGAGGCCGCGATAGCGCGACTGGGAATCTGAAAGGCCGCGGAAGAGTGGAAAGTGTTGAGCGATAAGGCAAAAGCAAGGTTTACAGAGCCAGCGCTCGCCGCTGCGTCACTCGACACGCAAAATTCTTTACGGCTTTTCAAGACCACGGGGCGGTGGTAATGGCTGCGTCAGGAGGGGGGCCTGAAGCGCCCCATCGCCCCGTGTTGCTCTTTGAAGCGGTGGAACTGCTCGACCCCGTGCGCGGGGGGCTGTTCGTGGACGCTACGCTCGGTCTTGGCGGGCACAGCGAAGCGATCCTCGAAGCCTCGCCCGACACGCGAGTGCTCGGGATTGACCGCGACCGCGAGGCAATCCGCCTCGCGTCGGAGCGTCTGGCGCGTTTCGGCACGCGCTTCCGCGTCGCCCACGCCAATTTCCGCGACATCGAGCGGGTGCTGGCCGAGGCGGGCGAGACGGAGGTGAGCGGCATCCTCGCAGACCTCGGCGTCTCTTCGCTCCAGTTCGACACGCCGGAGCGCGGCTTCAGCTTCCGCCACGACGCGCCGCTCGATATGCGGATGGACGCGTCGGGCGACGAAGAGACGGTTGCCGAACTCCTCGAACGTCTGCCGGAAGTGGAGATCGCGCGGGTCATCTACGAGTACGGCGAGGAGCGTAAGTCGCGCCGCATCGCGCGCTGGATAGTCGAGCGGCGCGAGCGCGGCGAGCCCATCCAGACGACGGGCGAACTGGCGGCGCTGGTCGCGCGTGCAGTCGGTTACAAGCGCGGCGACCGCGTCCACCCGGCGACGCGGACGTTCCAGGCGCTGCGCATCGCGGTCAACGGCGAGTTGGAAGGACTCGACGAGTTCGTCGAGACTGCGGTCGATCTTTTACAGACGCGGGGGCGGCTGGCCGTCATCAGCTTCCATTCTTTGGAAGACCGCGTCGTGAAGCGCGCGCTCCGGAGGCTCTCGGGGCAGTGCGAGTGCGGACGGCGCGTCCCCGTCTGCGCGTGCGGCGCGCGGCGCGCGGTTGAAATCCTGACACGGCGCCCCGTCGTCCCGTCCGAGCCAGAGTTGGAAGCGAACCCCCGCGCGCGGAGTGCCAAGCTGCGCGTCTGCTCAAAGCTGTAGAGGGCGCCGGGGAAGAGCCGAAGAGGCCGCGAACCCTCACGCCCTGCCCGACGATTCCGAGAAGCAACTGACCCGAGCCCAGAGGCCCGATAACCGATGAGAAGATTGCCCCAGCAGTACCCCAACCCCTACGTGCGTCGTCAGCGGGATCCGCGCGCCGCGAGGCGCCAAGCGATTCTGTTCGTGGGTTGTTTGGTGCTGGCGTGCGGCTTTCTCTACGCCGTGCGCCAGCAGATTCTGGCCTTCGACTACGGCTATAAGACCGAGGCGCTCCGGCGCGAGCGCGAGGAGCTGCTCGACGAGCAGCGCAAGTTGAAAGTGGCGCTTGAGGAGAGCTCGACGCCGGCGCGTCTGGAAGAGGTCGGGCGCGAGCTGGGGATGCAGCCGGCGCGAGCCGCGCAGATCGAGGCCGCATCTGCCGCGCGCGTGCAGAGCGCCGGGGCCGGCGTCGTGATGGGAACGGCGAGCGCGGGCGCGGCCTTGCGCCGTTAGACGACGAAGGAGGTTTGCAAGGGATTTGAAGTCCGGCGCCGCGCGGCCTCTTCCCTATACGTCGCGCGGGGGAAGTTAGAGGGGCGACCATACGGGCGGCGGCGCGGGCCGCGGCCGTCGCTTCGAGAGTCCGATGAGAAGGCCGCTGCCTGATATGTTAGACCGATACGGCTCGGATCAAGCTCTGCGTCCCGACGTTTCACGGCGACGTGCTTTAGTAGTCGCCGTTTTTCTTTGCCTGTGGATGCTGCTGGTCGGGGTGCGCCTCGCCTACCTACAGACCTCACAACACGAGTCGCTGAGCAAGCGCGCGCGCATGCAGCAGTCCGACGAGGAGCCGCTTCAGGCTCCGCGCGGCCTGATCCTCGACCGGCAGGGTCGGGAGCTTGCGCGCAGCATCGACGTGGATTCGTTCTACGCCGACCCGCGCGAGATCGAGGACGTGGAGGCGGCGTCGGCCGCGCTCGCGCGTGTCCTTAATATAGATTCGATTGGTCTCGCCGCGCGCCTGAAGGAGGCGAAGTCTACGCGGCGCGGGTTCATGTGGCTGGCGCGCAGGGTCGAGGACGAGCAGGCGCGGGCGGTCAAAGGGCTGAAGCTCAAAGGCGTTTATTCGACTGAGGAGCAGCGGCGTCGTTATCCAAACGGAGCGCTGGCGGCGCATGTGCTCGGCTTCGTGGGATTGGACGCGAAGGGCTTGGCCGGGGTCGAGCAGGTCTACGACACGGCGCTGACGGGCGAGTCCGGAAAACTGATTCTGGACGCCGATGCGAAGCGCAGACCCTTCGAGAGCGAAGGGCTCGACGCGCGCGACGGTCAGACGCTCGTGCTCACTATCGACCAGACGGTGCAGTACATCGTCGAGCGCGAGCTGGCGTTGGCGTTAGAGCGGACGCAGGCGAAGTCCGCGGCCGCGATTGTCCTCGACCCGCACACGGGCGAGGTGCTGGCGCTCGCCAACGCGCCCTCGTTCGACCCGAACGACGCGGGCGGCGCTAGCCTTGAGCAGCGGCGCAACGATGCGCTTCAGAACATCTACGAACCCGGCTCGACCTTCAAGGTCGTGGCGTTTACGGGCGCGCTCGAAGAGAAGCTGATTACTCCTGAGACGCGCATCGAGTGTCCCGGCTCGATCAGCCTGCCGGGGCGCGTCGTCCATGACCACGCGCACGGGTCGCTCACCGCGACCGAGGCGCTGGCGAAGTCCTCGAACGTCGCCGCCATCAAGCTCGGGCAGAGGCTCGGCAACGACCGGCTCTACGAGTACATACGCCGGCTCGGCTTCGGCGCGAAGACGGGCGTCGAGCTGCCGGGTGAGACGGCCGGGCTCATCCGTCCCGTCTCGAAGTGGCAGCCGGGCTCCATCGGCTCCGTGCCCATCGGGCAGGAGGTCGGCGTGACTCCCGTGCAGATGGCCGCGGCTTACGGTGCCATCGCCAACGACGGCGTGCGCGTCGCGCCGCATATTGTGCGCGAGGTGCGAGACGCGGAAGGGAAGACGACCGCGCGCACAGAGCCCGAGTCGCACCGCGTCGTGAGCGCGGAGACGGCGCGGATGCTGCGCCGGATGATGGAAGAGGTGACGCTCATCGGGACGGCGAAGAAGGCGCAGCTCGAAGGCTACACGGCGGCGGGCAAGACCGGGACGGCGCAGAAGATTGACCCGCGGACGCACGCCTACTCGCAGACGAAGTACGTGGCTTCGTTCGTCGGCTTCGCGCCGCTTGAGAATCCTGCGGCCGTCATCATCGTCGTCATCGACGAGGCCGTCGGGCTGCATCAGGGCGGGCAGGTGGCCGCGCCCGTCTTCGCGGAGATTGCCAACAAGGTGCTTCCGTACCTCAACGTGACGCCCGACCAGCAGCCCGACGTGAAGTCTCCCGCAGGGCAGCTCGCGGCCTTTACGGCATCGGCGACCGTGTTGCCCACGGCGACTAGCGCGGGCGGAGCGTCGGAGCATGAGAGTGTTGGTGCCGGGGCGTCGAAGCTGCCGGTGGTTGCGGAGGGCCGGGAGGGCGAGGAGGGTGAGGTCGTCTATGCGGCGGCGGGCCGGAGCGAGTTGCTGATGCCAGACCTGCGCGGTCGCAGCGTGCGCGACGTGGCGCGCATCTGCGCGCGGCTCGGGCTCGAACTCGAAGCGCGCGGCGAGGGTCGCGCTCTGCGCCAGAGTCCGGAGGTCGGCGCCGCGCTCGCGCCGGGGCAGACCGTCCGCATCGAGTTCGGGCGGAGCGACTGAGGGACTTTTCGATTTTTGATTTGCGATGTGAAAGCGGCCGGCTCCCCCGGTCAAAAGTTGGACGCTTTCCTTGACCCAAAGGGCACGAAGTGACCTCGGAAGGTGCGATGAGAAATCAGATGATGTCGGCTGGTTCTTCCCCATGCGAGGGTTATCAGGTGGCTGAAATGAGGCGCAGAATTGATGGCTGCCGCGAGCGTTTGCGCCGCAACCGCGCCGCGCGCAGAATAGCCGAACGCGCCACCCCAGACACGTTCGAGACGGCCGAAGAGTTGCCCCCGTTGGCACTCGCCGCGGCCGGGACGGAAGTGCTGGGGGAAGAGACCTAGAGGGCGGCCCGGCTCTTTCGAAGGCGCGGCGGGCTTGCGGCCACGAACGCCAGCGTCCGGAGGAAGAGAACCGAGTGAGAGTCGTCGATGCGGCAAGATTGATGCGCGCCTCTGCGGAGGCCGCGCGCGGGCTCTTTGACAAGGAAATAAGTGGTTTTTCCATCGACTCGCGCGCCGTCCGCGCGGGCGAGCTCTTCTTCGCGCTCTCGCCCGAAGACTACCGGCGCCACTGCTTCACGGCCACGTCGTTCGCCGACGCGCACCGCTTCATTCCCGAAGCGCTCGCGGAGGGCGGCGCCGTCGCCGCGGTCGCACGCGCGGCGAGCGTCGAGGGCGACGAAGAGCTTCGCCCGTTCTTAGACCGCCTGCTCCTTGTCGATGATTGTATCGACGCGTTGCAGTCGGTCGCGCGCGGGACGATAGACGCTTGGGGCCGACCCGTGGTCGCCATCACGGGGAGCGCCGGCAAGACGACGACGAAGGACTTGGTGGCGCACGTTCTCGGCGCGACCGGTCGCAGGGTCTTGCGCAGCCGCAAGAACTATAACAACGAGCTGGGCGTCGCCCTCTCCGTCTTGCAGATGGAGACGGACGGCGCGCGGCCCGAAGAGTTCGACGTGGCGGTGCTTGAGATGGGGATGTCGATGCCGGGTGAGATCGCGCGCCACTGCGAAGTGGCGGCGCCCGACGTGGCGGTGCTGACGCTGGTCGCGCCCGTGCACCTTGAGTTCATGGGCTCGGTCGAGGCCATCGCCGCAGGGAAGGCGCAACTGGTCGAGGGGATGAAGCCGGGGGGCACGGCCGTCTTGAACGCGGACGACGAGCGCGTGCTGGCGATGCGTGCGAAGGCGTCGCACGCCGGACGCGTCATCACGTACGGCGTGAATCAGGCGGCGGACGTTCGAGCGCTAGGCGTCGAGACGGTGGGAGTCGGCGCGAGCCGGTTCATCTTAAAGACGCCCGAAGGAGAGGCGTTGGTCATGCTCCCGATGCACGGCAGGCACAACGTCTCGAACGCTCTGGCGGCAGCCGCGGCGGCCTTGAGCTTCGGCGTCGGCGTGCAGGAGATTGCGGAGGCTCTTTCGACAGCCGCGCCGTCGGAGATGCGCGGCGAGGTCTTGCGCTTCCGAGAGGGTTTCGCGGTCGTTGACGACTCGTACAACTCGAACCCGCGCTCGTTGCTGAGCATGGCCGAGGCGGTGGCCGGAGGGGGCGAGGGCGTCGAGCGGCGCGTCGTCGTCGCGGGCGAGATGCTTGAGCTGGGCGAAGAGGGCGCGGCGCTCCACCGCGAGGCGGGACGCGACATCGCAGGGTTCGGCGTTGACGTGCTGTGGGGAGTGCGAGGGCTTGCGCGCGAATTGATAGAGGGGGCGCGCGCGGCGGGCATGAGCGACGACGCGACGCGTTTCTATGAAGACTCGGACGCGGCGGCGGCGGCCCTCGTCGAGTTCATCCGGCCGGGCGACCTCCTTCTCGTCAAGGGGTCGCGCGGCGTCCACACGGAGAAAGTGGTCGAAGCCTTGAAGGAGCGGTTTGAGGAGAGTGATAAGTGATGAGTGATGAGTGATAAGAAGAAGACAAGGCCCTTTTTCTTCTCTTATCACTTATCACTCATCACTTATCACTCCGACACAGATGATCTACCACATCTTCTACGAATGGCTCTTCAAGTCGCTCTCGGCCAGCGGGAGCGGCGAGTCGTATTTCGTCAAGGCGCTGAACGTCTTTCAGTATGTGACGTTCCGGACGGCGTACGCGGCGGTGACGGCGCTCTTAATCTCGCTCGTCTTCGGCGGGCGCGTGATCGAGGCGCTCCGGCGCTTGAAGGTCGGGCAGGAGATACGCGAGGAGGGGCCGCAGGCGCATCAGGCCAAGCGCGGCACGCCGACGATGGGCGGCGTGCTCATCATCGGCTCGGTGCTCATCTCGACGCTCCTGTGGGCGCGGCTCTCAAGCCTCTACGTCTGGATCATTCTGGTCGCCACCGCGGGCTTCGCCACCATCGGGTTCTTAGACGACTACCTGAAGGTCGCGAAGCGGCAGAGCCTCGGCCTGCAAGGGCGCTGGAAGCTGGCCGGGCAGTTGGCCATCGCGCTGTTCGTGTGGGGGGCGCTCTTCTTCTTCACCTATCAGGGTTGGGTTGACTACTCGTGGAAGCTTTCGCTGCCGTTCTTCAAGCAGACGGCGCTGAAGGACATCACGAACATCGGGCCGATTATCTACCTGCCGTTCATCGCCCTCGTGCTGCTCGGCTTCTCGAACGCGGTGAACCTGACGGACGGGCTCGACGGGCTGGCGATCAGCGTGACGGTCATCGCGATGGCGACGCTGACGGCCTTCACCTACATCAGCGGCGACGCGCGCTGGGCTGAATACGTCGGGCTCGAACACCAGAAGGAGATCGGCGAGCTGACGATCTTCTGCGGGGCGATGGTGGGGGCGAGCCTCGGCTTTCTCTGGTACAACGCGCCGCCCGCCGAGGTCTTCATGGGCGATGTGGGGAGCCTCGCCATCGGCGGCGCCATCGGCACCATCGGCGTGCTGACGAAGCAGGAGTTGATTCTCGTGCTCATCGGCGGCGTCTACGTCGTCGAGGCGTTGTCGGTGACGCTTCAGGTCTCGTTCTTCAAGTTGACGAAGCGCCGGTTGGGGACGGGGAAGCGGCTCTTCAAGATGACGCCGCTGCATCATCACTTCGAGATGTCGGGCTGGAAGGAGCCGAAGATCGTCTTCCGCTTTCTCATCATCGCGATTCTGTTCGCGCTGTTGAGTCTTTCAACCTTGAAGCTTCGCTAGAGCGTGATGGAACTCGACGGGAAAAAAGTTCTGGTCATCGGCGCGGGGCGAAGCGGCGTGGCGTCGGCGCGGTTCCTTGCGTCGCGCGGGGCGCTCGTCGTTTTGAATGACCGCAAGGAGTTCATCGACTGGACGAACGACGCGCTCGCTTTGAAGGGCGAGGGGGTCGTCAAGCTGCTCGCGGGCGACGTGCCTTCGTGGCTGCTCGACCAGATCGAGCTGATGGTCGTCAGCCCCGGCGTGCCGTCGAAGAGCATCCCCATCCGTTACGCCGAGCGCGCGGGCGCGGAGGTCATCGGCGAGATCGAGCTGGCGTGGCGGTACCTTCGCGGCCGCGTCGTCGGCATCACGGGGACGAACGGGAAGACGACGACGACGACCCTCGTCGGAGAGTTGTTGAGAGACGCGGGCCTCCCCGTGCAGGTCGGCGGCAACATCGGGACGCCGCTCGTCTCTCTGGTCGAGTCTTCGCGCGAAGACGGCTGGACGGTCGTCGAGCTTTCGAGCTACCAGCTCGAAACCATCAAGGAGTTTCGGCCGACGGTGGCGGTCGTGCTGAACCTGATGCCCGACCACATGGACAGGTACGAGACGCTCGCGGACTACGGCGCGGCCAAGCACCGCATCTTCCGCAACCAGACCTCGGCCGATGTGGCCGTGCTCAACGCCGACGACGCAGTCGTCTCTTCGTGGGCGGCAGGGTTGGAAGCGCACGTCACGATGTTCAGCACCGAGCGCGAGCTGGACGAGGGGCTGTTCCTGCGCAGGCGCGAGCTGGTCGCGCGGACTTGGTCGGGCGAGCGGGTCTTGTTGACGCGCGACGAGATGCAGTTGAAGGGCGTGCACAACGTACAGAACGTTCTGGCGGCGCTGGCCGCGGGGCTCGCGTGCGGCGCCGGGCCAGACTCGATGCGCGAGACCGTCAAGCGGTTCGCGCCCGTCGAGCACAGACTTGAAAGAGTGTCCGAGGTCGGCGGCGTCACCTTCTACAACGACTCGAAGGCGACGAACGTGGACGCCGCGGTCAAGGCCGTCGAGGCGCTGTCGGAGGAGCCCGGCCGCATCGTGCTCATCCTCGGCGGGCGCGGCAAGAACGCGCCCTACGCGCCGCTCGCGCCGCTCATCGAGAGGAAGGCGCGCGCCCTCGTCACACTCGGCGAAGACGCCGACCGCATCGAGGCGGAGCTGAAAGACTACGCGCCCACATCGCGCGCCTCGGACATGGCCGACGCCGTCCGCCGCGCCTACCGCGTGGCCGAACCCGGCGACACAGTGCTGCTCGCGCCCGCCTGTGCGAGCTTCGACATGTTCACGAGCTACGAGCACCGCGGACGTGTATTTAAAGAAGAGGTGTTGGGAATTATGAACTCTGAACGCGGAACGATGAATGAGAAGGCGAAGTCGCTCGTCTCCTAGTTCATCGTTCATCGTTCATCGTTCCGCGTTCAACTTATGGCCCGGAAGTTACAGGCAGACGAGTGGTTGTTCGCCGGCACGATCGCGCTGGCGCTCTTCGGCGTCATCATGGTCTACAGCGCGTCGGCGATCATCGCGGCGGCCGAAAAGAACCACACGCAGTACTACTACGTCGCGCGGCAGGGCGGGTGGACGATCATCGGCCTCTTCGCGATGTGGGCCGGGATGCGGTTCGACTACGGGCGTCTGCGCAACGAGAAGCTGGCGTACGGGTTTTTGATCTTGACGTTGGTGCTGCTCGTCGCCGTCTTCGCCTTCCCGCCGATCAACGGCGCGCGGCGTTGGATAAGGTTCGCGGGCTTCTCTTTGCAGCCGTCGGAGATGTCGAAGCTCGCGCTGGCAATCTTCCTCGCGCGGTTCCTTGAAAGACGCGCCGGGCGCGAGGGTGAGTTCTGGGCGACGTTCGTGCCGGCCGTCTTCGTGACGGGCGTGCTCGCGCTGCTCATCGTGGCCGAGCCAGACCTCGGGACTTCGATGATGCTCGCGGTCGTCTGCACGGCGATGCTCTTTACGGCGGGCGCGCGGCTCAAGCACATGGTGCTGGCCGCGGCGCCTGCGCTCGTCGGCGTCGTCGGGCTTCTACTGTTCGTGCCGTGGAGACTCAAGCGCGTGCTGGTCTTCCTCGACCCTTGGGCCGACCCGCAGGGCTCCGGCTATCAGGTGGTGCAGTCGCTTCTGGCCGTGGGCTCGGGCGGCGTGCACGGGCTGGGCTTCACGGAAGGAAGGCAGAAGATGTTCTTCCTGCCGTTCGCGCACTCGGACTTTATCTTCGCCGTGGTGAGCGAGGAGTTGGGGCTGTTCG
>JBJMGQ010000262.1:0-6314 GCA_045807845.1 Pyrinomonadaceae bacterium | reverse complement strand
GCACGACCATCTCGTCGCCCTCGTGCAGAATCTCGTAGTACATGAGCAGAGGGATGTCCGTGAAGTGGTCGATGGTGTTGGCGCGCGCGTAGAGCACGGGCGCGTGCGCGAGCGCGAAGCCGTGCTCGTCCGGGTCGGACGTGATGGAGATGGACGGGGTGAGCGTGCGCAGCGACTTCACCTCCGCGCGCCGCGCGCCCGCGGCCGAGCGCGCCTCGTCGAGCGCCACGGAGATTTTGTGACTCCCCTTCGGCAGACGCCCGAGCATGACGCGGTAGACATGAAAGCTGTCTCCGGCCCAGAGCAGAACGTTCTGGTTGTACGCGCCGTCAACCGTGACGACGAGCGCGGCGGCCTCCGCGCCCTTGCGCGCCCACGAAGCCCCGGGCGAGCGCGCCTCGATCTCAAGCGCGACCTCCCAGTCTCTAGCGAGTTCAAGGGTCTTGGACGCGAGCGGCTCTGAAGTCTGAGGCGCGGCGGGCGCGCATGGGTTCTGTGCCCGCGCGGCCGACGGCGCGCAGATGATAGTTAAGAAGATGAGCAGGCTCAGCCGTAGACGGCCCGAGATTGTTTTCATGTAAGAAGAGTTCGGCCCCGGCGGGGCGCGCAAGATTTTGTTCGATAGAGCGCGGAAGTCTCGGCGCTCAACCTACGTTAATCCGGCGCCCTTTTCAAGTCCATTTTTTCTCCGAGGCTTGACGGAAATTTCTCTTCGGCTTCACAGCACATGAGCTATAATCCGCCGCACGCCTGAAGGGGCCGGCGCCGCTGCCGGGTTCATAGACGAACTCGTGGCGCCCGCCCGACCGAGACATACCCTTTAAGACGAAGAAGATTTTCTACCCCCAGCGGCCCTCCGGCCGATCAGGAGAAGATATGTTGCGAAGAGCCCCACGCGTCACCGCTTGCCTGCTGCTGCTGTCCGTCTGCCTGACCCTGAACACGTTCGCGCAAGTCAACACGGCGAGCGTGACCGGGCTGATCACGGACACGGCGGGCGCCGTCGTCCCCAACGCCTCCGTGACCTTGAAGAACAAGGCGACCAACGTCGAGAACGCGGCCACGACCGACAGCTCCGGCTACTACACCTTCCCGAGCGTCCCCGTCGGGGAGTACGCCGTGACGGTCGAGCGACAGGGATTCAAACGCGTCGTGCTCGAAGAGGTCAAACTGGAAGTCGGGCAGAAGGCGCGCGTGGACGCCGCGCTCGAAGTCGGCGCCGTGACCGAGACCGTGACCGTCACTTCGGCGACGCTTTTGACGACGCAGGAGGCGACGACCGGCGGCGTCATCGAGAACCGGATGGTCGAGCAGCTCCCGCTCTCGGGGCGCAACTGGGACGACCTCATCAGTCTCGTCCCCGGCGTGCAGGTAGACCGCTACACAGAGGAGGGCGGGGGCACCGCCGGTGGACGCACGGGCGGCGCGAACGTCCACGGCGTCCGCTCGCTTCAGAACAACTTCGTGCTCGACGGCGTGGACAACAACTCGATCTCGGAGAACGTGCAGGAGCTGACGACACAGATCGCGCGCCCTTCGGTCGATTCGATTCAGGAGTTCAAGGTCTCGACGAATCCTTACTCGGCCGAGAACGGGCGCAGCCCCGGCGCGCTCGTGAGCGTCGTCACCAAGTCGGGCTCGAACGTCTTCCACGGCACGCTCTACGAGTTTCATCGCAACCGCGTCTTCGACGCCAACAACTTCTTCAACAACCGCGCGGGCGCAAAGAAGCCGCAGAACATCCAGAACCAGTTCGGCGGCAATCTCGGCGGCCCGGTCGTCCACGATCAGGCGTTCTTCTTCTTCAACTACGAGGGCACGCGCATCCGTAAGGGCACCACGCGTCTCGGCAACGTGCCGCTCGCCAACGAGATTCGCGGCGACTTCTCGACGGCGGCGGCCATCGCCAACCGCATCCCCGGCGGCGCCTACGCGACGCTGTTCGACCGCGTCGGCGACTGCCGCGCGCTCGTCCCCTCGGCCTTCAACGCCAACGGCTCTTTCATCAACAATCAGATTCCCGCGCAGTGTCTCGACCCCTTGGCGCAGCGCGTGCTCGCCCTGCTGCCCGCGCCGAACACCGTCCCCGGCACGGGGCCGCTCAACCTTAACAACTTCATCCGCAACCCCGGCATTCAGGACGACACCGACAGCTACACGGGCCGCTTCGACTGGCAGCAGAGCACGAAGAACAGTCTCTTCGTGCGCTACACACTCTCCGACCGCTTCCGCTACGTGCCCGGCATCTTCGGCGGCGTCGTGGACGGGACGGGCTCTTCGGCCAACGGGCGCCTGAACATGAAGGGGCAGTCGGCGGCCGTCGGCTGGACGCGCGTCGTCAGCTCGCGGCTCATCAACGAGTTCCGTCTGGGCTGGGGTCGCAACAACTCGCTCGCCACCCAAGACCCATTCGGGGTGAACACGCTGGCCTCGCTCGGCATCCTCGGCGTGCCCGACTCGCCGCTCTACTCGGGCGGCCTGCCCGGCCTCGCCATCTCCGCGCGCGGCGGGACGCAGCTTCCCGGCGGGCAATCGGGCTTCGACCGTCTCGGCTCGCCCGACTTCCTGCCGAAGTCGCAGCGCACGAATCAGTTTCAGTGGACTGACAACGTCAGCCTCTCCTACGGCCCGCACCAGTTGAAGTTCGGCGGCGACATCCGCGGGCCGATGCGCAACATCTACTTGGACGTGCCCAGCTTGCGCGGCACGCTCAACTTCGATGGCAACCGCACGGCCATCGGCCTTGCAGACTTCCTGCTCGGCTATCCTTCGGGCGCGCAGCTCTCCAACCCGCAGGTCGTCGACTCGCGCCTGAAGATGTTCTCGGGCTTCATTCAAGACGACTGGAAGGCTAGCCGTCGGCTCACGCTCAATATGGGTCTGCGCTACGACTACGCGACGTGGCCGTATGAGGGGCGCGACCGCTTGACGAATCTCGACCCGAAGACGGGCCAGCTCTTCACGCCCGCGAACTCGCCGTACGGCCGGAGCCTGATCCGGCCCGACAAGAACAACTTCGCGCCGCGCGTCGGGCTCGCCTATCAGCTCAACAACGACACGGTCTTGCGCACCGGCTACGGCCGCTTCTACATGCTCTTCGAGCGCGCGGGCAGCGAAGACCAGCTCTCGCTCAACCTGCCCTACCTCGTCCAGAACAACGTGACGGCCGCGAACAACAACTCGACGGCCAACAACATCCGCCTGCGCACCGGCTTCAACCTGTCGCTCAACCCTGCGTCGGTCAACCCGCAGCTCGTGCGCCTGCGCGCCATCAACCCCGAAGCGGTCATGCCGAGCATCGACCAGTGGAACCTCGGCTTGCAGCGCCTGCTTCCCGGTAACCTCGTCGTCACGGCCGACTACGTCGGGACGAAGGGCACGCACCTCTCCGTGCTGCGCAACCTGAACCAGCAGCTCTTCAACGCGGCGGGCGTCGGCACGGGCGTCATCCCCTATCCGTCCTTGGGCCCCATCGAGTACCGCGACAACGGAGGCAACTCGAACTATCACGGCGGCGAGCTGACGGTTGAGAAACGCTTTAGCCGCGGCTTCTCGTTCCGCACGGCCTACACCTACTCGAAGTCCATCGACTACGCGCAGGAGCATCTGGCGGCGGGCGGCACGGGCAGCTTCACGCAGAACGCGCGCGACCTGCACGAGCGGCGCGGGCCCTCCGACTTCGACGTGCGCCACCGCTTCGTCGGCAGCTACATCTGGGAGCTGCCCTTTGGCAAGGGTCGCACCTACTTGAATGACGGCGCGCTCGCGCACGTCCTCGGCGGGTGGCGCCTGAGCGGGCTGGCGAACGTGCGCTCGGGGCGCCCGTTCACGGCCGGGGCCAACGGCAACAGCACGGCGCTCGGCGGCGCGCGCGGCGGCGGACTCGTCGCCGCCTTCGCCGACTGCGTGGGCGACCCCTCGCTCTCTTCGAGCGAGCGCAGCATCGACCGCTGGTTCAACACGGCGGCCTTCGTCGTGCCCAACCCGGCGCGCATCGGCAACTGCGGCCGCAACACTCTGCGCGGGCCGAACCTGACGAACTTCGACGCGTCTCTGGCGCGCACGTTCGACTACTTCGGCGAAGACCGCGACCTTGAGTTCCGCTGGGAGGTCTTCAACGTCTTCAACACGCCGCAGTTCGGCCTGCCCGACCGCAACCTCTCGGGCACGGCCGCCGGCCGCATCTCCTCGCTCGCCGGCGACCCACGCGTGATGCAGTTCGCGTTGAAGTTCAACTTCTAGGCAGCAGGCAGTAGGCAGTAGGCGGACGGCAGTTCGCTCCGCGTTATGAACGTTGAAGGGTTATACTAAGACGTTCGGCACGAGGGTTTTCAACTGCCCACTGCCATCTGCCTACTGCTTTTCGGGGTTTTATGACGGTCTCAACACACACGAACGGCGGCAAGCGGCCGGAGCAGTTCCGGGACTACGCGGCGGAGGCGCGCGCGTGTGTGAAGGAGTTCTACCGGCTCAACCACACGCTTCAGACCTTGGACACGGTGCTTGAGAAGAAGCGGCAGTACCTCACGCTCGACCGGCGCGAGATGGGCGTGTGGGAGGCGATGGAGCATCTCAACGCGCTCGTTGACGATAGCGACCCCGACATCGACGTGCCGCAGATCGAGCACAACCTACAGACGGCCGAGTCGATCCGCGCGGCCGGCCATCCGCGCTGGTTCATCCTCGCCGGCCTCATCCACGACCTCGGCAAGGTGCTCACACTCTTCAGCGAGCCGCAGTGGGCTGTGGTCGGCGATACCTTCCCCGTCGGCTGCCGGTTCGACGAGCGCGTCGTCTATCAAGAGTTCTTCGCCGACAACCCCGATGCACAGAACCCTCTCTACCAGACGCCCTGCGGCATCTATGAGGAGGGCTGCGGGTTAGATAAAGTCCACTTCTCCTGGGGGCACGACGAATACCTCTATCACGTCGTCAGGGACTACCTCCCCGAAGAGGCGCTCTACATGATTCGCTATCACTCGGCCTACGCCGTCCATCGCGAGCGCGCGTACGGGCACCTCTTGAACGAACATGACCGCGAGCTGTTCCGCTGGGTGCGCGTCTTCAACCCGCACGACCTCTACTCCAAAGCGGCCGAACGCCCCGACGTGGCCGCGCTCAAGCCCTTCTACGAAGAGCTGATCGCCGAATACTTCCCGGCCAAACTTCGCTGGTGAATCAGGCATCGTAAGCAACATGAAGAGGCTGACCTTCGCCCTCGTCGCTCTGGCCGCCGCCTCGTCGGCGGCCTTCTGCTTGGTCTGCGCGCCGCGGGTTGCGGCGAGGCGCGCGGGCGTGCGGCTCTTGACGCGCGAGGTCGCGCTCGGGCGCGTGCACGCGGGCGAGTTGAAGGGCACGCAGACAATCTCGCCCGACCGCAGGCACGTCGCCTTCGTGGCGAAGGTCGAGGGCGGCGAGGTCGTCTACGTGGACGGCGTCGCGGGTAAGACCTACCCCTCGATTGCCAGCGACCCTCTGAGCGAGGCGGGCACGGGCAGTCCCTTCACCTTCAGCCGCGACGGCCGCCGCGTGGCCTATGTCGCGCACCTCTCGAACACGCCGGCGGCGCGCGGCCCGCGCCGCGTGGTGGTTGACGGAGTTGAGGGGCCGTCCTTCGACTACGTCTGGTCGGGCGCGCTCGACTTCAGCGAAGACGGAAAGCACTTCACCTACACGGCCGAGCGCGGGGCCAAACTCTTCGCCATCGTGGACGGAGTCGAGTACGGCCCCTACGACCGCGTCAGCACTCCGGCCTTCCGGGACTCCAAGGACAGGGGCTTTGTCTTCGGCTTCAACGCGACGAGCGGCGGGCGCCAACTGTTCGTCGTCAACGGCAAGGAGTTCGCGGCCGACGACATGAAGGGGCGCGAGCTGTTCTTCGCCGAGCAGGCGCGCGAGCCGCGCGAGGTCGTGCGCGACGGCAAGCACTTCGTCGTGTGGGAAGGCAAAGAGGTCGGGCCTTTCGACGAGGAGATAGGGACATTCCTTCACACAGAGCCGCGCGCGGGCGGCGGTCAGGTCGTGACGTTCGAGGGGAGGCGCGGCGAGAAGCAGATCGCGGTCATCGACGGCATCATCGGCAAGCCCTACGACTACGTCGGCGAAATCTACGTGAGCCCCGGCGGCGCGCACACACTCTACGCCGCGCGGCGCGGCGACGACGATGCTTTCGTCGTCTTCGACGGCAAGGAGGGGCCGAAGTACTCGAACGCCGAGATCGAGGGCTTCGACGCGAAGCCCTTCAGCCCCGACGGCCGGCACTACGCCTACATAGCCTCGCGCAAGGTCGTTGGCGACGACTCGGAAAAGTTCCT
>JBJMGQ010000261.1:0-5026 GCA_045807845.1 Pyrinomonadaceae bacterium | reverse complement strand
TGGACGGGCAAGGACTCCGGCAAGTCGCTGCCGATCTTCAACACCGTCGCCGAGGCCGTGGCCAAGACCGGCGCCAACGCCACGATGATTTTCGTGCCCCCCGGCGGCGCGGCCGACGCCATCATGGAGGCGGCCGACGCAGGGCTGCCCCTCGTCGTCTGCATCACAGAGGGCATCCCCGCGCTCGACATGGTGAAGGTCAAAGAGTACCTCGCCGGCAAACAGACGCGGCTCGTCGGCCCGAACTGCCCCGGCGTCATCTCACCCGGCAAGTGCAAGATCGGCATCATGCCCGGCCACATCCACAAGGAGGGTCGCATCGGCGTCGTCTCGCGCTCTGGGACGTTGACGTATGAGGCGGTGGGTCAGTTGACAGCGCTCGGTTTGGGTCAGTCAACGGCCATCGGCATCGGCGGCGACCCCATCATCGGGACGACGCACTTGCAGGCGCTCGCGCTCTTTGAGGACGACCCGGAGACCGAGGCCATCGTCATGATCGGCGAGATCGGCGGTACGGCCGAGGAAGAGGCCGCGGCGTTCGCGAAAGATAACGTGACGAAGCCCATCGTCGCCTTCATCGCGGGCCAGACCGCGCCCCCGGGCCGCCGCATGGGTCACGCCGGAGCCATCATCGCCGGTGGGAAGGGCACGGCCGCCGAGAAGATGAAAGCCTTAGAGGAGGCAGGCATCCGCGTCGTCCACTCGCCCGCGGACATCGGGCAGGCCGTAAAGGACTCGCTCGGCTCGGGCGCGTCGGCTTAAAAGTTTCGACTTACTAAAAACACTCAAGAGGACATTGATGGCAGAGCAGGCAGGCACGTTAACATTCGGTATCATCAAGCCCGACGCGGTGCGCGCGGGCCGGACGGGCGCGGTCTTGCAACGCGTCCTCGACGCGGGTTTCAAGGTGCGCGCCATGAAGCTCATCCACCTGACGCAGCCGGCGGCCGAAGGCTTCTACGAAGTGCACCGCGAGCGCCCGTTCTTCGGCGAGTTGACGACCTTCATGTCGTCGGGGCCGTGCGTCGTGCTGGCTCTCGAAAAAGAGGGCGCGGTCAAGGCTTGGCGCGACCTGATGGGCGCGACCGACCCGGCCAAGGCCGACGAGGGCACGCTCCGCAAGGAGTTCGCCAACTCCATCGGCGAGAACGCCGTCCACGGCTCCGACTCCGAAGAGAACGCGCAGATCGAACTGGCCTACTTCTTCAGCCGCCTTGAGTTTGTTTAGGGTCACGAGGTCTTATGGGCATCATCAGCGATGTGATCGAGAACACGCGCGCCATCATCAAAGGGATGATGACGACCGCGTCCTACATCCCGCGTGAGAAGTGGACGGTGCAGTATCCGGACGAGCCCGTCACGCTCCAGCCGCGCTTTCGCGGCCAGCACCTCCTGCACGTGGACGAGCTGGGACGCGAGAAGTGCGTCGCGTGCTACCTGTGCGCGGCGGCGTGCCCTTCGGACTGCATCTACATCGTCGCGGCCGACGACCCGCGCCCGCCCAAGGAGCGCACCGGCGTAGACGAGCGGTACGCTGAGGTCTACAACATCGACTACGGCCGCTGCATCTTCTGCGGCTTCTGCGTCGAAGCCTGCCCGAAGGACGCCATCACACACGGCTTCAACTTCGAGCTGTCGGTCTACAACCGCGCAGACCTTTTGAAGACCAAAGACGATCTCCTCATCACCAAGCAGAAGCAGTCGCTCAACTACCGCGTCGCCTTCGCCGAAGAGGAAGTGGACTCGGAGTACAAGGTCATCTGAGTATCGAACAAGTTATGCTTCAGCGACGGCTCGCCGCACCTTTGGGGGTGGCGAGCCGTTTTGATATTCGACGGAATTTTTACAGATGAGTTAAAGCCTCATTAGAAACGTCACACTTAATTTACAAAGCGCGAGGAGATGATTTTTTATAATTCGAGTTGTAACCGCGCGCCCCTCAAAGTTGTCTTAGCTAATAGAGGCCGCACTCTCCCGCGCAGCCATTAAGGACTACGGCGGGGACGTGCGGTCTAAATTTTTTTGGATAAGAAAAAGGGGGAAGTATGAAGAAGTTTCTGGCACTTGCATTGACGTTGGCATCGGTCGGTTTCGCTGCATCAACGGCCGAGGCATCAAACTCGTTGACGGTCGTGAACGTGTCGAAGGCCGCGCCCGCTGCGGCTCAAATCTGGAACAGGCGGGACAGGCGCGACTGGGGCCGCAACCGCGTGCGCGTCACGACGCAGACGCGCCTGGTGCGCCGCGGCCGTCAGGTCTGGCGCGAGACCTATCAGGTTAGGTACTTGCCGAACGGCGGTGCGCAGACGAGACTCACCAGCCGCGTCCGCGTCCGCTAAAACGGGCCGAAGGCTAACTATCAAAGGGCACGTCGCGCTTCAAACGCGCGGCGTGCCCTTTTCGCGCGCGAAGGAGTTATGCGTCTACAATTCCGCTCTCTTCGGGCTGGTGAGTTTCCCTACAGAGTTTGAGGCGACAAGTCCGTGGCCGTCACGCTGAGAGATTTTCAGGCAGGCCGCGACGCCGCGCTTGAGGAGGCTGAAGCGTACCTCTCCGGTTTACGCGGGAGCAAAAAGTGAGCTTCACTCTCCGGCGGCGAGCATGAGGCGTTCGCGGTCGAGGATGGTGATGTGCTTGCGGCCGATGGAGATGAGGTTGGCGGCTTTTAGCTCGTTGAGCGCGTTGGTGGCCGTCTCGCGGTAGACGCCGAGGCGCTCGGCGATGTCCTGATGCGTGAGGCCGTCCACCGAATCATCGTGCGACTCGCGCAGGAGCAGCGCAGCGACACGCGCGGGGATGCCCTTGAAGACCGTGTCTTCGAGCTGGCGCTCGGCCGCGAGCACGCGTCGGCCGAAGGCTTCGAGGATGCGGCGCGCGATCTCGGGCTTGCTGACGAGCAGGCGGTTGAGCACCGCGCAGTTCATCGTCATGATGGTCGAGTCTTCGGTCACCTCTGCGAAGGTGTCGTACATGCCCTGCCCGATGCAGGTCATCTCACCAAAAAAACTGTGTGGGAGCAGATGCGCGATGACGAGCTTGCGCCCTTCGGGCGACAGGCGGTAAATCTGCACCGCGCCCTCGCGCAGCAGAAAGAGCGCCTCGCCCGTCTCGCCGGGAGTGTAGAGGACTGCGCCGCGCGGGAACGCGCGCGTCAAGGTCACGCGCTCGACCTCGCGCAACTCCTCCGCGGTCATCCCTTGAAAAAGGTCTGGGCCGCCGTTCCCATCCGCTCTCGTGCTCATAAAGTCGCTCCCGAATCTCCTCTGATGCGCGCCGGCCGCGCGGCGTTCCAGTCTACGACGCGCGGCCACACGGCGGCGAGCCCCGCTCGGTAATCGCGATTACTGAAGCCGCGGGCGGGGTCGGCGCATAATGCGTCTGCGTCGCGTTCAGGCGGCGCGGATTTGAGAATGAGTTTGGAGACAGGAGATTAAACAGATGAGCCAGTTTGTTTCGACGGTAGACGACGGCGGCTTCGAGCGTGAGGTGCTTCAGTCGGACGTGCCGGTGGTGTTGGACTTCTGGGCCGAGTGGTGCCCGCCGTGCCGCGCGCTCGCGCCGACCTTCGAGGAGCTGGCGAAGCAGTACGAAGGGCGCGTCCGCTTCCTCAAGCTCAACGTGGACGAGAACCAGCAGGTGCCGCAGCGCTTCGGCATCAAGGGCATCCCGACGCTCGTCTTCTTCGACGGCGGCCGCGAGGTCGAGCGCGTCGTCGGTGCCAGCAGCAAGGCCGCCCTTGAGCGCATCGTGGAGAAGTACGTCAAGGTCGCCGCCTGAGCGATTCCACTTTCAAAGTAGTCTAGAAGGAGCGCGGGCAGCCTGCCCGCGCTCCTTTAAGAACCTTACCATCCTTTAGAACGTCTCTGCGCCCGCCGCTTTTCGTGATAATCTCCGCGCTGCTTTCAGACCCCCGGTCAACGCCAGCGAGGTGTGTTATGCCCGAGAACGGCCTCCCTTTGATGACGCTCGAAGCGTTGCGCTCCGTCCCGCTCTTCGCCTCGCTGGGCGACGAGTCGGCCGGCACTCTGCGCGGGCTTTTGGAACTCGAACTGCGCCCCGCCGGCAGCGTCCTCTTCCGCAAGGGCGAGCAGGGCGGCGCGATGTACCTCATCGAGGGCGGCCGTGTCCGCATCCACATCAACGACCGCAACGGCGACGAGGTCACGCTGGCCGAGCTGGCCGCCGGAGACTTCTTCGGCGAGATGGCGATCCTCGACGGCAAGCCGCGCTCGGCCACGGCCACCGTCTCGGAGAACGCGCGGCTCGCCGTGCTGTCGCGCCAACACTTCCACGACTTCGTCCGTCGCAGCCCGGAGGTGGCGGTCTCGATGCTCGCCGCCATCACCGAGCGCCTGCGCCACACGGACGAGATGCTGCGCCAACGCGTGACGCGCAACCTCAACGAGGTCGAGGAGGAGCGACAGACCTTCGCCGACCGGATGGCCGACGCCGTCTCGGAGTTCGGCGGAAGCTGGAAGTTTATCGCCGCCACCATCGCCTTCATCGTCCTCTGGGTCGTCTACAACACGACGCTCCGGCACGACCTCGGCATAGACCCTTTCCCCTACTCCTTCCTCGACGTGATAAACGGCATCGTCGCCGCGCTGCTCACGCCCATCATCCTCATCTCACAGAACCGGCAGGGCGACAAAGACCGCCTCCGCGCCGACCTCGACTATCAGGTCAACCTCAAGAACGAACTGGCGCTCACCGAACTCATGCGCCGCCTCGACCTGCTTGAGTCCGAACGTCTGCCAAACCTCTTCGCGGAGCTGCGCGAGGAGATGAAGAAGTAGACGGTAGTCAGTAGAAGAACAGAGGTGGTGCGTCTTAACCTTTAGGTCGGGTGCGCGCTTTGTCTTCCTACCGACTACTGTCTACTGCCTACCGTCTACTTCCTGTTACAATGGCCGCGCTCTGCTCAACTATAAAAATCTATGCTTGAGGTCTAATGATTCAGGCCGTTTTTTTTGACTTCAACGGGGTCATCGTGGACGACGAGCCGTTGCAGATGGAAGCCTACAAG
>JBJMGQ010000260.1:0-29538 GCA_045807845.1 Pyrinomonadaceae bacterium | reverse complement strand
CGCACGCTGTGAGCAGGCAGAGGGGGGTGACGAACAAGTTCCTGGATGTGAACCCTTTCGTCGCCCAAGGCCCGAGCCAACTCCAATCGTTCTTCCAGTGCAGCCCGGTGCCGTTCCACCGCGACCAATCTCTGATGACTCTCGTGAGGCGCTCGGCCTCGCCCTCGCCGACCGACCACGGCGCCTCGACGCACAGCAGCTTGGATGGAAAGACGGGGCAGCCCGACGTGACCAAGCCGTGCGCGATTGTCGGCAGCAGCATCAGTGCGACCAACGCGCCCGCCGTCAACAGTCGTCGTGTCGAGAACCCTCCCCCCCGGGCGTAGTAAACGGACGCCACGACGAGCAGCGGCAGGCCGTTCAGCTTCAACCCCACGGCGCCCGCGGCCAGCAGCACGGGCAGCAGACGCGCCGACGCGCCGCCCTTCTCTTCTTCTAAGAGAGAGATGGCCCACACGACGATCAACGCCAGAAAGAAGAGCGGCAAGTCCGGACTGGCCGAGGCCGGCATCCGCCAGACGAAAATTGGCGGCAGCACCAACGCGAACGAGAGCAAGACCAGCCAGTCCGCGCCGCGCCCCGCGCCCGCTGCGCAACGCCGCGCGCAGAGCAGCGCGTGCATGACGGCGACGAGCAGCGCAAAGCCGCACGCCACAGCCGCCGCGCGTGACTCGAAGGGGCCGGCGTCGAACGGCGCCGCCAGCGCGAACCACGCCGAAGCGAAGGCGAACCTGAGCTGCACGAGCGCGAGCCCTCGCACGGCGCCGTGCTCGGCCAGCCACTTGACGTTCTGAAAATGATAGAGCCCCGTGTCGTAGAGCTTGACCGGCTGCGAGGCGCAGGCGGCGACGCCCGTCGAGAGCGCGAGCAGCCCGAGGAGGAGCCGCGGCCGCAGCAGTCTCTTCAGACGTATGGCCTCGGCCCGCACGCCGCGCGAGAGAAGCGCGACGCCGGAGAGAACGACCGCCACCGCCGCGCCGCACAAGGGCGTGAGCGGTACGAAGAGCGAGGCCGCGAGGAGCGTCTGCGCAAGTATGACGAGCCCGAGCCAGATGGAGAAGATAAGGCGGTCGCCCGCGCGCCGGAACGCCCCGGCGCCGGTCGCGCGTTCCAGCACGGCCGCCCCGCACAACCAGCAGACCAGAAGGAGAGGCAGCCAAACGCCGGTGAAGAACAGCATCTCGACAGTCCGTGTTAAAGATTGGCGCCGCCCGCCCCTCACCCCTTCTCGGCCACCAGCAAGATGTTCTTGCCGAGCGGCGGCGGGACGATTCTTTCAGCGACCTTGACGAAGGGCACGACGCAGCGGTCGTAGAGCTTCACGAGTCCCGGCTCCATCGAGTCGAACTTGAGCAGGCGGTACTTGACCCACCAAGGGGCGACGCCCGCGAAGTCGAAGTAGACTGACTTCAAGACCTTGAACCCGGCGGCCGAGCACTTCGCTTCCAGCTCGGGGCGCGTGTAGCGGCGGACGTGCGCGACCCTTCGGTCGAAGCCGCCGTAGAGCCACTGAAACGCGGGCACGAAGACGAAGACGCGCCCGCCCTGCGGAAGCGCGCGTTGGACGGCGCGCAACTCCGCCTCGTCGTCGGGAATGTGTTCGAGCACGTTGACGTAGATGATCGAGTCGGGGCGCCGCTTCGTGCTGACCTCTTCGGCGACGGCCGGGAAGATACTGTTGCGCGTCTCCACGTCGGCGCGCGCCGCCCACGCGCGCGCCCTCGCGTCCAGATGCGCGTACATCTCGCGCGAAGGCTCGACGAGTGTGAGCGACTCAGGCGTGCGCTCAAGAATCAACTCGGAGAAGGAGCCGGTGCCGGCGCCGACCTCGACCAGGCGCGAGCCCATGTAGGGGGCGAAGAGTTCGAGTATCCATCGGTGATAGTTGAGCGCGAAGGACATCGACTCAAGGTCGGTGCCCTCGTAAGAGATTTCCGGCACGCTGCTCACGACTCCGTCCAACGGCTGCACGCTCACACCTTGACCGCTTCGGTCGCCTTGGGCGTCGCCGCCGCCGTCTCAGTCGCCTCGTCCAGTGCGCGCACGACCCGGTCGCCCAGTTCCGGCAGACGGTAGAACGACGCGGCGGGCCCGCAGAAGAGGTTGAAGCGCACGATGAACCACGCGGCGGCCAGCCCATCGGTGAACCCGATCTTCTTCCCTTCGTCGTAGGTGCGGCCGTAGTAGCTGATGGGCACTTCGTAGACGGCGCACGGCAGCTTTGCCATCTTCGCCGTCACCTCAACCTCGAAGCCGAAGCCGCTCGACGTAATGCGCATCTGCCGGATGATGTCGCCGCGAAACGCCTTGTAGCCGGTCTCCACGTCCGTCAGGTTGATGTTGGTCAGCAGGTTCGAGAGGAAGGTCAGCCCCTTGTTGGCGATGTAGTGATAGAAGTAGAGCACGCGCGCCGCGCGCCGCACGAGGAAGCGCGAGCCGTAGACCACGTCGGCGCGGCCTTGCAGGATGGGCCGGATGACTTCGGGGATTTCCGAGGGGTCGTATTCGAGGTCGGCGTCCTGCACGATGACAATCTCGCCGGTCGTCTGCGCGAAGCCGGTCTTGAGCGCCTCGGTCTTCCCACAGTTCCGTTCGTGGCGCGTCACGCGCACGCGCGCGTCAGCGGCGGCCAGCGCACGCGCCACGGCGCCCGTGCGGTCGGAGGAGCTGTCGTCCACAACGATGATCTCTAAAAGGTGTTCCAGCTTCAGCACCTTGCGCACGACTTCGGCGAGCGTCGCCTCCTCGTTGTAGGCTGGGATGACGACGGACAGGCAAGGGCAGGGCGCAGTCGTCTTACTCATCTTTGCTCGGCGTGCCTCAACTTGAAATTTTACCCTGCGGTGAAGCCCACGGGCGCGCGAGCTTACCATGATTGAAGCGAAAGCGAGCGTCAAGCGATGGTGCCGCGCTCGGTGGCTGCTCCCGCCGGCCGCTTCAGGAGCGCCTGCGCCCACCCGACGAACGTCGCCAGATCGACCGTCAAAAGCACCAGCACGACGCCCGCGAACTGCAAAGGGTTGAGCGCCCAGAGAAGTCCGTGCCCCTCGCGGTGGCCCCAGACGCTCTTGGCCGCGCGCGCCGCCAGTCCCAGCGCGGGCCCCATCAGCCACCACGCGCTGTGGACGATGGCGAGCACGACGAACGGGAGCGCGAGAGCGTACTGCCGCAGGATGCCGTAGTGCCAGAAGCGCTGGCGTCCGGCCCAGACGTTGTGCTTGGAGTAGAGCGCGAAGCGACGGAACGTGCGCGCGAGGTTGGGCTGCAACTGCCACCAGATTCGGGCGCCGGGGGCCCACCTCGTCTGGAAGCCGAGCGCCTCGACGCGCTCCATGAAGATCAGGTCTTCGGCCGCGCGCATGTCGGGGAAGCCGCCCGCGCGCCGCCACACCTCGCGCCGCATCAGCGAGGAGGCGATGAAGCGCCCGCGCAGCCACGCCCCGCCCTTTTGCACCCGCCGGGGCGTGACGTAGGCGATGGCCGCGCAGCGCTCGAAGAAGGTATGTATGCTGGGGTCGAAGTTGCCGTAGACGACCTCGGTCTCGGGCTCCTGCTCCACCTTCTCGGCCAGACGTTCCAGCCACTCCGGGTCGAGCCCGATGCCGGCGTCCGTGAAGGCGAGCCAAGGGCAACGCGCCTCGCTCGCGCCGACGTTGCGCCCCCGCCCCGGCGAAGCCTGCCCCGCCTCGACGACGCGGAACCTCACGTCGCCCGCGGTCAACTCGCGCGCCAACGCAACGGTGCGGTCGGTCGAGCCGCCGTCCACGAGCAAGACCTCGTCGGGCTGGCGCGTCTGCGCGCGGACGGCTGAGACGAGTCGTGCCATCGACTCCTCTTCGTCGCGGACGGGGACGATCAGGGAGATTTGTAGTTCGGGACTTCCCTGCGACATTCGTTTGGGGCTCCGCTCGCGTCTACTGCCTCTGGAGGGCGGCGCGGGTGCGGCGGTAGAGTTCGCGCCCCTCGCGGTAGGCGCGCCGCTCGCCGGACAGGCAGTAGAGAAACTTGTGGAGCATCCCCGGGTCGAGTAGCGCGCCCGGGTACGCGCCGAGCGCCTTCAACGCCGAGCGCGCGGCGCCCGCGCGGTCGCCGCCCTTGATGAAGTACCCGCCGCTCGTGAAGTACATGTTCGCCGTCGCGCGCGCCTGTGTGCGCCGGATGTCGGGCGGCACGTCGGGGAGCGCGAAATAGTTTCGGTACATCACCTCCAGCTCGGGTGCGGCGCGCGCCGCCTGCGCCACCGTCTTCGACTCCGGGTGCAGCCGGTAGGTCGAGAGCAGCTCGGGCGTGTACTCGATCCGGTGGCGGACGCCCGCGCGCAGGAAAAAGTCCCAGTCCATGAAGTAGTAGTAGTGAGGGTCTAAAAGCCCCACGTCGTCCACGACCGAGCGGCGGATGAAGGCCGAAGGCTGCGGGATGGGGTTCTCGCAGGCGAGGACGAACTCGCGGTAGTCGAACCCTTGGCGCGGCTTGCTGCGCTCGATGGGCGTCCCGTCCGGCTCCGTAAAGAGCGTGTCGCCGAAGACGATGTCGCAGTCGGGGCGGCTCCGAAGATACTCGACCGCCTTCGTCACGGCGCCGGGCAGCAGCGTGTCGTCGGAGTTGAGCCAGGTGACGATCTCGCCTTTGGAGCGCTGCCAGCCCTTGTTGATGGTGGGCGTCTGCCCCATGTTGGGCTGCGACTCCCACTCGACCCGCCCCGTATACTCCGCGAGCACGCGCGGCGTCTCGTCGGTCGAGCCGTCGTCGATGACGAGGTGCTCGATGAAGGGATAGTCTTGGCCCAACACGCTGTCGAGGGTCTCGCGCAGGAAGGACGCTTGGTTGTAGGTCGGGGTGACGATGGAGACCAGCGGGCTCTCGCTCACACTCGCCGCTTGTTCTGTATTGCTCATAAAGTATTCGACGGCGCGTTTCCGGCCTCGTCGTTTAAGCGCGGTAATATAGCATAGTGCCGCCGGGGCTGCCGAACGCAGCGCCGAACGGCCCGGTTGCGGCGCGCTCGGGCGCGTGTGCTATGCTCTCCGGTCGCAATTGAACAGTTTGAGGGGGCTTTAGCTGAATGTCTGTCGCAATCGTCACCGGCTCGTCGGGGCTCATCGGGAGTGAGACGGCCAAGTTCCTCGACGCGCGGGGCCTGCACGTCGTCGGCATCGACAACGACATGCGCCGCTACTTCTTCGGCGAGGATGCCTCGACCGACTGGAACACGCGCCAACTGCAAGCGGCGCTCAAGCACTTCGAGCATCACGCGACGGACGTGCGCGACGCCGACGCCGTGGGCAAGATTTTTGAAAGGTACGGCTCGAACGTCTCGCTCGTCGTCCACACCGCCGCGCAGCCCTCGCACGACTGGGCCGCGCGCGAGCCCTTCACCGACTTCACCGTCAACGCCAACGGCACGCTCGTCATGCTCGAAGCCGCGCGCAAGTTCTGTCCCGACGCCGTCTTCGTCTTCACCTCGACGAACAAGGTCTACGGCGATACGCCGAACGCGCTGCCGCTCATCGAAACGGAGACGCGCTGGGAGGTCGAGCCCGCGCACACGTTCGCCGAGCACGGCATCGACGAGACGATGACCATTGACCAGTCGAAGCACAGTCTCTTCGGCGCGTCGAAGGTCGCGGCCGACGTGCTCGCGCAGGAGTACGCGCGCTACTTCGGGATGAAGACGGCGACGTTCCGCGGCGGCTGCCTGACGGGGCCCGCGCACGCGGGCGCGGAGCTGCACGGCTTCCTCGCCTACCTCGTCAAGTGCGTCGTGACGGGGCGCCCCTACACCATCTACGGCTACAAGGGCAAGCAGGTGCGCGACAACATACACTCGTATGATCTGGTCAACGCCATCTGGCACATCTTCCAGCAGCCGAAGGAGGGCGGCGCCGTCTACAACATGGGCGGCTCGCGCCATAGCAACTGCTCGATGCTCGAAGCGATACGGATGGCCGAGGAGATGTGCGGGCGTGAGCTGAACTACACGCTCTCGGACGAGGCGCGCTCCGGCGACCACATCTGGTGGATTTCGGACGTGCGCCGCTTCCGCAGCGACTATCCCGAGTGGGAGTACAGCTACGACATGCGGCGCATCATGGAAGAGATTGTCGAGGCCACGAAAGAGCGCGCGCACGTCCAGACCGGATGAAGAAACGATGAAGTGTGAACGCTGAACGATGAACTGAAAGACCGAGGCCGGGCCTCCCGCGAGGGAACCCGGCTTCATGTTTTTACTTCAGCGTTCAGCTTTCAGCCTTCATCGTTTTTCTTCAGCGTGACGAGGACGTGGTCGCGCGCCGAAGTCCACCAGCAGCTCTCCCACCTGCCGATGCGGCACAAGACGGGCAGCGACGGCAGCACGCGCGACACCAACGGCCAGCCCTCAAGCCTGTGATACGTCGCGTACGCGACGTTCTTCAACGCCTCGTCGAGTTGCGTCCTCAAGTTTGAAGGGCTGAAGGCCAGCCGCCGGAGGGAGGCGAGCTCGCACTCCA
This sequence comes from Pyrinomonadaceae bacterium, assembly GCA_045807845.1. Taxonomy (GTDB): domain Bacteria; phylum Acidobacteriota; class Blastocatellia; order Pyrinomonadales; family Pyrinomonadaceae; genus QHXN01. Next base: position 23,050 of record JBJMGQ010000260.1, on the reverse strand, counting down.
GCCGCGGCGCCGCCCAGCGGAACCAGGAGGGGCGGAAGAAGGCGATGTGCTCCGGCATCGCGCAGTACCAGTAGTGCAGTCCCGCGACCCACCAAGACAAGGCGTCGGTGCTGCCCGTGAAGATAACGAGGCGCCCGCCGGGCACGAGCAGCCCGCTCAGCGTGCGCAGCGCTTCGAGCGGTCGCGGCAGGTGCTCGATCACGTCTATCAACGTGATGGCGGCGAAGCGCCGTCGCTCGCCGCGCAGCTCGTCCAGATTCTCGGCGATGATCTCCACGCCGCGCGCGCGTGCCTCGCGCCGCGCCTCTTCCGACGGCTCGACGCCGAACGTCTCCCACTCGTCGCCGAGGAACTTGAGCAGGTCGCCGCGAAAGCAGCCCACGTCGAGCACGGTGCGACCGGGCGCGTCGGCGAGCGCCTCGCGGATGTGGCGCCAGACCTCGCGCTCGCCCTCGTAACGCCAACACTCGCCCTCGGAGAGCGAGGCGTAATAGTTCATCAACTCCTCGTCGGTCGGGACGGGCACGCGGAAACGCAGCGTGCAGTCGGCGCAGGCGTAGAGCGAGCTGAACGCGCCACTCTCACCCGGCGGCTGCCCCTGCAACCCGGCCGTGAAGTTCGGCAGGCGCCCGAGGTCTTTCAGGCGCCGGCCGCCGCACGCGATGCAGGAGACATCCATCAGACTCGCCCCCCCCTCTCCACGCCCGACGCGCGCGCCCGCAGCCGCGACTTGAGCTTGCGCGCCCAACGCGGGTAACGCGACCTGCACGAAGGCATGGGCGGGTAAGGCTCAGGCAGGTCGCGCCGCTGCTCGCGCGCCCCGACATGACCCGCGACCTGTGCGAAACAGTCTACGTATCTCTCGACCATCGCCCCGACGGAGAACTCGCCCGCGCGCTCCCACGCCGCGAGCCTGAGCGCGCCGAGCCGCGCGCGGTCTTCGGCCAGAAGCTTCAGGCGTGCCGCCGCCGCCCGCGTGTCGCCGAAGGGGACGACGAATCCGTTCTCGCCGTCGCGCACAAGCTCGGCGTTGCCGCTCTCGATGCGCGTAACGACGGGGACGAGGGCGTGCCCCATCGCTTCGAGCAGCGCCACGGGCAGCCCCTCGTACTCCGACAGCAGCACGAACGCGTCGAGCGCGAGCAGCCGCGCGCGCACCTCTTCGGGCGAGAGCCAACCCCAGAACTTGACCGCGCCGCCGAGCCCGCGCGCCGCGAACTCGCGTTCGAGTGCCCCGCGCTCCTCGCCGTCGCCGACGAGATGTAGCTCGAAGCTCACGCCGAGCCGCCGCAACTCCGCCGCCAGCGGGACGAAGTCGAGGACGCGCTTCTGCAACTGCACGAGACGGCCGACGTAGCCGACGCGCAGCGGCGCGCGCGCGTCCGCAGCCTCCGACGCGCGGCGCTCGGCCTCTCCGCGGCCGATGGCGCGCACGCCGTAGGCGATCTGCCGCGCGCGCCCTTCGGGGACGCCGCCGCGCTCGACGATCTTGCGGTGCGTCGCCTCGCTCACGCCGACGGCGCAGTCGATGAAAGGCGCGTAGTGGCACAGTGGATCATAGAAGGCGGACACGTCGTTGTGCGCGACGCTGACGGTGGCGATGCGCGGGTCGAGCAGCGGGAGCGCGAGCCAGCCCGCGTCGGGCGAGATCGAGACGACATACACCTCGGGCCGCTCCGAGTTGACCCATGCGGCGAGGCGCTCGGCGCGCTCCTCCGGCAAGTCGGCGGCGCCCCACAAGTCCTGTCGAACGTCGGCGCCCGCCGCGCGCAGCGCCTCCGACACGCTCTGCTCGGGGCCGGGCTGCGTGACGACCGAGACGGCCCAGCCGAGCCCCGTCAGCGACCTGCACAGATCGACGAGAAAGGTCTGCGCGCCCCCCGTGGGCGGCGTCTGTATGGTCGTGTCTACGATGACTATCTGCATTCGTTATACGGCAGCGGAGAAGGTGCCGGCGCCGTCGGGCGCCCTCAACGACCCGCGCCTGCCTGACGGCGGCGCAGGACATCGGAGAGCGAGCCCGTGAAAGAGGTCGTGACGGCGTGCTTCAACTGCTCGCCGTTGGCGAACGGCGCAAGCAGCGCGCAGGCGAGCCACTTCGCGCGGGGCCGCCAGCGGCGGTCGAGCGCGGCGGCCTTCAGTAGTTGGAGCGTGGCCTTCAGGCGCTCGCCGCCGAGCGACTCCTCGACGCCGAGCAGCCCCTCGCACTCCGCTATCAGGTCACGGTTGAGCTTGAGGTCTGCCGGGTCTGCGAGCGTCCGCGTCGCCCAAGCCCTTCGCATCTTCAGCGTCGCACGCATCATCCGTCGCCCGTCGAGACTCGCGCTCAAAGCGTGCGCTCTCACCAACGCGCGCACGCCTTCGGCGTCCTCGTACTGGAAGAAGAAGCCCGCCGCCGCGCAGCGCGTCCAGTAGTCCCAATCTTCAACCGGCGTGAGCCCCGCGTCGAACTCGCCGACCGCCTCGACGACGCGCCGCCGGACGAGCGGCGCGTTGACGACCATGATGTTGTTCGGCAACAGACGCTCCAACAGCACACGCCCGCGCCCCGAAACCTCCGGCATCCACGGCTGCCCGTCGTCCCAGACAGAATACTGACGCGAGTGCGACAGCTCGCCCCCGGCATCGGATTCGAAGTAACGGACGCCGCTGTAGACCAGTCCCGCGTCCGCGTGGCTCTCAAGATATTCGACCTGCCGCTCGAACTTGCGCGGCTCTAGAAGGTCGTCCGAGTCGAGGAACTGGAAGTAGTCGCCCGACGAATGTCGTATGCCGTTGTTGCGCGCCGCCGCCTGCCGCGCGTTCTCCTGCCGGACGTAGCGGACGCGCGCGTCCGTTGCGGCGTAAGCCTCGACGACCGCGCGCGTCGCGTCGGTCGAGCCGTCGTCCACGACGACGCACTCCCAAGCGCCGTAGGTCTGCGCCGCGAGACTGTCGAGCGTCTCGCGGATGAGGTGCCCGTAGTTGTAGGACGGGACGACGACGCTGACCAGCGGCCCTGTGACTGTGCCCGAAGACATAAAGGTTGACGAAAACTTAAACCGGCTCGTCCTTCAACGGCCGAGCAGCCGCCCGACGTGCCACTCGGCGCGATAGAGGCACTCGCGGCTGATGTAATTATACCGGCGCGGGAAGGAGCGCAGCAGCATCCGCTGAAGCGTCGTCACCAGCGCGCCGCCGTCCCACGCGTAGAACTCGCGCATGCGCCGTCGCGCCTCCTCGACCCGCCCCTCCGCGACGAGCGCGGAGATGAGGTCGCGGTAGAGCCCCCTGACCCTCGACTTGACGAGCGCCGGGTCGAGCGCCGGGTCGGGCGCGTGCTTCAGGATGAGGGCGAGCATCGGCGAGAGGAGCCGGCTGGCGCTGTAGGTCGTCGCGGCGGCGTGGCGGCGATACCGCATCAGCTTCTCCGTCATCCCGTAGAAGCTCGCGCCCCACTTCGCGAGCCTCATCCACAGATCGTAGTCCTCGCAGTTCTGATAGGCGCGCTCTTCGTCGAAGAGCCCGACGGCATCGAGCGCCTCACGCTTGACGAGCACGGAGAGCGTGGCGATGCGGTTCGAGGCGAAGAGCGTGCGGAACATCTCGACGCCGCGCCTCTCGCCGGGGACGATCAAGAACTGTTCGTCCGGCCACTCCGCGCCGTCGTCGGAGAAGATGTAGCCGTCGGTGTAGACGAGGTCGGCGCCCGTCTCTTCCAACACGGCGAGCTGCGCCGCGAGCTTCTCGGGCAGCCAGAGATCGTCCGAGTCGAGGAAGGCGACGAGCCGGCCGCGCGCCGTGCCGAGCCCCGTGTTGCGCGCGGCGCCCTGCCCGCCGTTCGGTCGCGCGACATAACGGACGCGCGGGTCTGCGTCAACCAGACTTTGCGCGACGGCGGCGGTGTCGTCGGTCGAGCCGTCGTCAACGATAATCAACTCCCACCCGCCGAAGGTCTGCGCCTGCACGGAGCGGACGGACTCGGCGAGATACCTGCCGGAGTTGTATGCGGGCATGATGACGCTGACGAGATGCTGCATAAGTGAGAGCCGGCCGAGCGTTCAGCGCGCCCCGCCCGCGAACAGACGCCGCACGCGCCCCAGACGATAAGCCAGCGAGTTCGAGAGCCGCGCGGCCAAAGGTCTGTAGGTCAGGTGCCTGAACATCGAGGCGCGCAGGCGCCAGTGTGCGGGCTTGAGGGGCGAGGGCCAGTAGAGGCGCGCGCGGCTCCTCAACTCCCTCTGGTAGGCGGCGAAGCCGTCGCCCGTCTTGGCCTCTTCGTGGTAGGTGGCGCACGAGAGGTCGCGGTCGAGATTCTTAAACTCGAAGTGGCGCGCCGCCCTCACCCAGTAGTCGAAGTCCATCGTCAGGTGCAGGCTCTCGTCGAGGAACCCGACGCGCTCGAAGACCTCGCGCCGCCAGAAGATGGAGGGCTGGTGCATCTGGTAGCCCTTCCAGAATTCGAGGAGCCGCTCCAAACTCTCGAACCGGCCGAGGCCGCGGTGCGGCGGGCGCCCGTCCGTGTAGACCTGCACGCAGTGGCCGACGACCGCCTGCGCGCCCTCGCCCTCGTAGAGCGTTTCGACGACTGCGCGCAATGTGCCCGGGAGGAAGAAGTCATCGCTGTTGAGCCAGCACAGCACCTCGCCCGTCGCTCGCCCAAAACCCTTGTTGATGGCGTGGCTCTGCCCTCTATCTGGCTCGCTCTCCCAGTGTGCCAGTTCCCCCTCGTACTGCTTGATGACTTCGACGCTCTCGTCCGTGCTCCCCCCGTCCATGATGATGTACTCAAGGTTCGGGTAGCCTTGCAGCAAGACGGAGCGAATCGTCTGTTCGAGGAAACGCCCCTGATTGTACGACGGCGTGATGACGCTGATGCGCGGCCACGCCGCGCCGCTGGGAGCGTGAGAAGTCACTGGGGGCGTGCTGGATTCTTCAGTCGGCATGTCAGGCATGTTTCTCGGCGGCTCGACTATGTTTCGCGCTGGTGACCGCGCGGTAGATGTCGAGCGTCTGAGCCACGGTCTTCTCCCAACTGAAAAGGCGCGCGCGCCGGTAGCCCCGCTCAATCAGGCGCTCGCGCTCGGAGGGTTGGTCGAGCAGCGCGCGGAGGATGTCCGACAGTTGGTCGGCGGAGCGCGGGTCGAAGAGCAGCCCCGCGTCGCCGACGACCTCGGGCAGGCTGGAGCGGTCGGAGGCGACGACCGGGGTGCCGCAGGACATCGCTTCGAGCGGGGGGATGCCGAAGCCTTCGTAGAGCGATGGGTAGACGAGCGCGACGCTCGAACGGTAGAGCTTCGCGAGGTGCGCGTCGGTCGGGTGCTCGAAGAGTTCGAGCCGGCCTCCGAGCCCCAACTCGGAGACCCTTCGCTGCTCCTCCTCCGTCAGCGGGGCGCCGACGACACAGAGCGCCGCGTCGGGGCGCGTGGGCGCGATGCGCGCAAAGGCCGAGAGCAGCAGGCCGAAGTTCTTGTAGGCGGCGCGGAAGCCGACGTAGAGGAAGAAGGGTCGGCGCGGCACAGGCTCCGGCCCGCGCGACATCGACTCGTCAATGCTCGAAGCGAGGTGCGTGACGTGGACGCGGTCTGCGAGCGCGGGGTAGCGTTCGAGCAGGTCGTCGCGGGTATTCTCCGAGATGCAGATGAGCCGGTCGGCCCCGTGCAGCGCGCGCCGCTTCTCCTCGACGTGCGCGCCCGTCACGTCCAGCGTCTCGGGGAAGCGCTCGTGGATCATGTCCCACACGGTCAGCACGACGGGGCAGCGGTAGTCGCCGACCTCGCGCCCCGTCAAGAGGTTGTAGTAGGTCGGGTGCGCGAGGTCGAAGCGGCCCGAGTCAACGCGCTGGCGGACGCGGTAGTCCTCCAAACGGGAGAGGCCAAGGCTGAGCCTGTGGGAGACGGCGTCGAGCCGGCGGCGCCCGTACTCGTAGACCTTGAGCTTCGGGTGTGTGGGGTAGTTGATGGCGCGGCGGCGCCCGAGGAGCAGCGCGGGGCGGAACGAAACGGGCAGCCCCGCGATCAGTCTTGTGAAGTAGCGGTTGACGCCGCCCGTCGCCTGCGCGCCGTAGATAAATCCGTCGTAGAGGATACGCATCGCCTGATCCGGGGTGGCCACCGCTAACGCGGCAGCTCGGCCGCCGCCCGCTCCAAATCCGAGCGCACCATCTCGCTCACCAGTTCCCTGAAGGTGTAGGTCGGCTGCCAGCCGAGCACGCGGCGAGCCTTCGCCGCGTCGCCGACGAGCAAGTCCACCTCCGACGGCCGCTGGAAGCGCGGGTCGGTCTTCACGTATTCGCGGTAGTCCAATCCCACCTCGGCGAAGGCCAGCTCGCAGAACTCGCGCACCGAATGGCTCTCGCCCGTCGCCACCACGAAGTCGTCCGGCTCCGCTTGCTGGAGGATGAGATACATCGCCCGCACGTAGTCGCGCGCGTGCCCCCAGTCGCGCTGCGCGTCGAGGTTGCCGAGTCGCACCTCGGTGGCGAGCCCATGCTTGATGCGGGCGACGGTGCTGGAGATTTTACGCGTCACGAACTCGTAGCCGCGGCGCGGCCCCTCGTGATTGAAGAGGATGCCGCTTGCGCAGAAGAGCCCGTACGCCTCGCGGTAGTTGCGTGTGAGATCGAAGCCGGCCACCTTGCTGATGCCGTAAGGCGAGCGCGGATGGAAGGGCGTCGTCTCGCGCTGCGGCGTCTCGCGCACCTTGCCGAACATCTCGGAGGAGCCGGCGAAGTAGAAGCGGCACCCGGGGCGCACCTCCCGCAGAGCGGCGAGCATGTAGTGTGTGCCGTTGATGTTCGTGTTCATCGTCGAGAAGCCGTCGGAGAAACTCTCGGCGACGAAACTTTGCGCGGCGAGGTGGTAGCACTCGTCGAACTCGATGCGGCTGAAGACGCTGAAGATCGAGGGGTAGGATTCCAGACTCGCGCCGTGGAGGTGGACGCGCTCCAGCAGGTGCGCGATGCGCCCCGTACGCCTTTCGGGGTCTTCGAGCGCGACGCGCCGGACGAGCCCGTGCACCTCATAGCCAAGCCCGAGCAGGTGCTCGGCCAGATAGCTGCCGTCCTGCCCGGTGATGCCGGTGATGAGTGCCTTCTTCGTCAAACAGCCCCGCCTCCGGGTGCGGGATGCGTGCCGAAGTCGGCGTAGGCGCGATCCCTCTCATTGATGATGACGCCCTCGGTTGCGGGCCACTCGATCCGGAAGGCCGGATCGTCCCAGCGCACGCCGCCCGAGTGCTCGGGCGCGTAGAAGTCCGACACCTGATAGAAGACCTCCGCGCGGTCGGCGAGCGTCTGGTAGCCGTGCGCAAAGCCTTCGGGGACGAAGAGCATGCGGCGATTCTCGGCCGTCAGCTCGACGCCGAACCAGCGGCCGAAGGTCTCGGAGCCCGGCCGCAGGTCGAGGATCACGTCGTAGACGGTGCCGTTGGTGCAGCGCACCAGCTTCGCCTGCGACCGCGGGGCGCGCTGGAAGTGCATCCCGCGCACCGTGCGCCGCCTTGCGTTGAAGGTGATGTTCGACTCGACGAAGCGCACGCCGATGCCCCGCGCCGCGAACTCTTCCGCAGAGTAGCTGCGCGCCAGAAAGCCGCGCTCGTCATCGAACCTCTCGGGCTCGATGACGAAGGCACCGCCGAGCGGCGTCTCTGTGAAACTGATCCCCACGATACGTTTAGCCGGACGCCGAGTCCCGAACCCGCGCGCGCCCCCGGTCTCCCTCGCCCGCCTCCCTGACGCAGAGGAACGAATAGAGCCGGCCGGGAATGTCGCAGTTCGAGGAGAGGCGGCGACGGTACTTCTCCTCGAAGTACCTCAGCCTGACGAGCAGCGGCGCCACCGGGCCGTACTGGCCCTTCAGCACCTCGTAGACCTTCCACTTGACCTGATCGTTCGACTCGGGGAAGTGGTTGATGACCGAGTCGTAGGGCGCGAAGCAACGCACGACCTTCAGCCCGGTCGAGTCAATAGCCGCGAGGTATTCGTCGAGCCGGTAGGCGTGCTCGCCGCCGTGCAGCGGCTGCAACGGGTGCGCGGCGAGGAACTCCGCGAGCTGCGCCTCGTCGTTGACGACGTGCTCACGCGTCGCCAAAAGCTTTCCGCCGGGCTTCAACACGCGCGCGCACTCGGCCAAGCCCCCGCGCAGGTCTTGAAAGTGGTGCAGAGCTTGGCGCTCGTAGACAACATCGTAGGAGGCATCGGCGAACGGGAGCGACTCGGCAAACGAGCTGACGGTCTTGATCTCGCCCGCGAGCCCTGGGGAGAGGCGCGCGGTGGCCGCCAGCCCCACGTCGGCGCTCGGGTCTGGGTCGAGCGCCGTCACGCGGTGGCCGAGCGCGGCGAAGGCATAGGAGGCGATGCCGTTGCCGCAGCCGAGATCGAGAATGTCGAGCCGCGCGCCGTGCTTCAGTCCCAGCAGTCCCGCGACCGCCTCGAACTCTTCACTCACGGCGAAGCGCCGCGCCGCGGCGAGATTGTCTTCGTCGAGATAGGACGCCTCGACCAACTCCGCATGCTCGGGCTGGCGCCGCAGCCACCTGACCGACTCTTCGTAGGTGTAGTTAGCCATCGCGCAAACGGTTGAGCGACCTGATCGAAGGTGAACCGGTCTGCCTCACGGAGCCGGATACCCGGCGCCGGATGCCGCACCTCTCCCAGAGCGCGGGCGACTCGCCGGGTTTCTCATTGATTCGTCGGGTCGGTTGGAGCGCAGGAGAATCAGGCCGGAACCGTTTGCGATTTGAACGAAGACCGGAGCACATTGCCGGGTAAACCCGATTGACCCATGGAATGTTCGTATTGAACCGCGGCCCGACTCTGATTAAAAGGAATTCCTAAAGTGTCTCTGACTTCCTTCTCTATCAGGTCGCGCGTGCGCACAAGGTCTTCAGCGCTCAGGTGGTCAGTGAAAACATAAGCCTGATATCCGCCATCCGGATCGCCCTTGTAATAGTCCGCCACGCTCATATAGTCCAATTCGTAAGCGTGCAAGCGATCCCCCGCGAAGGTGTAAGTCCAAACGTTCGGCAGTTCCGGATGTGGTTCGGCTTCATCATAGTATGGGGTGCCCGGGTACGTGGTGATGATGGTCACGTCGAAATCATCCGGCTTGACCTGCAAAAGCCAATCACGCGTTTCGCTGGTCGTCTCTTCGGATTCTCCCGGATGCCCGATGGACATGAGGGCTTTGACTTTAAGATTATGGCGGCGCGCGATCTCGACGCAGCGCGTGTTGTCCTCACGACTCGCCTTCTTGTTGATGTTCCTGAGAATCCGCGGCGAACCTGACTCGAACCCAGTCAGAATCCACCGGAAACCTGCCCTGTACATGGCGTCTGCCTGCTCGTCATTGAACAGCTCGGCCTTGATGAACCCGCGCAGACGAAACTCGACCCCCAAGCGGTCTTGCAGATCGCGCAGGCCGTTCATCATCTCGACCATGCCCCGGTTCACATTCAGCTCGTCGTCATAGAACATGAACCCCTTGATGCCGTACGTCTGGTAGAGGTGCTCAACCTCTGTGATGACGCTGTCGTGCGAACGCATGCGAATGCGCCGCAGAGACGGCGATTTTCGACCACCGCAAAAACCGCACGCGAAGGGGCATCCGAGTTGCGCGATCAAGCTCGTGGCGCGCTCCCCCTCGATGTAGTAACGGTAACTATCCACGTCCACGAGGTGCCGCGCGGGCATGGGAAGATCGGTGAGTCTCTGGCTGGTCAGAAACAACGGCGAAGCCGGCTGATCCGCATCAACCAGCGCGGGCGGATTGGGTTCCAGAGCTTGGAAGATCGCGTCTTCGCCGTCTCCGGCCACGAGACAATCAAACATCTGCTGTAGCCGCTCGAAGGCGCCGTGCGCGCGATAGACGTGGCCGTTCTTCAGCTCCAAACGGTAGGCGGCGTTAACCAATGTGAGGTGGGGGCCGCCAAGTATCAGGCGTGCGTCCGGGCGCTCTGCGCGCAGCATGCGAGCGAGGGCGCCCACCGCCGGCATTTGGGGCGTCGTCCCGGTCAGACAGAACGTGTTCGTCTCATGTGTCGCAAGGTAGGTTTTGATAACGTCCAGATAATTGGCGATTCCCGAGAGGTCTAAGACATCGGTTGGATAACCGGCCCGCTCGACCACGGCCGCAACTCTCAGGATTCCGAGCGTCATAAACACTCGTTCATCCAGCAGGAAGATTGATGGCGGGATGACAAAGCAAACGCGCTGCCGACCGTTACCGGCAGCCTTCTGTATCTCTAGATTTGAAGGACTCAACATGTTGAAAAGTTTTACTTAATCCCTGGAAGTGATTGGTACCGTGCTACTACTACTGCCCCGAAGTGAGTCGGTACTTGAAGCTCGCCTTCGCCCTCGCTCGGAACGCTTTAATCTTAGCCGACAAAGTCGCGGGCGCGCCATCTCTTCTTTTCTCAAGTTCCAACGCGTGATCAAACGTATATCTATCCGCCGCGTGATGAACAATCATGTGCGGCGGATGGCGTAACGCTCCGATATCCGACGTTGGCACACGCGCGGTCGGATGATCCTCAATGTTGCAGTGCGTGGAGTCCGCGCCCCAGCCGATGTTCGAGACCAAATTGGTGTGCGGCGTAATTGCGAGCCCGGATTGCATCAAGAAGCTGTAGATCCATGGGTAGTCCCACGTATCTATTTTGTCATGGTACGCTTGATCGAATATCTCAAACATGAACTGTCTTTCGACTTCATCATCAAACGTCCGCAAGACCAGCTCTTGATTGTCCGGCCAAGAACTCATTTTGATATCGTTGTGACTCCACGCCCGACGCCATGTTGCCCAGGCCCAGCAATGCGGCATGCGCGAGAAATAGTAGCTGTACGGCGTCTGGTTGCGCCCGTTCTGAAAATTCGTACTGTTGATCTGCATGACCCTCTGGTCATCACGATACCGCTCAAGCAGTTCCTGATGATACAGAAATAGAGAGGGGTGCGGGACGGTGTCGTCTTCGATGATGATCGCTTCTTCGACCTGTGAGAAGACCCAATCCAGACCGCTTGAGCCTCGACGTTTGTTCCCGAGGTTCGTCTCGGAAAAGTTTGTCCTGACCTGACAGTCCCAATCTACTTTTTCGACAATCGCTCGCGTCGCCAAACACGTTTCCCGCTCGTCGGGAGAGCGGGGCCCGTCGGCAATCACCAACAGTTGTGCGGGCTTCGCCTGCGCGATCAGCGCGAACACCTGCTCGGTAAAAGCGGGACGGTTAAAGATAAAGAAAACTACAGGCGTACGAAGCTGCATAGACCGTTAATGGTGACCCCAGATTCTTGCTGTCGCGTATCTCGGCTTTCGGAACAGCCGCCATTCTAAAGACAAAGCCGTGGTTTGTCGAGACAGCGTTTTTGAACGAAAGCTGGAACAGAGCGGCGTCGCCGCGCCTTCTCAATCTGTCCGGCTGAAGAAGAGCGTGTAGAGAGTCTTGGAGGTCGGCCGGTAGCCCTCCCGCCGCAGTAGCTGGGCCGACGGCGACTCGTCGAGCCGCTCCAGCGACGCGACGTTCAGGTCTTCGACCAGCACGACGCGCGGCCTGAAGCGCGCCCAGTCGTTCGACTTCAACACCTGATAGTCGAGCCCCTCCACATCCACCGACATGAAGTCAATTTCGGCCCCCGGCGCGAGATGCTCGTCGAGAACCTCGGCCAGCGTGCGCGTCTCAAGCTGCTGCTCCGAGACGATGCGAAAGTCGTCCAGACCGTCGCGCTCCGCCGCGACCTCTTTCAAGAAGGTGTTGAGCGCGGGCTCGTTGAAGGAGTAGTAGGTGAGCACCTGCCGCGAGTCGGAGATGGGGATTTCGAGGTTGATGTCGCCGGAGCGGACGGTCTGGAAGGGCTTCATGCTGCCGGGGGCGGCGTCAATGTTGATGCCGCGCCAGCCGCGCAGGTAGAAGTAGTAGGTGTTGGAGAAGCGCTGCGGGTGGTGCGCGCCCACGTCCACGTAGAAGCCGCGCTCGCGCCCCTCGAAGATGCGCGCGAGCAGCATGTCCTCGCCCTCCTGCGAGAAGCAGCGCCGGCCGTACAGCTCGTCGCCCGAAGTGTCGCGCCGCCGCTCCAGACCCGCGCGCCACAGGAGGCGGCTGGCGATGCTCCTCAGCCCCATCGTCAGCGTGCCGCCCCCGCGGCCTCGCCGACGTTCCACTCGGCCCGCACGAGGACGGGGCCCGTCCCGCTGTGGCTCGTGTTGTTGCCGGCGCCGTAGAAGTCGCCCTCTTCAACGTCCACGCTCCCGACGTAATCCTGCGGCCAGTCCAGCTCACGCCCGTTGGCGAGGACGCGCGCGCCGATGTAGTACCTGCCGGTCGAGTACGGGAACTCCTTGACGCGGCACCGGAACTGCCCCGCGGTCGGTAACCCCTTGAAGGTAACCCCGGCGTAGTCGCTGTAGAGGATGGTCAGCACCTCTCCCATCGGCGTGTGGACGGAGAAGCCGATGCTCACCTCTCTGAGGTTAGCGCCCGCCTCCGCCTCGAAGTCGAGGACGAAGACCGCGTCCTCTCCCGAGAAGACGACGGGGGCCGGCGCGCCCGTCGCGTCCTCGACGGAGAAGCCCGTCAGGCGCAGCTCGCCCGTCCCCGAGCGGCGCACCGTGGCGAGGTCGGCGGCGCGGACGCTTGAGTCGAGGTCGCTGAGGTAGTCTTTGATGGCGGCCTGCGTGTCACCCTCGAAGGTGATGCCGCCGGAGCGGATGACGAACGCGCGTGAGCAGATTTTCTCCACGGCCGAGAGCTGGTGACTGACGAAGAGGACGGTGCGCCCCTGATACCTGACCTCCTCCATCTTGCCGAGGCACTTGCGCTGGAAGGCCGCATCGCCGACGGCCAGCACCTCGTCCACGATCAGAATCTCGGGCTCAAGGTGCGCCGCGACGGCGAAGGCCAGTCGCGTGTACATCCCCGACGAGTAGTGCTTGACGGGCGTGTCGAGGAACTTCTCCATCTCGGCGAAGGCGACGATCTCGTCGAACTTGGCGGCGATCTCGCGCCGGCTCATCCCGAGGATGGCGCCGTTGAGGTAGATGTTCTCGCGTCCCGAAAGCTCCGGGTGAAAGCCCGTCCCCACTTCGAGCAGGCTCCCCACGCGCCCGTACAACTCGACGCGCCCGGCCGTCGGCTCCGTGATGCGCGAGAGGATTTTCAAAAGCGTTGACTTGCCCGCGCCGTTGCGGCCGATGAAGCCGACGACCTCGCCCGGCTGCACCTCGAAGTTCACGTCGCGCAGAGCCCACAGCCTCTCGCCCTCGCCGCCCCGCGGGCGTCTTCGGAACGGCGCGCGCACGGCCCCGGCCAGCGCTTCGCGCATCGTGCCGTACGCGACGCGCGACGCACCGATGCGGTACTGCTTGCTCACCCCCTGTGCCCTGATGATCGGTTTCATGTAATCTCAGACCTCTCAGACGAGGTCGGCGAAGGTCTTCTCCATGCGCTTGAAGGCGAAGGCCGAGTAGACGAGCAGCGCGAGCGTGACGGCGGCGGCGCTGGCGAGCGCCGGCCAGTCGAAGGGGCGCCCGAAGAGCGCCGAGCGGAAGCCCTCGATGATGCCCGCCAAGGGGTTGAGCGAGTAGAGTCGGCGCCAGCCCGGGGGCACGAGCGCCGGCGAGTAGACGACGGGCGAGACGAACATCCAGAGCTGGATGAGCACGGGCAGCGCGATCCCTACGTCGCGGTACTTGACGTTGAGCGCCGAGGCCCACAGGCTCGCCCCGAGGGCGAGGAGCGCCAGCAGCAGCATGAGCGGCACGAGCATCAGCGCGCCCGGCCCCACCGGCACGCCGTAGAAGAGCATCATCGCCCCCAGCAACACGCACGAGACGCCGAAGTCCACGAGACGGCCGCCGACCGCCGACACCGGAATGATGAGCCGCGGGAAGTAGACCTTGGTCAGAAGGTGCGCGTTGACCACCAGTGAGTTGCTGCCGTTGGCGACCGAGTTGGCGAAGAAAGTCCACGGCAGCAGCCCCGAGAAGGCTAAGAGCGGGTACGGCGTCCCGTCCGAGGGCACGCGCGCCAGCAGGCCGAGGAAGACGGTGAAGACAACCGTCGTCAGAAGCGGCTGCATCACGACCCACACCAGCCCGAGCACCGTCTGCTTGTAGCGGACTTTGAGGTCGCGCCAGATCATGAAGTAGAGCAGCTCGCGGTGGCGCCAGAAGTCGCGCAGGTCGAGCCCCGCCCACGTATGGCTCGGCTCGATGACGACCAGCGGCTCTTCGGGAAGGAGTGTACCGGGTGTGGGGTCGGCGGGCTCAGGGTCGGGCCTGTGCTTCTGTTGTATCTGGATGGCCTCTTCTAACACTCTCTCGCTTCCCTCAGTGTGCTTACTCACCGCCCCGGGGCGGAAACAACTCACTCGTAAAAGACTCAGACTTCGCGGCGTCGGGCGAATGAATATAATTAGCCCAAAAACATCCCCACGTCCAGCCGCCCCTCTGCAAGCTTTCGGAGCGCACCGAGGGGCGCAGACGTGAAAGCGCCCGCCCCTGCATGACGTGCAGGGGCGGGCACTGTCTTCTGCCGGACGGCAGCGTCTCTCCGAAGAGAGCTACTGCTTGGCCGGTGCAATTGCCGTCAGCGCGCCGCCGCTGAACGGCGTAGTGTTGCCGTCGAAGTTGTTGTCGCCGAACGAGCGAACCGCGCCGCCGGTGAACGAGATGCCCGTGGCGTTCTCGATGATCGACGAGTGGGCGATGCGGCCCGTGGTGCCCGCGGCGGCCGAGATGCCTGTGGTGCAGTTGCTGATGGTCGTGTTGATGAGCGTGGCGCGCGCGGAGGTGCCGGCGATGGCGACGCCCGTGCCCGCGACCGCGATGAGCGAGTCCTTGATCTGGGCGATGCCGTTGCTATCGAGCTTCACGCCGGTGTTACCGGTCGCGGATGTCTGCTCGACCTTGATGTTGTTCAGGGTGGCGAGGGCGAAGCTGCCCCCGGCCGTGCTGGAGACCCGTACGCCCTGCCCGACGTTGAAGAAGCTCGTGTTGTGAACGTAGACGAAGGTGGCCGTGGCGTTGGTCATGTTGATGTTGACGCCGTTCTGCGAGAAGTTGAAGATCTGGCAGTCCTCGACATTGAGCGCCTTGCCCGAAGTCATGTTGACGCCGTGGACGCCGAGGGTCGTCCCGGCGCCGTTAATCGACAGGTTGCGCAGCGTGACGACGATGGTGTTCGGCGTGGCCGTGGCCGAGTCGTTGACGTTGACGCCGTTGGTCGCGCTGGCGAGGATCGAGCCGAAGCCCGCGCCCTTCGTGCCGTCAATAGTGACGGACTTGGTGAGCGTCACCGCGCCGAACCCACCCGGGTCGAGGCAGTCGATCTCGCCGCCGGCGGCCGTCTTCGAGATGGCGCCCGCAAACGTCTTGCAGGGTGCGGTGCGGCTGCACGGGTTAACGTCGTCGCCGACGCCCGACACCCAAGTCCTCGTCGCCTGCGCTTGGGCGGCGGTCGCGAAGGCGAAGATAAAGGCAAGGAAGGCGAAGGCTTTGAGCGTGAAACGAATCTTGTTCATGGTTTAAGTCTCCTTACAGTCTTGGGAAGCTGGATAGCAGGGTGGCGCTTGTTGGCAGTGTCGTGTCGCGAACCAGGTCTCTAGTTAAAGCGACGTGGAAACTTTGAAGTGTAAAGCCTGTGCCGATGTGTCAAGCCCGAAGATATTCAGGCGGGGTCTCCTGGGTCAGGCTCCTCTCCGCTGGAAGCGGGGAGAGTATTTATGCTAAATGCGGCCCGTTGTCAATTGAAAAATTAACTCACGCCGATTTTTTTTATTTATGTCTTGATTATTTAGACTGGATGAAGTATAGAAGGCTGCTCGTTTGCCCGACCCGCGCGAGAAGCCCATTCGTGAGCCCCCGCGAAACATCTTAAATCGTAATCGTCGGCACGCAAGACTGCCAAGACTTCTCTTCCGCGCCCTGCAACTTCCAGCCCATGCACTCCACTGATAATTTCAAGGAGAAACCCCTATGAGACCTCCGCTGCCATCCGCCGCATCTTGCCCAGCGAATACGGCTTTTAAGGATAAAGAACATGCGAAGCGAGCCGCGCGCCGTTGGCGCCGCGCCCTGCCCGCGCTTTTACTGCTGGCCGCCATGAGCGCCGCCGCCGTCCTGCCCGGCTCGCTCGCCGCGCCTGCAAAAAAATTGGTACCGTCGGGCGAATTGGCACCATCCCCTTCGCAAGCCGTCGCGGCCCGCACTACCATCCCGACTCAGCGCGCGAACCACGCGGCGCTGGCCGCGCCCTTCGCCTTCTTCCGGACGGGGTTGACCCTTGAGACCTTCGCCGCCGACTGCACGACGCCCAAGTCCGATTGGAACTTAGGCGAGACGGTCTGCGTGAAGGTGGACGGGGCGGTCAACCTAAGCCGCGTGCAGTTGGTCAACCCGGCCGGCTACGCCTACTCCCGCGCTGACATCGGGCTCGGCCCGCAGACGGTCTCGTTCACGATTCCCTCTGACGCCACTACCACCTCAGACGACTCCGCTTTCGACAACCGCGGCACGTGGCGCATCACGCTGGTTGACGCGCCGAGCGCCGGGGCGCTCCTAAGCGTGCCCATCACGGTGCACGACCCGCAGTTGACGGTCGCCAACCTTCAGGTCATCAAGACGCTCGGCAGTTCGCAGGCGGTCGCGGGCGCCGATGTCGATGCGACTGTCCGCGTCTTCAACGCCGGCCCCGACGCGGCCGCCAGCGTGAAGTTCACCGACGTGCCGCCCGCCAACACGACCTTCCAGTCGCTTGTGCAGACGGCGGGCCCGACCTTCAGTTGCACGACGCCGGCCGTGAACTCGACCGGCCTTTCGGTCTGCACGACAGCCTCCCTCGGCAAGGACGAGGCGGCCGACTTCCGGATCACCTACAAGGTGAGCGGCAGCGTCGCCAACGCCGCGGATCTGACCAGCTCCGCCAGCGCCGAGACCACCACGACCGAGACCGCCTCGGCCGACAACGGCTCGTCCGACAGCACGACCTCCAGCAACCCGACCCCGCCGGCCTGCTCCATCGCCTACGATAACGTTACCGTCTCGGCCGCGTCGGGACAGACCGGGGCGAGCGTTACCTTCCCCACGCCGACCGTCAACGGGACGTGCGGGACGATCACCACCTCGCCGGCCGACGGCAGCTTCTTCTCCATCGGCACGACGCAGGTCAACGTGGCGGCTGGCGGCACCCAGACCACCAGCTTCTTCGTGACGGTCACCCCGTACCAGGACACGCAAGACCCGTCCATCTCCTGCCCGACCGACATCTCGGTCAACGAAAGCTCGTCCTCGTCCAACGCGGCGAACGTCACCTACACGGCGCCGACGGCCTCGGACGACAGCGGGACGGTTAACGTGAACTGCTCGCCGGCCTCCGGCTCGTCCTTCCCCGTCGGCACGACCGAGGTTCGCTGCACGGCGACCGACCCCTCGGACAACGTCGCCAGTTGCAGCTTCAACGTGACGGTCAACGACATCGCGTGCAGCATCGACTCGACCTCGCCGGCCCCTGTGCCTAACGTGGCGTCGCTGCCGACCATCACGCGCGCCTGCTCCGTGACGCTGCTGGCGGCCGACGACCCGACCGCCACCGACGCCTGCGGCGGGACGATCAGCGGCGACACCGCGAGCGACCGCACCTACAACGTGCCGGGCTCATACACGGTCGTCTGGACTTACAACGACGGCACGCACACGACGACGCAGAACCAGACCGTGACCATCCTGCCCGACAACTCGCCGCCCGTGCCCGATGCAGCGTCGCTGCCGGACGTTACCGGCGAGTGCTCGGCCGCCATCACGGGCGAGCCGCCGACGGCCACCGACAACTGCGGCGGCTCCGGCCTTGAGGGCGTGGCGCTCGACCCGCTCAGCTACACCACGGCCGGGACGCACGTCGTCCGTTGGAGGTTCACCGACGCGGCCGGCAACTCGACCATCCAGACGCAGAACGTGGTCGTGACCGACACGCACCCGCCGGTCGTCACGCTGACGGGCGCGTCCTCCGTGACGGTCGAGTGCCACACGTCCTACACGGACGCGGGCGCGACCGCCACCGACAACTGCTCGGCGCCTGTGACGCCCACGTCGAGCAGCGACGTGAACGTGAACGTGCCCGGCACCTATCACGTCGTCTGGTCGGCGACGGATGGCGGCAACAACACCGCATCGGCCACGCGCACCGTGGTCGTGTCTGACACCATCAAGCCCGTCATCACGCTCAACGGGGCGAACCCGATGACGATCCTGCTCCACTCGACGTTCACCGACCCGGGTGCGTCCGCCAGCGATAGCTGCGCGGGCCCGTTCGCGGCCACGGCGTCGGGCACGGTCAACAACAACGCCGTGGGGACGTACACCATCACCTACAACGCGACCGACCCGTCGGGCAATGCGGCCGACCCGGTCACGCGCACGGTGAACGTGATCTACGACTTCAGCGGCTTCTTCTCGCCGATCAACAACGCGGCGATCAATCAGGTCAACGCGGGTCGCTCTATCCCCGTCAAGTTCAACCTCGCGGGCAATCAGGGGTTGGGCATCATGGCGGCCGGCTCGCCCTACTCGCAACAGGTCACCTGCGGCTCGAACAACGTCTCCGACCTACAGGAGACGGGGACGGCGGGCAGCAGCAGCCTCAGCTACGACTCGGGCTCGAACCAGTACATCTACGTCTGGAAGACCGAATCGTCGTGGGCGGGGACTTGCCGCGTGTTGACGGTCGCGCTCATCGACGGCACGACGCACACGGCGACCTTCAAGTTCAAGTAGGCCGAAGCGCAAGCTTCGACCGACTTGGGCCAAAGACGGACACCAACCGAGAGGAGGGGCGGGAAAGTTTTCCGCCCCTCCTCTTCTTTTATGCGCGCGCGGCTTCGCTATAATCTCCCGGCGATGCTTTGATATGAGGAGGGGGCGTGGAGCGTTCGATGGAGGGCGTGAGGAACATCTTCGTGACGGGCGGGGCGGGCTTTATCGGCTCGGCCTTCGTGCGGCTTGCGCTCGAAGAGTTGCCGGGCTGCCGCGTCGTCAACTTCGACGCGCTCACATACGCCGGCAACCTCGACAACCTGCAAGGCTTGACGGGCGAGCGCCACGGCTTCGTGCGCGGAGACATCTGCGACCCCGCGGCCGTCCTCTCCTCTCTGGAAGAAGGGACTGACTTTCTCGTCAACTTCGCCGCCGAGTCGCACGTAGACCGCAGCATCCATTCGGCCGCGGAGTTCGTCCGCACCAACGCCCTCGGCACGCAAGTCCTCCTCGACGCCGCGCGCGCGCGCAGGGTCGGCCGCGTCCTGCACGTCAGCACCGACGAGGTGATGGGGAGCTTGCCCGAGCGTGACGACGCATACTTCACTGAAGACTCGCCCTTCGCGCCCAACAGCCCCTACGCCGCCTCGAAGGCCGCGGCCGAGCACCTCGCCCGCGCGGCGCATCACACGCACGGGCTCGACGTGGTCGTGACGCGTTGCGGCAACAACTACGGGCCGCGCCAGTTCCCCGAAAAGTTCCTGCCCCTGATGCTCGCCAACGCCTCGCGCGACGAGCCCGTGCCCGTCTACGGCGACGGCCGCAACGTGCGCGACTGGATTTACGTCGAAGACCACTGCCGCGCTATCTTGGCCGCGATGCTGCGTGGGCGCGCAGGCGAGGTCTACAACATCGGCGCGCGCAACGAGCGACGCAACCTCGAAGTGGCCGAGTCCGTCCTCGAAGCTTTAGGCAAGCCGCGCTCGCTCCTCAAGTTCGTCAAAGACCGCCCCGGCCACGACCGCCGCTACGCCATCGACCCCTCGAAGGCCGAACGCGAGCTGGGCTGGCGACCGCTTGAGACGTGGGAGTCGGGACTGCAAAAGACCATCCGCTGGTATCGAGACAACGCCGACTGGGTCGAGCGCGCACGCAGCGGCGCCTATCGGGATTACTATCAAAAGCAGTACGGAGTTGAAGTAGACAGCAGTCAGTAGCCAGTAGCGCTTCGCCCTGCGGCCGTGGTCACTTGCATACTGACGGCCCTGCTGTTAAAGGTTTCTACCGTCTACTGACTACTGTCTGCTGACTACTTTTTATGCGTGTCATCATCACGGGCGCGGCCGGTCTGGTCGGCGCCGCGCTTACCGAACACTGCCGCGCGCGCGGCGACGAAGTGCTGGCCTTCGACCGCGAGGGGCTGGACATCACCGACGAGCGCGCGGTGCGCGAGACGTTCAAAAGCCTGCGTCCCGACGCCGCCGTCAACTGCGCCGCGTGGACGGACGTGGACGGCTGCGAGCTTGACCCGCAACGCGCCTTCCTCGTCAACTCGCAGGGCGTCGAAGCGCTGGCGACGGCCGCGCGACTTGCCGATGCCTCCTTCGTCACCGTCTCGACCGACTACGTCTTCGACGGGCGCAGGGAGGGTCACTTCTACACGCAGCGCGACGACCCGCACCCCTTGAGCGCCTACGGCGCGTCGAAGCTCGAAGGCGAGCGGCGCGCGCAGGCGGCCACGGCGCGCACCTCGGTCGTGCGCACGGGCTGGGTCTTCGGCGCGGGCGGGCGCAACTTCCTTGCGACCGTCGTCGAGCGCGCCCGCCGCGGCGAAGGCTTGCGCGCCATCTCCGATTCCTACGGCACGCCGACCTACGCGCCCGACCTCGCCGCGCGCCTGCGTGAGCTGGCCGAGCTGGACTTGCCCGGCATCTACCACGTCGTCAACGCCGGAGAGGGCGCCAGCTACGAGAGCTTCGCGCGCGAGGCCGCCGCGGCCGCCGGCCTTCAGGACGCGCAGATAGAATCCGTCCTGACCGACTCGCTCCGCCGCCTCGCCCCACGCCCGCGCAACTCGCGCCTGCGCTGCCTGCTTACGGAAGCCCTCGGCCTCCGCCCCCTGCGCGACTGGCGCGAGGCGCTCGCGGAATACAGTAGGCAGTAGGCAGAGGGCGGTAGGCAGTTAAGAGCGCCGCCGGAAACTCAATTAACTATTCAACCAGCCTAACGCGGGGCGACTGCCTACGGCCCTCTGCCTACTGCTTTTGCCTCCGCGCGGGTCTCTGTTATGATTACGCGGCCGGAAATCACCCGCTGCGTTGGGGTTGTGGTCTCCAAAGCCCCTGAAACCTTGTAGAGAGATTTAGAATTATGATGTCGCAAGAGAACCGTCTAATGCCGCTCACCACGGAGACGCTCGACCGCCCGCTGCGCGACCTCGCGGCAGCGCCCGTGCCCGCCGCCGTCGCCGTCTCGGCCAGCGAGCCGGCGCACCTGCGCGAGTACCTCGCCGTCGTGCTCAAGCGTAAGTGGCTCATCCTCAGCCTGCTGGTCGTCGTCACTTCGCTCGTCTCCATCCAGATGTACCGGACGCCCTCCATCTACGAGGCGTCCGCGCAGATTCAGATCGAGCAGAAGCAGCGCAGCGTCGTCTCGACCGGCAAGGGCGGCGACTCCGTCCTCATCCGCGGCAACGACCCGAACTACTGGAACACACAGCTCCAGAAGCTCAAGACGCAGCGGCTCGCGCGTCAGGTCATCATGCGGCTCGACCTCCAGAACAACCCCAACTTCCTCACGCCCGCGCGCCGCGGCACCGGCATCATCGCCGGCCTGCGTCGCGTCTTCACGCGCGAGAAGGCGCCGGAAGAGGGGGCTCAGCAGAACGCCGGGGCCGTCCCCGTCATCGACGAGGTCGAGCTTAACGCCGACCAGCTCACGCCCGAGCAGGCGCAGAAGCTCGAACCCTACGAGGACGCGCTGCGCGAGAACTTGAGCGTCGACCCCATCGACCGCACCAACCTCGTCAACATTCGCTTCGTCCACACAGACGCGCAGATCGCCGCGAACGTCGCGAACACCCTCGCGACCATCTTCCGCGAGAACGACATCCGCGCCGAGACGGCCGGCTCGCAGAAGGCCGAGGACGTGCTCGCCAACTCGATCATCGAGTTGCAGTCGCGCATTCAGGCCAACGAGGCCAAGCGCATCAACTACAAGAAGGAGCACGACATCCCGCTCGGCGGCAAGCCGGCGCTCGACCTGACGGCCGCGCAGTTGGGCGCCTACCTCGCGCAGATGCAGGCCGCCGAGCAGAAGCGCAAGCAGACGCAGGCCGCCTACGAGGCCGCCATCAAGACCCAGAACACGGACGGCATCTGGTCGATCCCGCAGGTGCAGGAGAACAAGAACGTCCAGCGGCTGCGCGAGAAGATCAGCGACCTTGAGGAGAAGAAGAAGGCGCTGCTCGTCAACTACACGGAGGAATGGCCCGAGGTTCAGAAGATCAACCAGCAGCTCGGGCAGCTCAACGGCGAGCTGAAGCGCGCCCCGCAGGAGATCATCGCCAGCCTCAAGAGCAGTTACGACGCGGCGCTCAAGGAGGAGACTTCGTCGAAGGCGTCCTACTTCGGGTCGCGCGGCAAGGCCAGCATCCAGAGCGTCTTCGAGACGAGCCTCACCGACCTCGACCAGGCCATCGAGACCGACCGCCAGAACCTCAACCTCTACATGCAGCGCGCCAACGAGCTGAAGATTACGAACCCCGACCGCCTGAGCGGCAACGTCTCGACGGTCGAGGAGGCGCGCGTCCCGCGCGAGCCCATCGGCCCGCCGCGCGTGCGCAACATCATCGTCGCGCTGATGCTCTCGTTCGGCGTCGGCATCGGTCTGGCCTTCCTGCTCGACTACCTCGACGACACCTTGAAGTCGGTCGAGGATGTTGACCGCCACCTGCACCTGCCCACGCTGGCGATCATCCCCGCGCCGCGCGAGACGCGCCGCCTTCTCGGCCGCAGCGCCCCCGAGCCCGAGCCGGGTGCGACCACCGCGCTCGCTCTCGTCTCCGACGTGCGCTCGCCCGTGGCCGAGGCTTATCGCCACCTGCGCACCTCGCTCCTGCTCTCGTCCGCGGGTCAGCCGCCCAAGACCGTGCTCGTCACTTCGAGCCAGCCTTCCGAAGGGAAGACCACGACGGCCGTCAACATCGCCACGATGCTCGCGCAGACCGGCGCCGATGTGCTCGTGCTCGACTGCGACCTGCGCCGCCCGCGCATCCACGCGCACTTCGGCATGCCGAACACGAAAGGTGTGACGAACTACCTTTCGGG
>JBJMGQ010000259.1:0-14067 GCA_045807845.1 Pyrinomonadaceae bacterium | reverse complement strand
GAAGACCAACTGGCGGAGCTGGACATCGTCGTGCAGGAGATCGGCACCAACGCCGTGCGCTATGCGACGAGCGGCGGCTGCCTCCACTGGTCGGAGACGTTGGGCGAAGAGCCGGGGCTTGAGCTGTTCTACTTCGACAAGGGGCCGGGCGTCTACGACCTTGAGCGGGCCTTGCGCGACGGCGTCTCTTCGGGCGGCAGTCTCGGCACGGGCTTCGGCGCGATGCGGCGTCTGCTCGACGAGTTCGACGCGTACTCGACCGTCAAGGGCACGACGCGCCGCCTGACGAACGCGCGCCGCACGACCTTCGGCACGGCGCTGCTCGGCCGCAAGTGGGTCGCGTCGCCCACCAGCGAAGAGCAGCGCGCGCGCGCCCGTCGCATGACGCGCCGCGTCGGCGCGTGGAGCCGCCCACGCCCGGGCGAGGAGAGCAACGGCGACGCCTGTTTTATCAAGGAGCACGACGGCGAGACGCTGCTCGCGGTCGTGGACGGGCTCGGGCACGGCAGCGGCGCGTTCGAGGCGGCGAAGGCCGCGCTCGACACCTTTGAGCAGTGGGAGGGCGAGCAGCTCGACGAGCTGATTCTCGCCACGCACGACGCCCTGCGCGCGACGCGCGGCGCCGTGATGGGCGCGGTCGTGCTCAACCCCGCGCGGGGGACTTTCAACTACGCGGGCGTCGGCAACGTCGAGGTGCGCGTGCTGGGCGCGACCGACCCCACGCGCCCCATCCCTACCAACGGCACGCTCGGCGCGCGTCTGTCGCAAGTGCGCGTCTGGCCGCACCGCTGGCAGGAGGGCACCACGCTCGTTATCGCCTCCGACGGCATCAGCGCGACGTGGGACGCGAGCGCCTACCCCGGCCTCGTCAACAAAAGCCCCCAGCTCCTCGCCGGAGTCCTGCTGCGCGACTACGCGCGCACCTCAGACGACGCCACCGTGCTCGTCTACAGGTGAGTGCGCTTTGAACTTCGGGCTTTAAATCCTGTACTCTAAATCTGTATGCAAGGCATCACCTCGACACGGCTCGGCGACATCTACGTGCGGCGCGAGGCCGACATCGTCAAGGTGCGTGAGCGCGTGCGGCGGCTCACGCGCGAGATGGGCTTCGACTCGACGACGCAGATCAAGATTACGACGGCCGTCTCGGAGCTCACGCGTAACATCTACGAGTACGCGCGCTCGGGCGCCATCACCTTGTCGTTCGCCACGCGCGGCGCTGCCGCCGCCGGTCTTCAGATCACCGCGCGCGACGACGGCCCCGGCATCGACGAGGCCAAGCTGCGCTCCATCATCCGCGGCACCTACCGCTCGCCCTCGGGCTTGGGCGTCGGGCTCATCGGCACGCGCCGGCTGATGGACGAGTTCGACATCCAGTCGAAGGAGGGCGAGGGCACGCGCGTCACGGTCGTCAAGTGGCTCGCGCCCACGGAGGCCGAGGAGGTCAGAGGCCGCGCCGATACCCTGCGCGACTTCGTCAACACGGAGGAGGACGACTCGGCGCTCGAAGAGTTGTCGCGGCAGAACCGCGACCTCGTGCAGGTCTTGAGCGAGCTGGAAGAGAAGCGCGAGCAGATGGAGCGGCTCAACACCAAGCTCGAAGAGTCGAACCGCGAATTGAATCAGGCCAACGCGCAGTTGCGCGAGGTCTCTGCGATGAAGGAGGAGTTTCTCGCGCTCACCACGCACGACCTGCGCTCGCCTCTGACGGTCATCAGCGGCGTCATCAACTTCTTCACCTCGGGGCGACTCGGCGACATGACGGCCGAGCAGCGCAACATGGTCGCGATGATGGAGCGCAACACGCAGAACCTCATCGAGCTGGTCAACGACCTGCTCGACGCCTCGAAGCTCGAATCGGGCACGATGCGTCTCGACTTCT
This sequence comes from Pyrinomonadaceae bacterium, assembly GCA_045807845.1. Taxonomy (GTDB): domain Bacteria; phylum Acidobacteriota; class Blastocatellia; order Pyrinomonadales; family Pyrinomonadaceae; genus QHXN01. The sequence continues at coordinate 12,185 of JBJMGQ010000259.1, read as the reverse complement.
CGACCATCGAGCTGAGCGCGTTGCTCGACGAGCTGCGCCACCAGATGCAGCCGCTCGCCGCCGAGAAGGAGATTGCGCTCGAAGAGGGAGTGCCGTCGGAACTGCCGCCCCTGCGCGCAGACCGCGCCAAGCTCCGCCGCGTGCTCGTCAACCTCATCTCGAACGCGGTGAAGTTCACGCCCCGCGGCGGGCGCGTCTCGCTGAGCGCTGCGCCCGAAGGGCCGTTGGTGCGCGTCTCGGTCACCGACACCGGCGTCGGCATCCCCGAAGAAGACCTCCGCGATATCTTCGACAAGTACGCGCAGGCACGCTCGCGCGCCACGCGCAGCGAGAAGGGCACGGGGCTCGGCCTCTACATCACGCGCCAGCTCGTCGAGCTGCACGGCGGCCACATCGAAGTCCAGTCCGAGGTCGGCAAGGGCTCGACGTTTTCATTCACCATTCCAGTAGCAGGAAATGATGAGCGTTGAGCGTTGAGTGATGAATATCTCCGCGAGGGTATATTCATCACTCAACGCTCAACGCTCATTACTCATCAGTCATGCACTATCACCTGATCGGAATCTGCGGAACGGCGATGGCGTCGCTCGCCGGGATGCTTCAGGCGCGCGGGCATAAGGTCACGGGCTCGGACGAGAACGTCTACCCGCCGATGTCCACGATGCTCGAAGGCTTGGGCATCCACGTCATGCAAGGGTACAGGCCGGAGCATCTGCCCGAGCCCGCGCCCGACTGCGTCGTCATCGGCAACGCCCTCTCGCGCGGCAACCCGGAGGTTGAGGAGACCTTGAACCGCCGCCTCGTCTACCGCTCGCAGGCCGAGGTCGTCAAGGAGGAGTTCATCCGCGGCCGTCGCTCGCTCGTCGTCGCCGGCACGCACGGCAAGACGACGACCACCAGCATCGCAACGTGGGTGTTGGAGCGCGGCGGGCTCAACCCTTCCTTCCTCGTCGGCGGCGTCGTGCAGAACTTCGGCGCGAGCTTTCGCGTGACCGAAAGCCCATACTTCATCATCGAGGGCGACGAGTACGACACGGCCTACTTCGACAAGGGGCCGAAGTTCATGCACTACCTGCCGGAGCTAGGCATAGTCGGCAACATCGAGTTCGACCACGCGGACATCTACAAAGACCTCGACGCCGTCAAGCTCGCCTTCCGTCGCCTGATGAACCTCGTCCCCGGCCGGGGCCGCCTCATCGCCGGCTGGGACAGCCCCGCCGTGCGCGATACGGTCGCAGAGTTCGGGGGCAGACTCCACACACAGCTCGAAACGTTCGGCACCAGTGAGGACGCGCGCTGGCGCGCCGTAGACGTTGACTACTCCGGCGCGCTCACGCGTTTTAAAGTTCTGCACGACGGCGAGCCGTGGGGCGAGTTCGAGACGCCGCTCATCGGCGACTTCAACGTGCTCAACTGTCTCTCCGTCATCATCGCCGCCGACGCGTGGGGCATCTCGCGCGAGACGATCCGCGAAGCGCTCGCAACCTTCCAGAGCGTCAAGCGGCGCATGCAGGTGCGTGGAGAGGAGGGCGGCGTCACCGTCATCGACGACTTCGCGCACCACCCGACGGCCGTCCGCGAGACGCTGCGCGCACTCGGCGAGAAGTACAAGGGGCGGCGCCTCGTCGCCGTCTTCGAGCCGCGCTCGGCCACCTCGCGCCTCGCCGTTTTTCAGGAAGAGTACGCCGCGGCCTTCGATCCCGCCGACTACGTCGTCCTCTCCTCGGTCTTCGCGCGCGAGAAGGGCAGCGCCTACGGCCGCCTCCTCGACACCGACGAGCTGACCGCCGACATCGCCGCGCGCCGCGAACGCCCCGCCCTCTGCCTCGACGGCGCCGACCCGATAGTCGAACACCTCGCACCGCTCTTAAAGGAAGGCGACGTGGTCGCCGTCATGTCCAACGGCGGCTTCGGCGGCATCCACGACAAACTGCTTGAAGCGCTTAAGAAATAGCAGGCAGATGGCAGTAAGCAGTGGGCAGTTAAAAGGCTTGAAGTCGGAAACCCTGAACTAACCTTTCAACCGCCTGAACGCGGAAGCGACTGCCTACTGCCATCTGCCTTCTGCCTACTTCTTCCTCAACACTTTCACCAGATATTCGCGACGAGGGCGAAGAGTTGAGTTAATACAAAAGGCTTGGCGCGATTGCTGCCCCGTAAAGCGCCCGCACCCTGCCATGAAAGAGTTTTCGATGTTTGAGCAGGCGGTAGCCTTTGCCGGCGAGACGGTCGAAGACTTGGGCACGGTCGCGCATGTCTCGCGGCGCGACTTCGACGAGCGCGCGACCTTCCGTTTTCGCGCGCAGGTGCCCGCCCTCGAATACCTGAGCCTGCTCATCGAGAACGCCGTCCTGCTGCGCACGCATCGCGGCGGCCGTCTCTACGCGGGCTTCGAGCGCCTGTCGCGGATGGAGCCCGTGGTTGACCGCTACATGCGCATCGCCGATGTGTCGGAGCGCGTCTACGTCTTCGGCGAGCCGGACTGGAAGCCGCCGCGCCATCCGAACATGCGCGTCATCGAGCTTGAGGGCTCGCCGCGACTGGCGCGCGAGTGGTTCGTCGTCGCCGACTCGCCGGCCCTCCGCGTCGCGCTCGTCGGCTTTGATGAAGAGGGCTTCAACGCCCACGCCGTCCCCGAAGAGCGCATCCTCTCTGCCCTCAAGACGCACGACCCCGTGGTCGTCCGCCGCTTAGCCTCCGCCACCGAGAGCCTCATCGACGACTCGCTCAACGCCTGAGCCCAAGTCCCGCGGCCGCCCCGTCTCATTTCCCACGGGCGAACCCGCGTGCTAAATTTACAGCCGCTCAACAGACAACGCGGAACCAAGAGGGACGGATGAAGGACGAGAGGCAGCGTGCTTCTCATCATTCATCGCTCAACACTTTTTCTTATGTCGATACTCGAACGCATACGTCAGCGCGCGGCAGCCGACCCGCAGCACATCATCCTGCCGGAGGGCGACGACCCGCGCACGGTCGTCGCCGCCGCCATCGTCACGCGTGAACGTATCGCGCGCGTCACCGTGCTCGGCGACGAAGAGCGTGTGCGCGCACATGCGCGCGCCGCGGGCGCAGACCTCGGCGGCGTTGCCGTCCTCGACCACACGCGCGCCGCAGACTTCGACCGCGTCGCCGCCTTCTACCACGAGCTGCGCCGCGCGAAGGGGATGATGCCTGACGAGGCGCGCATCGCCGTGCGCGACCCGCTCTACTACGGCAACCTGCTCGTGCGCGAGGGCAAGGCCGACGGCTCGGTCGCGGGCGCGACCAACACGACCGCACACACCGTCCGCGCCGCGCTCCACTGCATCGGCATCCGGCCCGGCTTCAAGCTAGTCAGCAGCTTCTTCGTGATGGTGCTGCCCGACCCCGCGTTCGGCGCGGGCGGCGCGCTCATCTACGCCGACTGCGGCGTCGTCATCGAGCCTTCGGCCGCCGAGCTGGCCGAGATAGCCATCGCCTCGGCCGACTCGTGCCGCGCGCTCCTCGAAGCGGAGCCGCGCGTCGCCATGCTCTCCTTCTCGACCAAGGGCAGCGCGAAGCACGCGCTCGTGGACAAGGTCGTCGAGGCGACGCGCACCGTGCGCGCGCGCCAGCCCGAGCTTGAGATAGACGGCGAGTTGCAGGCCGACGCCGCGCTCGTCTTGAAGGTCGGCGAGTCGAAGGCACCCGGCTCCTCGGTCGCGGGTCGCGCCAACGTGCTCATCTTCCCAGACCTACAGGCCGGCAACATCGCCTACAAGCTGACCGAGCGGCTCGCGGGCGCGACCGCCATCGGCCCCATCCTGCAAGGCTTGGACAAGCCCGCCAACGACCTCTCGCGCGGCTGCAAGGCCGAAGACATCGTGGACGCCGTCGCCATCACCGCCGTGCAGGCACAGGCAAGAAAGGGAAAGTGAGGCCGTGCGCCGGCTCGATTTGGGCGAACGCCCCGGGGTTCACGGAGCATCAGAACCGGCGGGTAACAGAATCTTGTCACGCCGAGGAGTCATAATGTTCTTACGTCGCCTGCTGAACTTGACCGCGTCCGCGCTCTTCGTGCTCCTGCTCGCCGCGCCTCTGTGCGCGCAGAGCGGGGTGCGCGTGCGCCCGACGCCGAAGCCCGAAGAGGAGGAGACCGAGAGCGTCTACACCGAAGAGGTGCGCATCCCCGTCTTCGCCTTCGACGAGAAGGGGAACTTCGACGCGACGCTCGCCGTCGAGGACGTGCTCGTCGTCGAGGACGACGTGCCGCAGCAGGTCAAGAGCGTGCGGCGCACGCCCGCGAGCGTCGTCCTCCTGCTCGGCACGGGCTGGGACTTAGACCCCATCGTGCGCGCCAACACGACGCGCGACGTGGCGCTCTCTGTCATCCGCAACCTGCGCGAGGGCGACAGCCTCGCCGTCGTCCAGTTCAACGGCAAGGTGGACACGCTGCAAGGGTGGACGGGAGACAAACTGGAAGTCACGCGTGCCGTGAGGTCGAAGCTCGTCTCGGGCGAAGGCTCGAACATGTCTCGCGCGATTAAGCGCGCCGTCGAGATGCTCTCGGAGCGCCCTCTCGGCAACCGGCATCTCGTGCTCGTCACCGACGGCATCGACACGGCGGGCACGAAGGAGTACGAGGATGCGGTGAAGAGGTTGATTGCGTCGCAGACGACGCTGCACGTCATCAGCTACACGGAGGTGGCGCGCGAAGGGATGAAGAAGCCTTGGTGGAAGACGCCGCCCGAAGCGCCCGGCGCCACGCAGTCGCGCGCAGATCAGGCGACCGTCGGCATCGACCCGACGCGCCCACCCGGCATGCGCGGCCCCGGCATCAACGCGCCCGACGTGAACTCGGGCGTGCGCTTCGACCCTTCGCTGCGCCGCCGCCGCAAGGAGGCCGAGCGCGAGATGTCGCGCGGCGAGTTGCGCTTGAAGACTCTGACCGAGCAGACCGGCGGGCGCCTGCGACTGCCTGACTCTGAAGAGGGCATGGGCATCGAGGCCGCCGCCGCCGCCCGCGAGATAGACTCGCAGTACGTCGTCACCTACAGCCCCAAGCGCCCGCTACGCAAAGCTTCGATCACCGAATATCGCAAGATACACGTCGGCGCGCGCCGACAGGGACTCACCCTGCGCACAGGCCGCGGCTACATCGTCGGCACCATGCGCCAGCCGGAGGGGAAGAAGTAGAGGAAGGAAGTAGACAGTAGGCAGTAGACAGTAGGCAGTTAAGATAGGTAGAGTTTAAAGGAACTGGTTTAAGCGAAACGGAGGTGGCGAGTTTAACGACTCGCCGCCTCCGTTTTTTTAAGGCTCGTTTTGTCTTAACTGCCTACTGCCATCTGCCTACTGTCTACTTCCTTCTAATGCGCCGGCGAGCCCGAGCCGGTGTAGAGGTGCTGTGCGACCTGTTCGACGCGGCGGGCGGTGGCGATGCGCTCGCGTGCGCCGAGCGAGCGGCGGCGTATCTCGTCCCACTCCTCGCGCGGGACGCGGTGGAAGGCTTCGACGACGCGCGGGTCGAACTGGCGGCCGACGTAGGCGTCCAGCTCGGCGAGCGCCTCGTCGTAGCTGCGCCCGGCGCGGTAGACGCGGTCGCTCGTGATGGCGTCGAAGGCGTCGGCGACGGCGAAGATGCGCGCGTTGAGGTCGATCTGCGCGCCCCTTAAGCCGAGCGGATAGCCCGTCCCGTCCCACTTCTCGTGATGCTGCCCGACGACTCTCGCCGCGCCTTCCAAAAACTCTATCCCGCGCAGAATCTTCTGCCCGTGCACCGGGTGTTCGCGCATCCGCACCCACTCTTCTTCAGTCAGCTTCGCGGGCTTGCGCAGGATGGCGTCGGGCACACCGATCTTGCCGATGTCGTGCAGCAGCGAGCCGAACTCAAGCGAGCGCAACTGCTCGGCATCGAGCGTAAGCTCATGACCCAGACGCAGGCTGAAGTTGACGACGCGCTCCGAGTGGCCGTGCGTCTCCGAGTCGCGCGCTTCGAGCGCCGCCGTGAGCGCCCTGAGCGTCGTGCGGTAGGCGTCGCCGAGTGAGCGCAGGGCGCCGTCCAACTCCTCCGTCCGCTGCGCGACCATCTCTTCGAGGTAGGTCTCGTAGCGACGCTTCTCGACGCGCAGGAAGTGGTGTTCGAGCGCGCGGCTCACGGCCGCTTCGACGTGGTGCAGGTCGAACGGCTTCATCACGTAGTCGAAGGCCCCTGCGCGCAGAGCGTTGATGGCGCTCTCGACCGTCTGGACGCCGCTGATCATGATGACGACCGTGTCGGGCGAAAGCTCGCGCACGCGCGGAATCAATTCGAGCCCGCTCATGCCGCCCATCATGATGTCGCTGATGACGAGGTCGTAGGCGCCGCCGCACAGCCGTTCGAGCGCCTCCTCGGCCGACCCGACGGCCTCGCACTCGTAGAGCGGGCTCAGCAGATCGGACAGGACATGCCTGATCTCAGGCTCGTCGTCGGCGACAAGGATGCGCGCGTTAGTGCCCAGAGTCTTAGACATAGACGTACGTCTCCTCGTTCTACGGGGAACCTTCGGGTGAAACTTTGAGGTGGGAGAGGTCGTAACGCGTCAAGCCCCAACTGCCTGATGCACCGCCAAAGAGGCAATTCATATTAACCCCGCCCGGGGATTTTAGACAAGCGTTTATCCCCACGAAGTTGCGCAAAGCCCTGCTGCCCCGGCCGCGGATGCGCCGCGCGCTTGTCAGCCAATGGCCTTTCTTCTAACATGCCCGAGCATGTCAAGAAGGAGACCCTCACCCCTCCAGCCTTATCCTCGCAGGGCGGAAGGCAGTTACCTAGCGGATGATTCCCTCTTCCCTCAGCCAGAGCGACCCCTCGACGCCGAGACGCTGAAACTGTACATCAAGCTCGCCTTCCAACGGTGCTTGAAGAACAAGAAAGGCGAGACGGTTCGGCTTCCCCAGACGCCCGAGGAGTTGGTCGCGCTCTGCATCCAACACCTCAAAGAACGTAGCGACCCTATGCTCAGCGCCTCTTTCTACTGCCAGGTTCCGGTCGAGGATGTCTTTGAGCTAGACGCAGTGCCGCATGAGATGCAAAGGCATCGGATGCGCATCGGCAACTTCTACCAGTTCCTCGTCATCGAGCTGATGCGCCACCGCTTCACACGCGTGTATGATGGGAAGAGGGAGGGGGACGTTGAGGCGGATATTGACCCGCCCGGACTGCCGTCGGGCTTGCGAATTTTCATGTCGGTCAAAAAATCGGCCGACACCGTCGGCGGACAGGACGTAGGCGGAATGATCAATCGCCTTGAGAAGATGGCCGCACAGGATAAGAACCTGACGAGCCCCTACCTCAACGTTGTCTGCATCGCTACTCCGCCGAGGGGGCGCATCGAACCGTACGAAAAGGCGCGCCACATCAGGCTAACCAACGAGGGGCTCCCGTACTCGCCGAATACGGAGGAGTGGACGCCCGGCTTCATCTTCCCCTATGTGACGGGGCTGCACCCCAACGAAATCTACGCGACGGCGCGGATGGTGGTGGGCGACTACCTGCCCTTCTACAGTTTGGCGCAACGGGCCGAATGCTCTAGATTACTCGTCGCCGAGTTGAGACGTCTCAGGCTCGTGGACGAGATGACAGGGCGGCTCAACCCCGAGGCGTTCACACGCTTCCTCAGCCAGACGGGGGCCGGCAGGAAGGGGCAAGCAGCGAAGTCACGCCGCCCCAAGCGTCTTTCTTCATCTGACATACTGGATTTAACAGACCCACTAGACGAGGTTGACGTGGATGAGCCTGCCAGCTAATAGAGTCACTGTCGAGAGGGCTGACGCCACCTGCATGGTTATCCCAGGTGATAGCCGTGAGGAGTTGAAGGCGTACGAGGGGCAAGTGGACTTGATTGTCACCTCGCCCCCGTACGCCGACGCGCGGCATAAGCACTATGACTCGGTTCACCCGGACGAGTTCGCGGACTGGTTCATGACCTTCCACGAGCCCTTCTGGAATGCGCTGAAGCCCTCGGGCAGCCTTGTCATTAACATCAAGGACAAGGTCGTCAATGGTGTGCGCCATCGGTATGTTTGGCATACCATCGAGGCGCTGTCCAACGCGGGTTGGTTCTGCATAGAAGACTACCTTTGGCACAAGACAAACCCGATGCCGGGCTACTGGCCGACACGGCTGCGCGATGGCTGGGAGTACTGCTTCCACCTTGCAAAGGCGAAGCGTCCTTATATGAACCAAGACGCGGTGCGCAAGCCAGTGGGCGACTGGGTAGAGTCAAGACTTGCAAAACTGGGGGCGAATGACCGCAGCCGGCAGAACTCTGCGAATGCGAGCGGGTTCGGCCGTGACATTTCTAAGTGGGTAAATAAGCAGACCGTCCTCCCATCAAACATCCTCAGCCTTCCGCTGGTGGGAAAGAACAAGGGGCACCCGGCGGTCTTCCCCGTAGACCTGCCGCTCTTCTTCATACGCCTGCTCTGCCCCGAGGGCGGGCTCGTCTGCGACCCCTTCGGCGGGAGCGGCACTACGGGTCTGGCCGCGCTCGCCGCCGGCCGACGCTCCGTGCTCATCGACAACAACGAAGAGTATTGCCAAGCGGCCGTCAAGCGCCTCCGCGAAGAGGGCGCCGCGCGCCGCCACGAGCTGCTCGCCGAACAGACCCTCTTCCCGCTCGCCCGGCCCAAACGCAAAACGCGCCGCGCCAAATCTTAACCACCGGGCGACGACCCGGCACAGGCGCACGCCGTTTGACGAGCCCTCTATCTAACACCTATCATTCCACCCCGAGCCCGAGTGGTGAAATTGGTAAACACAGCAGACTCAAAATCTGCCGCTCGCAAGAGCTTGTCGGTTCGAGTCCGACCTTGGGCATAACTATTCCATTCAATTAATCGAAACGGCCGACTGTGGGCGAGCTCTGTTCAGAGCTCGCTCGGGGCGGCGCGGCCGGCGAGGTTGGTGACGGCGTTGACGAGGGCGTCGGGCTCGACGGGTTTGGGGAGGTGTGCCTGGAAGCCGGAGCGGAGGGCGCGTGCGCGGTCGGCCTCGCCGGCGTAGGCGGTGAGGGCGACGGCGGGCGTTAAGCCGCCACGCTCGGCGCCGAGCGCGCGGACGCGGCGGATTAGTTCGTAGCCGTCCACCTCGGGCATCCCGATGTCTGCGACGAGCACGTCGGGGCGGAAGCGTTCCAAGGCTTCGAGCGCGGCGGTGGCCGAAGCGGCGGTCGCGACCTCCGCTCCCGCGCGCCGCAGGAAGAGCCAGAGCATCTCAAGCGTGTCCGGGTCGTCGTCCACCGCAAGGACGCGCATGCCGACGAGCTGGGGCAGAGACTCTTCGGCGCCCTCCGCGGCAGACGGCCGCGCGTGCGTCTCTTCGCGCGTCCTAAGCCCTTGCGCCTGCGCGCCCGGGGCTTCCGCGCGCGGCGTGGACGGCTCCGACTCGACGGGCAGCGGCAGGTCAACGGTGAAGGTCGCGCCCGAGCCCTCGCCCGCGCTGTAGGCGCGCACGCTCCCGCCGTGCGCTTCGACGAGGTGGCGCACGATGGAGAGGCCCAAGCCGAGCCCGCCGTGCTGCCGGGTCGTGCCCATGTCGGCCTGCCGGAAGCGGTCGAAGGCGTAGGGGATAAACTCGGGCAGGATGCCCTGCCCCGTGTCGCTCACCTCGATGCGGACGTGCGTGAGGAGCCGCGCGACGCTGGCGCGCACCTCGCCACCCGCGGGCGTGAACTTGACGGCGTTGGCAAGCAGGTTCCACACGACCTGTTGGAGCCGCGCCGCGTCGCCCGTGACCGCGGCCTCCGGGTCGAGTGTGGAGCGGAGCCGCAAGCCCTTCGCCTCGGCCGCGGGCGCGATGGTGTCGAGCGCCGCCTGCACCACGGGCGTCAACTCGACCAGCTCCGACGCGAGCCGGAGCTTGCCCGTGATGATGCCCGACACGTCGAGGATGTCCTCGACGATCTGCTTCTGTTGAAGCGCGTTCCGTTGGATGACGGCGACGGCGTGGTGCGCGGTCTTCTGGTCGATGTTGCCCACTTCGAGCATGTGCGCCCAACCAAGTATCGCCGTCAGAGGCGTGCGCAGCTCGTGCGAGACGGTGGCGAGAAACTCGTCCTTCAGACGGTTCGCCTTCTCGGCCTCCGCGCGCAGCGTCTTCTCGCGTTCGAGCATCTGGTCACGCTCGGCCTCTGCGCGTTTGCGCTCGGTCACGTCCTCAATGACCGTCAACGCGCAGGGCTCGCCGCCTATCTCTATCTGCTCGGCCGAGAGCATCCCCACTAAGCCCCGGCCGTCCTTCATGCGAAAGCGGTACTCCACGTTGCGTATGCGACCTTGCCGCGCGACGACCGCCAGTTCCGCCTCGCGGTCGTTGGGCTCGGCCCAAAGCCCCAGCTCCAACGTCGTGCGACCGACCGCCTCCTCGCGCGCGAAGCCCGACAGACGCGTGAAGGTCTCGTTGACTTCGAGCAGGCGGCCCGTCTGCAAAGACGTGATGGTAAGGGCGAGCGGGCTCGCCTCGAAGGCTTTGGCAAAGCGCTCCTCGCTCCCGCGCAAAGTCCTGAGGAGGTCTTCCTGCGCGCGTCGCGCCGACTCGGCCTCGGCGCGCGCGGCCGTAGCGCGCGCCAGTTGCTCGTTGCGCTCCTGCTCGTGCTGTGCAAGCAGCGCGGCCGAATCGTTCAGCGCGCGACCCAACTGCGCCACCTCCTTGACGTTCGAGGTCAGCGCCCGCGGCTGCTCGCCCCGCGACATCGTCTCGGCCGCCTCGGCCGCGGCCAAGAGCCCGCGCCGCACGTGGCGCGAGATGACGAAGGCGCCGACCGTGCTCAAGGAGAGCAGCGCGAGCCCGAGGCCGACGACGGCGAGGGTCTTACTGCGCGCGGGCGACTCGACCACCGCTGCGGGCACCGCGACCACCGTCGTCCAGCCCGACGAAGGCGCGTGGCCGTAAGCGACGTAGATGTTAGTCCCGTCCCGCGCCACGTCGTGAAACAACCCCTCGCCCGACCCGCGCATGCGCTCCAAGAAAGAGTCTTTGGCGCGCGTGCCGACGAACTTCTCCTGTTCGTGGCTGCGTGCGACGATCACGCCCTGCGTGTCCACGACCGCCCGCGCCCACTCGTCGTTCGGCTGGCCGCGCAGCCCCACGACGCTCGCCAGCGCGTCCGGCGTGATGACCGCCGTCAGCACGTAGCGAAGCTCTCCGCCGCGCAAGACGGGGACGCGTACGGGGAAGCCCAGCGTCTGGCGGGGCCTCCCGCGGGTGAGGCTGCCCACGACCGCCTGCCTCCCCTCGACCGCGAGCCGCAGGCTGTCGGGCTCAATCGCCTCCGGCAGCGGCGTGCCCCAGTCCACGTTGGTATTGACCACCTGCTGCCCGTCCGGCTTGAGCAGGATGATCGTGAGCCACGCGGTCTGGGTCGAGACGACGCGCCTCGCCTCGGCGTGGAACGCCGCGAGGTCTTCGCGCTCAAGATTCTCCGACGCGGCGATGGCGCTCAAGGTCTTGATGGTGGACTTAAGTTCGAGGTCGAGCGCCACCGACAGGTCATGCGCCGACGTGAGCAGCCGCCGGTCGGTGGCGGCGCGCTCGCTCTCCGCCAGACGGTAGACGACCACGGCCGCGAAGACGACCAAAGGCAGGAGCGCACCGACGACGAGCAGCACGAGATGCCACTTGAGCGCCAGCGCGCGCCGCGTCGGCCGCGCGGAGAATTTTGAAGAGCCTTTGTCGGTGGAATGGTTGGCCGTCACGCTCGAACTTCTACCGTCAGCAAGCTTACACGCGCGCGTGCGGCGGAGCCGATTGCAACGCCCGTGGTGAGGCTGGCATCATCACATTTTCGCACTCATCATTTCAAGCGATTCGGAGAACCCCGTTGGACTCGGCTTCGACTCAACTCATTTCAAAACCTCTATCGACGTGACCGGGTGCAGCTCCCAAGCGGTCGCGCGCCAGTTGCCGCGTGAGCCCGGCGCAATGTGCTCCGACTCGTCCGCGTGCTCACGGTCGAAGAGCAGCCAGCCCTCGAAGCGGCAACGCCGTCCCAACAGTTCCTCACGCAGCGCGACAATCGACCAGTCCCGTCCCGACTCTACCGCCCGCAGCCGCGCGCGTGGCGTGACCTCCACGACCACCCATTCACTCCGCGGCGCGCCCACGCGCGGCGCGACGTGTATGTGCACGTCGCGCTGTCGGAACGAGTAGCAGTTGGCCGCCTCAATGCCTCCCTCGACAACCT
>JBJMGQ010000258.1:0-3795 GCA_045807845.1 Pyrinomonadaceae bacterium | reverse complement strand
TTAAAGATTTCGTCTCTAAATTGCTACTTCTTAAACCTCCGGTGGATGACGTTTATGCCAGTCGGTCGCGGACTGGTAGGCGTGGGCAAGCTCAAGCAGCTCACGCTCGCCCCACGCGGGGCCGACGAGCTGGATGCCTGTGGGCAGACCGCTCTGGCCGAAACCGTTCGGCACCGAGATGGCGGGCACGCCGACGAGGTTGCTGGCGCCGATAGGCGAGGAGGCGCCGATGCCGGGGTAGGCTTTGTCGAAGGTCTTCTCCACGGGGTACGAGACGGTCGCGCGCGAGGGCGCGGCGAGCACGTCCACCTTCTTGAACATCTCGGCCCACGCACTGCGCATCGGCGCGCGCAGGCGCATCGCGTGCAGGTAGTCAACGGCCGTCACCAGCGACGCGGCGAAGCCGCCCACGCGCCCCTCGGGCGAGGCCAGCTCCGCGACGCGCCCCGACTCGATGAGCTCGCGGAAGGCGCTTGCGCCCTCTGCGTCTACGATGGTGCCGACCGAAGCGCCGTAGGGGAAGTCGGGCAGCTTCACGTCCATCTCCACGTCCGCGAACTGTCGCAGCACCTCGACGGAGGCGAGGAAGTTCTTGTTCACCTCTGCCTGCGCCTTCTCGTACGAGTCCTTCAACACGCCGATGCGGAGCCGCTTCGCGCGGCGCTGGCGGAGGAGCTGACCCTGCTGCGAGAAGCGCGGCGGCGCGGCGTTGTCGCGCGAGGTCGGGTCGAGCGGGTCGCGGCCGGCGATAACGGAATAGACGAGCGCCGCGTCGTTCGCCGAGCGGCACATGGGGCCGAGCTTGTCGAGCGTCCAGGAGAGTGCCATCGCGCCGTGGCGTGAGACGGCGCCGTAAGTCGGGCGCAGACCCGACAAGCCGCAGAAGGCCGCGGGCGTGATGATCGAGCCCGAAGTCTCCGAACCGATGGCGAAGGCGACGCATCCGGAAGCAGTCGCCGCACCCGGCCCCGAAGAGGAGCCGCCCGACCAGAAGCCCGTGTTCCAAGGCGTGCGGCACGCGCCCGTCCACGAAGCGTCGGCCTGGTTGTAGCCCATCCCGCCGGCCAGCTCGATCATCGCGAGCTTGGCGATGAGCACCGCGCCCGCCTCGCGCAGGCGCGTGACGACGGTCGCGTCGTAGTCGAACCGCTGGCTACGATACGGCGTCGCGCCCCACGTCGTCGGCGCCTCGCGCGTAGCGCAGAGGTCTTTGACGCCGTAGGGAATGCCGTGCAGAGGCCCTCGGTAGCGACCGCGCCGTATCTCGTCCTCGGCCGCGCGCGCCTCCTTCAAAGCCGTCTCGCGCATGACGTAGGCGACGGCGTTGAGGCGCCGGCCGACGGTCTCAAGCCTTTGCAAGTAAGCCTCGGTCAGCTCGACGGGCGACAACTTGCGCGCGCGTATCTGCGCCGACAACTCGGTGACGGGTGCGTAGAGTGTCTCGATAGGAATCATGCGCGTGGCTTTCACCTTCGATGCGCGTGTAGGGCGCGTTCAGGCTGCGAAGACGAAGTCGGGCTCGTCGGAGTTCTTGAGCTTGGAGGCGCGCAGACGTTCGGCCGTCCGCACGTTGCCTTCGAGGTCGCGCTTGACGGCCTCCAACTGCTCAGGGCTGAGCGAAGCGCCGAAGCGCTGGCGCGCGACCTCGAAGTAAGCCAACGCGAGCGGCGAGGGCGCGGGCGGCCCCTGCTGCGGCTGCGCGGGCGTGGGCTGCGGTTGCGGCGGCGCTTTTGGCTCTGAAGTGGCGGGCGGCGTCTGTGCCCGCGCGGCCAGCGCGGGCGCGGCGATGAAGGCGGCGGCGGCGAGCGTCTTCGTGAAGCGGCGTCGCGAAGTGCTCATCTCCGCGTCGCGCGCCGCCCGATTTCCGGCAGCCGTATTCTCATCTTTCGTCTTTCGTTTTCTGCTCATCTGCTCACTCCATCGCTTGCGGCAGGTGCTCGTGCCCTTCGGCCGTGGAGCACTCGCCGAAGATTTCGGCGGGCGTGCTGTAGTCGTCCTGAAGAAAAGCCTTGACGACGCCGACCAGCTCTTCCAGACGCAGGACGGGAATCATGTGACCGGCGCCCGTGAAGGTGCAGACGAGCGCGCGTGGGTACGCATCGCGCAAGCGCCGTCGCTCCTCTTGCGGGAGCATCGGGTCGTCGTCCGACTCGACGATGAGCACGCGCCCGGGCCAGTCAATTGAGTCGGCGGGACTATAAGATTCGTTCCGGTTGAAGTCCACGCTCAAGGCCACGCGCGAGAGGAGCGTCCTCTTCGTGAGCGTGTGTTTGAAGTAGTGTTCGAGCCGCTGCCTGAACTCGATGATGCGCGCGGCGTGCTCGGCGGGCACGGGCGCTTCGAGGTGTCTTGAGATTTCGAGCCGCATCAATCCGCGCATGAGCGAGAAGGGAAGCAGGCGCATGAGCCTCGTCATCCAAGCGGTGCGCGCGCCGACGGCGCGACTCGGCGCGCCGGTCGAGAGCAGGACGAGGTCTTGCACCTGCGCGCGCCGGCGTCTGAAGAAAGCCTGCGCGACGAGTCCGCCGAACGAGCCGCCGAAGACGACGGCGCGGCCGACGTGCTCGCGGTCGAGGATGGCGCTCACGGCGTCGCACACTTCGTCGAGCGTGGACACGTCCGCGACGGTCGGCGTCAAGGTGCGGTACTCGTCCTCGAAGGCGGAGGCTACCCAACGCATCGTCTCGGCCCCGCCCACCGCGCCGTGGAAGAGCAGCACGGTCTGCTCGCCGCGGCCGCCGGTGACGTAGTGCCACTCGACTCCATTGATGGTCAGGCTCTTTTCAGGCATGCGGGGGAAGGCGACTGCTGTCGGCTCGCTTGATGACAACCGCGCTCAATGTCTCAGGCCGCGGCAGATGATAGTAGCTGATGATGAGCCGCGCAACTTCGTCGGGCCGTAGATGTTGACGAGGTTCATTTCCGGTTGAGGAAGTCGAGCAGCGCGCGCAGGTCGAAGCGCACGACGCGGAACTCTTTCGAGAGCGGCCCCATCTGTTCGCCCCACAGGCGCATGTCCACCAGCCCGCCGTGGACGAGCACGACCGCCGGCCCCTTGCCCAGCGCCTCGTAATACAGCTTCGTCCCGTTCACCTCCGCGAAGCCCGAACCGTTCCCGGCCTGAGCCTGCGTGCCGGCGGCGACGGCACACGCGCAGACCAGCGCCCACACCGCCCGCCGAAGGGTTCTCGCCAGCACGTCTCTCAAACTCTTCGTTCGCCCTCCCGCCTTCCTTCAGGGCGCATCATAGCCGCGCGTGCGCAGGCGGGCAATCCTTATCTCGGCGGCGGGGAGGGTGTGTGCAAACGGGTGCGGTTGGTGATAGGCTATCAAGCAAATTTCAGAGGCAGATTTCAGCGTGTGCGGCCGGCAGTTGAGCGGGGCGGCGCGGGCGCGTGTTGAGGTGATAAGACCTTGAGCGAAGAGCTTAACAGTCAGGACTTGTCGGAGATCATCGCCGAGAGTTTCGGCGCGAACGCGACCTACGTGGAGGGGCTGCTGGGTCGTTACCGCAGCAACCCTTCGCTGGTGGACGAGGCGTGGCGCACGTACTTCGCGGAGTTGTTGGGCGACGGCGCGTCGGGCGGCAACGGCGCGGCGTCGGCCGCGAGCTGGCCGGAGGCCGCAGATGTTGGACAGGCCGCGTCGCAGCCTCAAGCTGAAGCACGGGCCGAGGCGTCGGCCGCGCCCGCGCAGGGGGCGCAGGCACCGTCGGGCGCGCAGGCCGGGACGACTCCGGCTCAAGTCCCCACGGCCCCCGCGGCTCCTGCGGCGGCGCAGGTGCGCGGCGAGTCG
>JBJMGQ010000257.1:0-3025 GCA_045807845.1 Pyrinomonadaceae bacterium | reverse complement strand
GCACCGCAGGGTACGGCCGCCTCTTCCTCGCAAGTCTTCCGCCCTGCCGCATCACCTCCAGCCTCGCGGAGGTCGAGAAGTTTTTCGAGGCCGAGTCGGAACTGGCGGGCGGTTGAGCGTGCGCCCACGTCGTCGGCATTCCTGAAGTCTCGCCGTCGGTCAAATCAACTCAAACCCGCTTCACACTGACCTCACGCGCCCGCTCATTCTGACCGGGAGAGCCCGCCCGCGCGCGATATTCCCGCGAAAAGCCCGCAAAATTAACCTTTTAAGCTGAGCCCGACAGCGGCACGACCCGTGCTCTATTCGTAATGGATTCCGGCGGCGTGCGTCCGCCGAAGCCACCTGCCTGCACCCCCCGCACCCTCGCGGTGGAAAAGAATGGAATCTAAGATGATGAAGACATCCCCCAGACGGCGATACTCCCGGCGCCTACTGTCTCTGGCGCTCGCACTGGCGCTGCCGGCACTGTTCGCGCTGCCGCGGACGAGCGAAGCATCGGGCAATGGCAAGGACGATACGCGCGCCGACAAGCTCTCGCCCGACCTTCGCGAGAAGCTGCGCGCGTCGCATGGCGCGCAGGACAGTACAGAGGTCTTGATTCAGCTCGACGGCGACGAGAGCGGCCAGCTCCGCGCCTTCCTCAACCGCAACGGCGTCCACGTCAAAGGGCGCTTCGAGAACCTCGGCGCGATTGCCGTCGAGCTTCCGCTCGACGCCGTCGAAGAGCTTGCGGCCTTTAACACGGAGGTCGCCTCCGTCTCGCTCGATAGAGCGATGGCGGCGGCCGGCCACCTCTCTGTGACGACGGGCGCGACGCTCGTGCGGAGCCAGATCGACGCGAAGGGGAAGGCGTACACGCTCGACGGCACGGGCCAGACCATCGCCATCGTGGACTCGGGCATCGACACGACGCACCAGTCTTTCAACCTTTCGGGAAAGATAAAACTCAGCAAGGACTTCACGGGCGAGGGACGCACCGACGACCCCTTCGGGCACGGCACGCACGTCGCGGCCATCGCCGCGGGCTACGGCGACCCGACTAAGGGCAAGTACGAAGGCATCGCGCCCCGCGCGAGCCTCGTCAACCTGCGCGTGCTCAACCGGCAGGGCGTCGGCAAAGCCTCGAACGTGCTGGCCGCGCTCAACTGGCTGCTCGCCAACCGCACGACCTACGGCGTGCGCGTCGTCAACCTCTCTCTGGGCGCGCCGGCCGTCGAGTCCTACAAGACCGACCCGCTCTGTGTCGCCGTTCGGAAACTGGTGGATGCCGGTCTGGTCGTCGTGGCCGCCGTGGGCAACGACGGCAAGGATGCCGCCGGCAGGAAGACTTACGGCCTCGTCCATTCACCGGGCGACGAGCCCTCGGCGCTCACGGTCGGCTCCTCGAACACGCTCGGCACGGACGCGCGCGGCGACGACGTGGTCACTACCTACAGCTCGCGCGGGCCGACGCGCGGCTACCGCACGGATGCGTCGGGCGTGCGCCACTATGACAACCTGATTAAGCCCGACCTCGTCGCGCCCGGTAACAAGGTCATCTCGGCCGAGGCCACAAGCAACTCGCTCGTCACCAGCTACGCGAGCCTCGAATCGAACGCATACTCGACGACGAACATGAAGATGATGTACCTGTCGGGCACTTCGATGGCGAGCCCGGCGGTGGCGGGCACGGCCGCGCTGATGCTACAGGCCAACCCGAAACTGACGCCGAACATGGTGAAGATGATTCTCATGTACACGGCGCAGCCGCTCGCGGGCTTCAACCAGTTGGAGCAGGGCGCGGGGCAACTCAACGTCGAAGGCGCGGTGCGTGTGGCGAAGCTCGTTCGACAAGACCTGACGAACGCGACGGCCGTCGGCACGCCGCTCCTGACGGCCGCCGCGCCCTTGCCGCAATCGACCATCGCTGCGACGACCTTCGCATGGTCGCAGGGCGTCGGCGTCGGCCAGACCTACGCGCGGGGCGTCAACCTCATCACGAAGTACCAGAAGGTCTACGGCACGGGCATCCTTCTCGGCGACGGTATCCTTTTGAGCGACGGTCGCCTGACGAGCGACGGGATACTGCTGAGCGACGGCATCCTTTTAAGTGACGGCATCCTGCTCAGCGACGGTCAGCCGTGGCAGGCTCAGTCGGTCTTCCTGCCGTCAGGGATACTGTTGAGCGATGGCATCCTGCTCAGCGACGGCATCCTTTTAAGTGACGGCATCGTGCTCAGCGACGCGCACCTGATGGACGACGGGATACTGTTGAGCGACACGGTCGTCAACCCGATGTCCGTGCTCGTCAACGGCGACAACACGACCTACATGCGATAGTTGTTGGGGGGCGCGCGTGCGCTTGAAGGGCGGGTCGCAGAGATGTGGCCCGCCCTTCGCCTTTGGCCTCGGGCTCCCGTGGTATACTCGACTGACACAAACAATATCGTCAGCGGGGGAAGCGAAGGTGGCCGGCCAATTCGAGGTGATGATCGAGCGGAACTTTTCGAGCGCGCACCAACTGCGCGGCTACAAGGGCAAGTGCGAAAACCTGCACGGGCATAACTACAAGATCGAGATTTACGCGCGCGGGAGCGAGCTGGACAACATCGGCCTGCTCGTCGATTTCGGCGAGCTGAAGGAGGCGGCCGACGAGGTCGTCGCCTACCTCGACCACCGCAACATCAACGAGCTGGCGCCCTTCGACGAAGAGATCAACCCCTCGGCCGAGAACCTCGCCCGCTACATCCTCGAACGCGTCTCCTCCCGCGTCGGCGACGAACGCGTCCGCATCTACAAAGTCCGCTGCTTCGAGACGCCCACGAGCGTCGCGACGTATCAGGTCGAATAAATCACGGCTTCAGGAAAAAAGGCTTAAGGGTAACCAACTCTAACTTTAATGTTGGTCGCTCGGCTTTAAGCTTGAGTCGCTCAACTTTAAGTTTGAGTCGCTCGGCTTTAAGTTTGAGTCACTCAACCTTGAAGTTAAGTCGCTCGGCTTTAAACTTGCCTCGCTCAACCTTGAGTTTTACTCGCTCGACTT
>JBJMGQ010000256.1:0-4794 GCA_045807845.1 Pyrinomonadaceae bacterium | reverse complement strand
TCACGCGGGGTGAAGCCGAGAGAAGCATCGGATTTGGTGTTTATACGAGGCATAAGTTCAAGAAAGCAACATAACAATTATTTAGCCGCCGATTATACCTCTAATCGAGCGGCTTGAGGTCTGGTTCAATCCACCCGGCGCGGGCTTCGGGGGAGAAGAGGAGTTCGCGCGTGTAGTGTGCGAGGGGGAGGCTTCGGTCGGCCGTGCGCATCAAGTCGTTGGCGAGGTGGACGAGGGAGCGTGCCTCGTTGCGTTCGGCTTCGAGGAAGGCGCGGACGGTGCGCAGCCAGAAGAGTGTGAGCGTTTCGTGGTAGCCGCCGGTGGGCGTCGTGTGGATGGCGTGCGCGGCGTTGTAGCGCTTGATGCGGGCGCGGACACGCGTGACGGCCTCCGGCCAGTCGAACTGCAAGAGGTGCCAGAGCGCGACCGTCAGGTGGGCGGCGTGCGTCCACTCCTCGCGCGGCAGCGTGCAGTCCTCGAACCGGCGCACCAAGGCGAGTATCTCCTCGGTGGTGCGGAACGTCACAGCTTCAAACGTCAGGATCGACATCTCTCTCACTCCGAATCGGAAGTACGAACGAAACAACAGGAAAGGTTTGTGCGCGCGGCGACAAGGTTTCGACGAAACGACTCGCTGCTCTGCCAATTGAGCTATGGCAGCGTCAGTGGTCGCTGCCACCGGGACTCGAACCCGGAACCTGCGGCTTGAAAGGCATGTAGTTCCGCCAGCATTCGCCGCACGCACGAAAGAGAAGTGGCGACAAGATTGATGAGAGTTCCCTCCCGCAAATGATGGAAGGGGCAGGAGTCGAACCTACTTAGCCATGTACTCACACCGGCATTCGCCACCGTCAAAGAACCGGAGGGCCGACAAGGATTACCGTGACGACGTTTTCACTTTGGAGATGATGTAGTCACGACAGCATTCGGCCCCAGCAGTAGGCAGTAGGCAGAGGGCAGTTGGCAGTACGCTCCGCGTTGAGCGAGTTGAAGGGTTAATTCGAAGTTCTCTAAGTAACAGTCTTCAACTGCCTACTGCCCTCTGCCTACTGCCTACTGGCTTTCAAAGAGCGATCTGCTCAATCACGCCGACCCAGTGGTCTGCGCCGAGACGGCCGGCGGCAAAGTCAGCCACCACCTCGAAGACGTGGTCGCTGAAGCCGCCGACGTTGAGCACGTCCGAAGACTCGGCCGCCTGCACGGTCTGGTACGGCTGCACGTCAACACAGACCATCCGCGCGCGCGGGTTGCGGGCACGGAAGCGCGCCCACTCCTGCATCGTCGCCGTGCCGCGGCCTGTGCGCGCGTCCACCCACGACTCGTTGTCCGAGACGTAGAGCACGAGGTCGCCCTCGGCCTTGCGCTCGTTCAGGAGCCGGAGCGGCGCCGAGCAGTTCGTGCCGCCGCCGCCGACCGCGGCGAGCTTCTGCGCGTTCGTCAACACGCTGTCGCGCGGGTTCAGGCTCAAACCCTTGACGACCTCGTGCTCGAACGGCAGAACCTCCGTGCGTGGGTTGCGGCGCACGACCGCTGCGGCCACGAGTGCCGCCACGTCCACGCAGCGCACCGAAGTCGTCGAGCCCTTGCGCTGGCCCGTCACGGGCGACTGCATCGAGCCCGACACGTCCGGGCAGACATAGATCTTGCCGCGCACGCCCGGCACGTTCTCAAGCGCAACCTCCAACGCGTCCTGAAGCGCGTCGCGCACCGCCGACGGCACGCGCGCGTCGGCCGACGCGTAGGCGACCATGAGCTGGTACGGGAAGACACGAGCCTTCTTAACCTGCTCGGGGTCTGCGAGGCGCTCGGCGACCAGCTCGGTCAGACCGGGCTGCTCGAAGACGCCGTGGCGCGCGAACGTGTTCAGGTTCATGCGCGTCATCTGCCAAGGCGCGCGGCGCGCGATGGCCGTCCACTCCGCCGTGCCGAGGTCGAGCGCCGTGAGCATCTGGAACGGCACGTTGGGCACGACGCCGCGCTCGCCGCGCTTGAACGCCTCGAACTCGCGGACGAGTGCGGGCAGGGCCTCCGCGTTGTGCTCACGGCCGACGAGGTAGCCGTAGAGCGCCTCGCGCTCCGCATCAAGCGGCTTCGGGTGCACCATCTTGACGATGTCCGCGAACGAAGGCGCCTGGCCGACGCTCGCGCGGAAGACCGACGCCGCGTCGCGCGCTTCGAGCCACTCGCGCACGAGCCGCTTCGGCGCCGAGCCGAACGACTTACGACCGGCCACGCCCGAGCGGACGATCTGCACGAAGTTGCGCAGCATCTTGCCGTTGTCCACGACGCGCGGGAAGACCGACGCCAGCAGGCGCACGTCCTTCGCCGCGAGCACAGCGAGCAGGAGCGCGGGCATGTCCTTCATCAGGCCCCGCTCGCGCGCGTAGACCGCCGTCTTGGCGACGAACTCCGGCTCGACGAGCTGGCAGAGTTCGAGCACCTTGGCGAGCTGCTCGCCGGCGCCGGCGTAGAAGGTCGTGCCGAG
This sequence comes from Pyrinomonadaceae bacterium, assembly GCA_045807845.1. GTDB lineage: Bacteria > Acidobacteriota > Blastocatellia > Pyrinomonadales > Pyrinomonadaceae > QHXN01. Next base: position 2,309 of record JBJMGQ010000256.1, on the reverse strand, counting down.
GCAGCCCGTCGCCGCGTACTGCGCGAGCGCCTGCTTTGGCGTCAGGGCATAGGCCGGTGCGTGGTGCTCGTTGCGTGCGTCAGTCGCCGGGACGAGCTTGCCCATGAGCGATTTGAAGAGCGTCTTGTTCGCCATCTTAATGTGCCCCCTTTGACAAAGTTCAAAGGTCTTGTTGCAGCGAACCGAACTACCTTGAGGGTTGAACTGCGGAGGAAGGACTCGAACCTCCGTTTCCTGTTTCAGAGACAGGCAGCCTGCCATTAGCTGACTCCGCAAAGAGGTCGGCGCGGGAGGACTCGAACCTCCGGCCTCTCGATTATCGGTCGAGTGCTCGGCCAACTGAGCTACGCGCCGTAAAGTCGTGACATAGGCCGGGTCGGATTCGAACCGACGATCCCCCGCTTAAAAGGCGGATGCCTTGAGCCGCTTGGCTACCGGCCTGTGTTGTGAAAACTGTGGCGGTGGGACTCGAACCCACGATGGCCGCTTTAACAGAGCGGTGCCTTACCAGCTTGGCTACACCACATCGGAAGAGGTCGCGGGGGCGGGACTCGAACCCGCACCCACTTGTTTACTAGACAAGCGCTCTTGTTTCCGTTTGAGCTACGCCGCAAGGATGGACTGGGAGGGACTCGAACCCTCACAAGAAGTTTGCAAGACTTCTATGCAGCCATTACATCACCAGCCCTTGTGAACAATTGCGGAGGCGGGAATCGAACCCGCGACCAGCGGTTTATGAGACCGCCGCTCTGCCATTGAGCTACTCCGCGTCGTGGTGTCGATGAGCCTGGCAGGACTCGAACCTGCGACATCCCGTTTAGAAGACGGGCGCTCTCGTTCCGTCTGAGCTACAGGCCCGCGCGTGTGAAGGCGATGGCGGGATTCGAACTCGCACGCATCCGCTTACGAGGCGGGCGCTCTGCCAATTGGAGCTACATCGCCGTATGTGATTTGGACGGGGCGGGCCGCCGGTAGTCGGCCAGACGCTCCACGGTCGCACGCGCCCACGCCCGCGCGCGATGAGCCGCGCCCCGAAGAGATGGCCGGTGAAGGAATCGAACCTTCGACATCCAGTTTGTAAGACTGGCGCTCTAGCCTGCCTGAGCTAACCGGCCGCGATTGGAAGGATGAAGTAGGAACGATGAACTATGAAGTGAAGGCAAAAAGCTTTTAGTTCATCGTTCATCGTTCCTACTTCATCCTTCCCAGAGATGGAGGCAGTTGGAGTCGAACCAACCTCTTCGGTGCTTCAGACCGACGCTTGCCCACGTCAGCTATGCCTCCGTGTGTTCACTTCATTTGAGTGTTAAGGAGGTAGGCCGGCCGTCCAGCCTACCTCCGCGTTCAGGCCGACTCGCGCCGCTCTTTGAGCGGCACGCCCTCGACGTACAGGTACTTGCGCCACGCGGGGCGCGACTCCGCGTAGTGGCAGAGCAGCAGGTGTTCGAGGCCGATGCCGAGCGGACGCTGCGGCGTGAGCAGGGGCATGCGCGCCTCTTCGGGCGTGCGGCTGCCCTTGCGCGTGTTGCACGAGACGCAGGCCGTCGCCAGATTCTCGGGCGTCGAGCGTCCCTCGCGCGAGCGGGGCGTGATGTGGTCGAGCGTCAGCTCCGACGCGCCGCGCTTCTGCCCGCAGTACTGGCAGCGGAAACGGTCGCGCACGAAGATGCGCAGGCGCTTCATGCTCGCCGTCTGGCGGCGGCCTCTGACGTTGACGTAGCGGCGCAGGCGCACGACGCTCGGCACGCGGAACTCGGCGCGCGGCGAACGCAGCACGCGCTCGCCGTCGAACTCCTCGACCGAGACGACGCCGCGGATGACAAGGCACATCGCGCGCGCCACCCCGACCGTGCCGAGCGGCTCGTACGAGAAGTTCAAGAGCAGAACACGGCCGTTCAGAGTGTTCATCCCGGCAGACCTCCTTTCGAGAGTAGTAGGCAGTAGGCAGATAGCAGTAGGCAGTCGCTCCGCTTTGCGGTAGTTGAAGGGTTAACTCGAAGTTCTCGACTTAAAGGTCTTCAACTGCCAACTGCCAACTGCCATCTGCCTGCTGCGTAGGAAGTGCGGGCGGCGTGAGGGGCCGCGCGGGGTGCGCGGCCCGCCCGCAGTCTGATAATGAGAGCGCACGGTCGGAGTTGAACCGACGCTTAACGGTTTTGCAGACCGTCGCCTTATCCGCTTGGCTACGTGCGCTTGGGCTGAAGATGCGGGAGGAGGGAGTCGAACCCTCAGTGCGAGTTTGGAAGACTCGAATGTTGGCCGTTACATCACTCCCGCGAAGTCGGAAAGGGCGGTGCAGGAATCGAACC
>JBJMGQ010000255.1:0-9439 GCA_045807845.1 Pyrinomonadaceae bacterium | reverse complement strand
GTCGGGTCTTGGCCAGTAGACGCCCAAGCCATAGCCGAAGCCGTAGGGCGAGCGCCAGCCGTAACCGAAGGGCAGGAAGGTATAGCAGTTCGAGCCGGTGTTGAAGTACCAGAGGCCGAAGGGGTCGTTCGTCCTGCCGAAGATGTTGTCGTAATTGCCGAGGTTGAGGGCTGCCCTCAAGGCGCGTCGGTTGACCCTCTCGTTGGCCTTCGCCAACTCCTTGCCGCGCTCGCGGCTCCACAGGTCGAGTTCGTCGCGCAACTGCTTGTCCAGCTTCGACACCTCGACGCCCGCGCCCGACACGCGCGCGTACTTGCCGCCTTTAAGAATAGTACTGCCGACGACGGCGCGACCCTTCGTGACGGCGATCTCCGCCGGCCCGCCGTCCGGCACGTTGATGCGATAGACGCCGCTGCGCACTATCTTGACGATGGCGTCGGGCACGGCCACGTCAATCGAGAGGTTCATATCGCCGTAGCCGGTCGCCTCGACGACGGCGCTGCCGCGCGCAAGCTCGACACGCAGCTCGTCAAGGTCTGCGCTGGCAAGTGTGAACTCTGTGTTCCCGCCCGCGCGGAAGTAGGAGCCGGGATTGAGCAGCACCTCGACGCGCCCCATCGCGCCCGTGCGGACGGTGTCGCCGCTCTTCAGCTCGTTCGGGGTCGAGAGGGAGAGCCATTCGTCCGACGCCGCGCGCCGCACCTTCACATCTCCCGAGACATGGTTGACGCCGCCCGCGCGCGCCGAGATGATCCGCAGGTCGCGCACGTCCGCGAGCGCGATGCCGTAAGCGCCCGCGCAAACGAAGGCCAGCACCAACAGACTTCGCAGTGAAGCGTTCCTGAACTGTTTCATGTGGGCACCACCTTACAAGACTATGCGACTACAAGGGAGAGCGGTGTTTGTACGCCGGAAGCATACTCCCGCGCGCCCCGCATGACAAGAGCTTTTGACTGCGCGCGCCGCGGCCGGGCTTCTCCCTTCGCAGGACTCTCTCTCACCTGCTCTGCGTCGCCAGCTTCAAAGCCTCGGCCGCGTCCTGCTCCGCACCGCGGACGATGGTTACTGCGTCGCCTTCGAGCCGCACGCGCGTGAGAGCTGCCCCCTCGCGCCACTCGCGCTCTGACTCACTCTGCGCGGCGGCGCCGGGTGCGGCGCGACGCTGAAGCATCTGGTTGTATGCGTGGAAGAACTCCTGCGCGTCGCGCGGCGTGTCCCACACCGTCCGCCAGACGAAGAGCGGCGTGCGCCCTTCACGCTCGAAGACGAACGAGCGGTCGCCGCCCCAACCCGCTGCGGCGCGCCGCGCCTCGTCCGTGTTGACGCCGGCCAGCAACAACCCGCGCACGCCTATCTCGCCGAGCGGCGTCGTCGCCGTCGCGCGCCAGCCCTCGTCCGCGAAACTCTCTAAGTCAAGCTCGACCTCGCGCGGCGGCTCGCCCGAAAGATACTTCTCCGGGTGCAGAACCTGTTCGGACGATTGCGGCGGGCGCCGGAAGACTTCGTCGATGCTGATTGCGGGGCGCGCGCGCCTGAGCGTCTCGACGAAGTGCAGGCCGTCGCGATAGCGGAAGATGAATGTCTCTGTGAGCAGTGCCGGGAAGAAGGCGCCTAGCCCCCGGCGGTAAGAGGAGTAGCGCTCGTCCTCTTCGCGCGTCAGGTCTTCGATTGACTTGCGCGTCCACAGGTCGCCCTGCGTGACCCTGCGCTCGACGCTGACGGCGTCGCCCTCGACGAGCGCGAAGGCCGCCTCCTCTCGGTCGAAGCTCATGGGGCGCGCGAGCAACAACTTGAGCAGGTCGAAGTGCTGATCCTGCAAGGCGTGTACGAACTCGTGCGTGAGCAGCCCCGAGTCGCGCACCCCGCCGCGCTCCGTGACGAGGAGCACCTGCTTGTCGAGCGGCGAGTAGGTGGCGCCCGCGGTCGCCGCCGTGAAGCTGACCGCGAGCGAGGCGAGGTCAGTCCCCTCGGGCAGCATCCCACCCGCGACCGCCAGACGGCTCAACCCCTTCAAGTCGTCTGTGCCGAGCACGTCGGCAATCTCCTTCGTGCGCGTGCCGTACTCCCAGCCCGACAGCTCCGTCATCCCCACCTCGTCGCGCCATTCGAGCCCGCGCACGCGCGACGCAGACTCCGCCGCGCGCTCGCGCAGAGACTTCAGGCGCGGCGAGAGCGGCCTGAGCGGGAGCGGCGGCAGACTCCACCGCGCGGGCGCGTCCGCCTCCGTCGCCGCCGCCGCCACCGGCGACACCACGCGCGAACGCGAACGCTTCGCCAACAGTACCGTCAACCCCACGGCCACGGCCGCCAGCACCACGAAAAAGATTAAAAGATGGCTTCCCCTTGTACGCATACCAGACTTAGACGCCCAAACCGCCTCCCGCGCTGCCGCTAAAAACCGCCTCACATGTTGCAGCACTTTCTAAGTCTAATGCCAGCTCACCCACAGCTCCAGGCGAGAAGAAATTTCCGCCTTTGTTCAATTCGACGCAATGTTATACTCGCCGCCCAGAGGCTTGCGATGAGCACCAGCATTAACACTTCCCGGCCGGTCAAGACCTACACGCTTGAGGAGTTTTGGCAACTGCCTGACCCGCCAGACAGGTCGAAGCTCGAACTCATCGCCGGAGTTCTCTACATGACCCCTCCGCCCGATGATACACATGACGACGTTGTAGCTCGTCTCGCCGACATCTTAAGCGCACACCGTAGAGCCGAAGGCTATAAGGGGAGAATTTATTTCCCGCGGGCGGCCATCTGGACGAGCGGGCGAACGTACCTTGAGCCCGACCTGTTCTACGTCTCGGCCGAACTGGCGGCGCGCCAAGACCCGAAGCATCGCGACTCGGCCGACCTCGTCGTCGAAGTTATCTCGCCCGGGTCGGCCATCTACGACCGGAACACGAAGGCCGAGACCTACGCCGCGCTCGGCGTCCGCGAGCTGTGGCTCATAGACGAAGCGGAACAGACGGTCGAGGTGCGACGGCAGACGGGCGGCGGCACCTTCGACGAAGGCCGCACGTTCGGCCGCGGCGAGTTAATCGAGTCAACAATCTTCCCGACCCTCCGCCTCACCGTCGGACAGTTGTTCACAGACTAGCCACACGTCCCACCCCGCCCCCTTCCACCCCGCACTCCCGCGTACCATTTTTCGTAGAGAGTCAACGCCGCCCAACAACCATCCGCACGTAGGATCGCATCTGAGGGTCAAATCAAGGCAAGCCCCGAGGGCAGACGGCGCGCGCCGGAGCCTTCAAGCGGAGCGACTCCCCAAGCTCTCCGACCAATGACGTTCAAGCGAACTGTATGAGGAGAGGAGCCGACCCATGCTGCGACACCTTCCGAGGCCGCACGAACATCTGCAAGTCTCCGAGCCCTGCTCGACCGAATGGGACGCGATGTCCGGCGACGAGCGCGTGCGTTTCTGCGAGCGCTGCCAACTGCACGTACACAATCTGTCGGAGTTCACGCCGAGGGAGGCGTTCGACCTCGTCCTGCGCTCGGGCGGGCGACTCTGCCTGAGCATCGAGCACGACCAGCGGGGCGTGCCGCGCACGCGCGCCCTCGCCGAGCCGCTCTACCAGATAAGCCGGCGCGTCTCGCGCCTCGCCGCAGGGGCCTTCGGCGCGGCGCTCACGCTCAGCTCCGCCGCGGCGGTGCGCGCGCAGACACCCGAACCCGCGCAACAGATCGCCACATCGCCCGCCGACACCGCCCCCGCAGAGGCTAAGCCCGACACAGGGACAGTGCAGAACACTCAAATTACCGATCTGCCAATCGAAGGGCGCGATGAGTCACCCGGGCTGCGGGGACTCGTCGTCTTCGTCCCGCCGAGTGAGCCGCTCGTCAAGGCCGCGATGAATAATGACCTCGAAGCCGTCAAGCAGCTCGTGCTCTTCGAGGGGGCGGACGTAAACGTTCTGGACAAGCACTACGGCACGACTGCGCTCACGCACGCCTTCATGAACGGCAACCGCGAGATGATGCGCGAGCTGCTCTGGCGCGGCGCACGCGTCAACACGCGCCTCTCCTACAAGCAGACGGCGCTGATGCGCCTGCGCGATGATACGCCGGTCGAGGCCGTGCGCGACCTGCTCGACGCAGGGGCGAAGGTCAACCTGCGCGACGAGGACGACAACACCGCGCTCATCTTCGCCGCCGAGCAGGGGCGCGCCGATGTCGTCGAACTCCTCTTGAAGGCCGGCGCCAAGGTCAACGTCCACAACAAGGAGGGGCGGACGGCGCTGATGAACGCGGCGGCGGCGGGCTCCACTGACTCCGTCCGCCTGCTCCTACAGGCCGGCGCCGACCACTCGCTCCGCGACGCCGAAGGCCACACCGCCATCTGGCACGCGCGCGACAACGACGCCGACGAGACGGCCGCCCTCCTCCTCGCCTACGGCGCTTACGAAGAGCCGGAGGAGAAATAGAAGGCAGAAGGCAGAGGGCAGAAGGCAGAGGGCAGTAGGCAGTTAGAACGTTGAAGGCTTAAATCGAAAGTTTCGACCGTATAGCTTTCAACTGCCTACTGCCCTCTGCCTTCTGCCTACTTCTCTCACTTGGCGAAGTAGCCGCGGCGGCTGCGTGCGACGGCGTCGGGGCGGCGTGGGATGCGAATGTGGATAGCGCGCCAAGCGCCGTCGCGGCGTTTGTTGATGGGCCGGTAGGAGATGCTGTAGACGGTGCCGAGGTCTGCGACGACGCGCTCGTAGGCGCCCGCGAGGTCATCGAGTTTCTCGACTTCGTAGAAGAGGCCGCCGCCGGCCTCGGCCAGCTCCTTCATGCGGTCGTGCGCGAGGTCGTAGGTCTCGGGCTGTACGTCCAGAGGGCTGAACGCCTCGTAGTACTCCGTGTTCGTCCAGACCGCATAGACGACCCCGTCGAACTCCTGCACGCGGCTGCGTATCTCTTCGTATGAAGTGGTCGAGCCGACGCCCGTCACGTTCGGCAGCGTCGAGTCGAGCCCGTCGCTCATCACGATGAGCGCGCGGCGACGCGCGGGGTCGGCGCTGCGTTCGAGAAAGTCGAGCGCGTAAGCTAAAGAGTCGTGCAGACGCGTGTCGCCCTTCGGCGGGGCGAGGCGTTCGAGCGAAGCGTTCAGGCGCGCGCGGTCGCTCGTCAGGGGCGAGACGACCGCGGCCTCGCCCGAGAAGGCGATGACGCCGACTCTATCCTGCGGGCGCGTGACGGCGCCGAAGCGGCGCGCGGCGGCGCGGATGGTGTCGGTCACGCGCGCCGTCGAGCCCGAGAGGTCGAGCAGGAGCAGAAGGTCGAAGGGCGCCTCGGCCGCCTCGAAGTGCTCGATTGTCTGCTCGACGCGGTCTTCGTAGACGTGGAAGTCTGAGGCCGCGAGCCCCTGAAGCCCCCGCCCGCTCGCGCGCTCGACGACCGAGACGTTGAGCGTCACGAGATCGGACTCGACGCGCACGACCTCTTCGTCATCAACCTCCTGCGGCGTCTCCACGGGCACCGGGCGCGCAGTCTTGACGGGGCCTTCGTCCTGCGTCTCCCTCACACGCGGCGTCTCTGCGCGCTTTGAAGACCCCGACGCCTTCAAGCCACTGTTACCGTCGAGCGTGTCGAGGCTGATGCGACCGCGACCTGAGAAGAGGTTGACGTTAGGAACGCCCGCGCCCATCTGGAACTTGCCGCGCAGATCGCGCGCCTCTGACGACGCAGACTCGACGCCGCGGCCCACGTGGACGGAGCTGTTGAGCGACTGCGCGGTGACGCTCGCGCCCGACGCGACGGGAAGCAACACACGCAGTTCGCCCGAGAGCGTCTGCGCGACCAGAGAGGCGGGCAGGCCGTTCACCTCCAACTCGCCGTCTGAGGTGTTGACCTTGAGCCGCGCCGTCGCGGGCACGCGCAGCCTCAAGTCAACACGCGGCGCGTTGGCTCCGGCCGCGCGTTCGACCGTTATCTTTAACGAACTCCCATTCTCCACGTTGACCGGGAGCCTTGAGCCCTGCGCCGTCTTCCTGCCGCGACGCGACGGCTTCGAGACCTTTGGCGCCTCCGCACCCGGCCCGACCGTGGCCGCCAGCCCGACCTGCTCGCCGTCCCAGACCTCGACCCACACGCCGCCGCGCCTGTTCTCGACCGAGACCTCGCCGCCCGCCGGCAGCGCGAGATTGACGAAGCCCGCCGCGTCCTCCTCCGCCGCCTGACGCGCGCCCGCCGCGCTCGGCAGAGTTAAAGACACGCCGAGCAGCGCCGCCGACATCAGCGACGCCCACGAAGCACGGAGTCTATGTCCTGAAATAGCCACGAAGGTTTGATGTCCGCTCCACGCCCAGATGGTTGCCGCCATTGTGCACCCTGAAGGCCAAAGGCAGAAGCCAGGCCGTCAGGGAGGGCGGCGGCGGCACGCAAAAAAGTGAAGGAGGATGAGAAGCAGCGTGCCTCTCATCCTCCTTACTTGTTGTCGCCTTGACGCCCTCCCTGACGGACGGGCTTCCGCCGGCCGTTTATTCGAGCAGGTCGAGCATGGAGCTGCCGCCGCTCGGGGGGGGCATCGGGCCGGCCGAGCCCATGTCGCTGAGGCGGAGCAGGAAGTTGCCCGGGTTGGTCGCGTAGGACATCGCGTCCTCTTTCTTCACCAGCCCCTCGCGGACGTAGCGTTCGAGCACGCCGTCGAAGGTCTGCATGCCGTCAAGCTCGCCCTGCTCCATCGCGTCCGTGAGCGACTTGCCCTCACGCTCGCCGTACTCCATGTACTCGCGCGTGCGCGCCGTGGACTTGAGGATTTCGACCGCCGCGATGCGCCCCTGCCGGTCGGCGCGCGGCAGCAGACGCTGCGAGACGATGAAGCGAAAGGACTGCGAGAGGCGCGTGCGAATCGACTGCTCCTCGTTCTTCGGGAAGACGCCGACGATGCGGTCAACGGTCTTCGCGGCGTCGATGGTGTGCAGGGTGGAGAGGACGAGGTGGCCCGTCTCTGCGGCTTCGAGCGCGACCTCGATGGTCTCGCGGTCGCGCATCTCGCCGACGAGGATGACCTTCGGCGCTTGACGCAGCGCCGCGCGGAGCGCCAGCGCGAAGTTCGGCGTGTCGGAGTGTAGCTCTCGTTGGTGGATGGTCGAGCGCTTGTGCGCGTGGAGAAATTCGATGGGGTCTTCGATGGTGACGATGTGGTAAGCCTTCGACTCGTTGATGAGGTCGATGACGGCCGCGAGCGTCGTCGACTTGCCCGAGCCCGTGGGGCCCGTCACCAGCACGATGCCGTTCTTGAGGCCGACGATCTCCTGCAACACGTCGGGCAGGTTGTATTCGCTCCACTTCGGCGGTTGGTTGGGGATGACGCGCATGACGATGGCATGCGTCCCGCGCTGCATGAAGATGTTGACGCGAAAGCGCGCGAAACCGGGCGCGCTGAACGAGAGGTCGGCCGAGCCCAGCTTCAGTAAGTTCTCGCCCGCCGTCAGGTGGGTGCCGATGATGATCTTGGCGAGCGCGGCCGTGTGCGTGGGCAGAAGCTTTTCGAGCCCGGGCACTTCGACGGGCTGCAACTCGCCGAGCAGCTCGACCTGCGGCGGGCGCCCCGGCGAGAAGATGAGGTCGCTGACCTTGTCGGAGACGGCCAGCATGCGCTGGAGGACGTTCAGGAAGTTCAACTGCGGCGGCGCGCTCGCCGGGGGCGGCGCGGCAAAAGGCGCTTGGGGTGTGCTCATTCTGAAATCTGCTCCGGGGGTCGTGCGCGTATCGTAGTGCTCGGGTACGAGGATTGAGGGTTAGAGGCGGGGAGCCCGACGGAGCGGAACCCGCAGGGCCTTCCCTTCATCTAAGATGACAGAACGGCGCACGACTTGGCAAGTGGGAATTTTGCCCCGGCGCGTCGTGGATTTCGTCCGCATGCGCGGAGGCGCGGGAAACTTAAGTAAACAGTCGTAACGGAAATGACACTCCTCTTGCAAACAACCGTGCCCGCTTCAGCGTACATCAGAATATCAGACGGGCGCGGGGCGTGCTCGCTCTTGCAGTTGAGCCCCGCTACCCGGAAAGGAGGCGCGAGAGAGTATGGCGACGTACCGTGACCCTGCGAGAGTTTTTGCACCGCTGGAGATTCTTGAGCGCCTGCTCGAAATACGCGCCGACGCCGGCTACGCGCCCGTCATCTTCGTGCGCTCGGCCGACGACCTCGTCGCGTACTTCGACGCCTACGGCTTCGATGTCTACAGCTTTGACCAGCCCGAAGCCGAGTTCCGCTTCGGCAACTACCGTGCGCCCGTCGCCCCCGGCGGCGACCACGCGCACGAGTCGCCGACAGCGCACTAGGGAAGTAGACAGTAGGCAGTAGACAGTAGGCAGTAGGAAGACAAAGCGGCGCGCTCGACCTAAAGGTTGAAGCGCGCCGTCTATCTTATCTACTGCCTACTGCCTACTGCCTACTGCCTACTGTCTACTGTCTACTCTCGCTCCTCACAATGCCTTAATAATGACGAAGGTCACGTCGTCGCCGGAGCCGCGGCCGCCCGTCCATTCGAAGATGTCGTTGTAGATGAAGTCGATCATCTCGCGGGCGCCGCGGTCGCGGCTCTGGCGGACGGCGTCCACGAGGCGCGAGCGGCCGTACTCATGCCCGTCGGGGCTCTGCGCCTCGGTCGCGCCGTCGGTGTAGAGGACGAGTATCTGGCCGGAGTCGATGGGCAGATAGTACTCGTAATAGCGCGTGTCCTTGAAGAGACCGAGCGGGAGGCCCCCACGCTCGATGAAGCGCGGGCCGTCGGGGTTGAGGACGAGCAGAGGGTTGTGGCCCGCGTTGACGAAGGCCAGTGTGCGGTTCGTCGCGTCGAGCATGCCGTAGAAGCAGGTGACGAACTGGTGCGGGTCGATGGACTCCCAGAGCAGGTAGTTGACCTTCGCCATCGCCACGTTCGGCGCGTAGCCGGTGTGGATGGCCGAGCGCAGAGAGGCGCGCAGGAAGGCCATCAGGAGCGAGGCCGGCACGCCCTTCCCAGACACGTCGGCGATGACGAGCCCGAGCTGGTCTTCGTAGGGCTTGACGAAGTCGTAGTAGTCGCCCGAGACCTCTTCGGTCGAAAAGTTGTATCCGGAGATGTCGAAGCCTTCCAGCTCCGGGTCGCGCTCGGGCAGCAGCGCCAACTGCACCTGGCGCGCGACTTCGAGCTGCGCTTCGAGCCGCTTCTTCTCGACAAGCTGCTCGTGGAGCATCGCCTTCTCGACGATGATGGCGACCTGCGAGGCGAGGAGCATGAGGAGCTGCTTGTCGTCTTCGGTGTAGGCGTTGAGGTTGTCGGATTCGAGGTCGAAGACACCGATGACCGAGTCGTTCGAGATGATGGGGGCGACGACCTCGGAGCGCGTCTCCTTGCGCGCGTTGACATAGCGCGCGTCCTCACGCACGTCGGGGACGACGACGCCCTCGCCGTTCTGTGCGACCCAGCCGATGAGCCCCTGCCCCAGACGGAGCCGCAGT
>JBJMGQ010000254.1:0-7852 GCA_045807845.1 Pyrinomonadaceae bacterium | reverse complement strand
GACAGCTCTTCGATTGGCTCGGACAACTCGTCAACGGCGTCGAGCACGAGCGTCGCGCCCTCGCGCAGCTCACGCGCGAGCCCGGCCGACTTTAGCCTCGGGATGGATGCCTTCTGCTTAGCGCTCGTCGTATGGCGCAGGTAGGATGTGACGGGCAGGGGCTTGCCGTCACGCACGAGCCGCAGGCGCGGGAAGTCGAGCCGGTGGCGACCGAGTATCTCGCTCAGCCGCCCCCACGGCATCAGGTGCGCAAAGCGCCCCGCCCGCCCGCGCACGTGCAGGAAGTTAACGCCCCAGGTGGAGTCGAGGAACTCCCCCGGGGCGTTTGGTTCCAGTATCCCCGCGAGGCTCTCAAACCCCGGGGGCGCCTGTGTCCGCGCGGCGCTCATCTAGTCGTTACGGTCTGAATCAGACGGGGCCGGCCGCGCCGCGGTGCCCGCGTCAGAGCCGTCCGCGTCTCCGGGCGCGATGCCGAGTGGGTCAGTCCCGTCGGCGTCGAGTCCCGTGTCGGTGCCGTCAGCATCCTCGGCGTCGGTGCCGTCGGCGTCAGAGCCGTCGTCGCCCTTGTCGCTGCCGTCCGCGTCCGAGGCGTCGGAGTCGTCGCCGCCGAGCGCGTCGCTGCCGTCAGAATCGGACGAGTCGTCGCCGAGGAGCCCGCCCTTGTCACTGCCCGAGTCGTCACCGGACAGCTTGTAGTTGTTCGCGCTCTGCAACGGATCGACCGAAAGTAAAAGACCCGAAGACTCTTCGCGCTGCTCGCCCGCATCGGGCTGCACGTTGTCTGCCATGCCCTGCCTCCTTCCAAATTGTAAAAGCGATTTGCCGCCAGCTTAGTACGTGCGGGCGTACGGCGACAAGCGGCGGCGTGGGAAATATAGGACAGGCGGGACGGAGTCAGCCGACGACGTGGTGCGCGGCGGCCTTGCGCGCGGAGATTTCGCCGACGAGGCCGGCGATGCGCTCGACGGTGAAGGGCTTGGGGACGATCCAGTCGGCCTGCGCCTCGGACTGCTCCTCGGGCGTGACGGTGTCGCCCCAGCCGGTGATGACGGCGAGCGCCACGGCCCGGTCGCGCTCGCGCACGGCGCGCGCCACCTCCCAGCCGCTCATCCCGGGCAGCCCCACGTCCGTGAAGACCGCGTCGTACTCCGCCGAGTCGAAGAGGCGCAAAGCCTCGCGCCCTTCGCCCGCGAGCGCGACCTCGCAACCCTCGCGTTCGAGGATGTCCGCGAGCAGCTCGCGCACGTAGTCTTCGTCATCGACGACGAGAATGCGCAGTGTGCCGTCAGAGCGCGCGGGCAGCAGCGGCCCCGTGTCGTTGATGCGCTGCGTGTCCGACTCGCCGACGACGGGGAAGGTCATGCGGAAGGTCGTGCCCTTCCCTATCTCCGATTCGACCTCGACGCGCCCCTCGTGGCGCCGGATGATGCCGTACGAAACTGAAAGCCCGAGCCCCATCCCGGCCTTCCCCTTCGTCGTGAAGAACGGGTCGAAGATGCGCGAGCGCACGTCCTCGCCCATGCCCGTCCCCGTGTCCGTGACCTTCAAGACGACCTCATCGTCGCCGTCATGCGTCGAGAGCGTGAGCGTGCCGCCGTCGGGCATCGCGTCCACGGCGTTGAAGACCATGTTGACCAAGACCTCGCGCAGTTCGCCCGCGTCGCCCATGATGACGGCGTTCGACCCGATCTGGCGCACGAGCTTGATGTGCACGTTGGTAGCCTCGGCATGATCCTTCCAGCGCGGCCGCGTGATCTCGGCGACTTCGAGCATCAACTGGTCAACGTCGATACGCACAAAGTCCTGATCGCGCCGCTGGCGTGCGAAGTCCTGAATGCGCTTGACGGTCTTGGCGCCGTCCTCGGCCGTCTGAATGATGATGCGCAGGCCCCGCCGCACGTCCTTCATCTCCTTGGCGTCGAGCATGAGCTGCGCGCGGGCGAGTATCCCCGTCAGCGTGTTGTTGAAGTTGTGCGCCACGCCCGATGCGAGTTCGCCAAGCGCCGAGAGCTTCTCCATCTGCGCGTAGTGCTCGTGCATGCGCTCGCGCTCGGCCTGCTCGGCCTGCACCGCCGAAGCCTCGACGCTCTTGAGGTAGGTGCGGTAGGTCAGGTAGACGATGGCGACGATGGGCGCGGTCAGCAGGACGTAGGCGTAGCCGTAGCGGGCGACGACGCGCGAGATGAGCCCCGCCGCCGACGCGCCCGCCAGATGCGTAATCGAAGACCAGAGGTAGTAGCGGCTCCAAGTCTGCGTGATCTTCAGCCCACGCAGGAAGGCCGTGTAGACGGAGGCGAGCCAAGAGTTGGTCAGGTACTGCACGACCGACATCGCGCAGATGGCGGAGAGGAAGACCCCGAGGTTCTCGCTCATCGGCAACTGCTCGGGCGGCCCGAAGATGCGCGTCATCACGGTCGCCGTGATGAAGGTCGAGGTCAACATCTGCGCGCTGTTGAAGGCGACCGTCTTCGCCGTCCCGCCGAAGCGGTGCGAGGAGTACGCGCTCTCGACCGCCGCCAGCAGCGTCGCCGGCCCGCCACCGTAGAGCAGCATCGTCAGGAAGATGAAGGTGTCCGAGATGGTGATGTTCCCGCTCTTATGCGGGATCTGAATCTGGACGCGCGCGCTGAGGAAGACCGTCACCGCCGCCAGCAGCAGCAGCCGCGGGTCGAGCAGCACGAAGGTCATCGTGGCGAGGCACAGCCCGAACGCCACCGCGCCGAGCACGATGACAGAACGGATGTAATACTCTTGCCAGCTTTTGATGTCCATCGACTTCAGTGCGATGTGCCGAAGGGGCAAGTGCCTGCGCGGTGAGACGCCCCGGCATTGCAATTAAAGTGTAGTGGCTGCGCCTGACGCAGTCAAAGCCTCGCGGCGTGCCCCGGAATTATTCGGGGCGGCGGGCGCGTCCTAATGTTTAGGACGCGCCCGCCGCCCCTCACCTCCGTGAGACGGGGTTTTCGGTGCCGTGGTGGCTTAGTTGGCCGGCGCGATTTGAGTTGCCGTGATAGTGCCGTTGATGTTAATGAAGCCCCCCTCGATGGTCGTGCCGCTGAGCAACAGGTTAGTCCCCGTGATGACTCCGTTCGTGATGTTGAGGTTGTCGCCGGTCAGCGTGCCGCCGTTGGCCGTGCCGCTGGCGCTGACGATCAAGCCGGTGACTTTGATCTCGTTGCCGACGATGACGCCGTTCGGCCCCGGCGTGGGTGTCTCGTTGCCAACGATCACACCGTTAGGGCCCCCCGTGGGTGTCTCGTTGCCGACGATGACTCCGTCGAGACAGGGCGTCTCGTTGCCGACGATGACGCCATCAGGCTCCAACGACCCGCCGCCAGGTGCCTCGTTGCCGACGATGACACCGTTGGCATTGACGACATCGCCATTGACGAATCGCACGGAGCCGGCGATGACGCCTGACTCGACGAGTTCTCCGTTAACGACAATGTTACGGACGACCACGCCGTTCGGTGCGAGTGCGTTGTCGAGTGTTAAGGTCTCGCCGAAGACGGTCACGGGCGTCCCCCCGCACGCATAGGCGCTCGTGAGAAATCCATAACCGCTCATGTTGCACACGAGGATGCCTAGAGCGAGTGAGAGTGACATGAGCAAGGATGCCACAGGGGAGATATAAGCTTTTTTCACGTTGTCCTCCGTAAACTGATAAGAGTGGAGTCTTGACTCCAAGATTCTGCGTCCAAACGCGGACAGTACCCTGTCTTCTACTTCTTGTGCGCAGCTTGTATGCTTAGAGGAAAATAGACGGACAGGCGACTTCGGCTTCAGACCCTTCGGAAATAAGCTTCAGTCAGGCGCGCAGCTTAACTGAAGCCAGACGCGCTGTCAACCCCTTTATTTTCAAGTAGTTAATAAACCGTGTTTAAATTTTGCAAAATCTTTGGCATTCTGTCACGTTGACGTGCCTATGTCCTTTAAATTCCCGCCCAATTTGATGTCAGACCGCGTTTTACACGGATTCGGCACGGTTCAGGACAAAAATCAGGGGCGGCGCGGCTTTTATGCTAGGCTTATGCGCCATGAGGGCGCGTGAGGAGAAGACGGCCGGCGGCGGCGAGAGCGTGCTACAGCGCATCTGGGTCTGGAGACTCATCGCGGGGCGTCTGTTGGTGGCGGGGCTTCTCTTCGGCGTCAGCGTGCTCTGGACGAGCGGGCTGGCGCCAGGTGTGCACGAGCCGCGCAGGCTCGGCGGCGCGCTCCCGTTCGCCTTCGTGGTGACGGGGATGTCTGTGCTCTATGCGCTGGCGCTGCGGTTCACGCGCATCCCTCTGCGGGTGCAGGCCGCGACGCAGTTCGCGCTCGACGCTTTGCTGGTGACGTGGCTCGTCTGGGTAACGGGCAACCTCTACTCTCCTTACACGGCGCTCTACATTCTGGTCATCTCGGCGGCGAGCATCTACCTCGGCGCGCGTGGGGCACTGGTGACGGCCGTCGGCTGCGCCTTCTTTTATACGGGGACGATGCTCGGGCTGACGGCAGGTTGGTTGGGAGGCGCCGGGCGTGGCCTGACGGCGGCGACGCTCGCGGAGACGGCTGAGGTGACGGGGCTGAACGTCGTGGCCTTCCTCGTCGTCGGGCTGCTGGCGGCGCGACTCGCCGAGCGGCAGACGCTCTCCGAGGTGCAGATGCGCGAGGCGACGCACGCGCTCGTCTCTTTGCGCGCGCTGCACGAGCGCATCGTCGAGTCGATACGTTCGGGCGTCATCACGACCGACCTTGAGCGGCGCGTCTTCACCGTCAACCGCGCGGCAGAAGAGATGACGGGCTACGCGGCCGCAGACCTGCGCGGGCAGGACGTGTCGATTCTGTTCGGAGACATCAAGGGGCGCATCGAGGAGTCTCTGTGCTCGGCGGCCGAGGGGCACGCCAGCCCGCGCTACGAGTCGGAGTGTTTGACGCCCGAGGGCTTCCTCATCAAACTCGGCTACAACATCTCGCCGCTTTCGTCCGAGTCGGGCGAGACGACGGGGCTCGTCATCACCTTTCAAGACCTGACCGACATCCGCTCGATGGAAGAGACCTCGCGGCGGCAGGAGCGGCTGTCGGCCGTCGGGCGCGTCGCGGCGGGCATCGCGCACGAGATACGAAACCCCTTAGCGGCGATGCGCGGCTCGATTCAGGTGCTCCGCTCTGAGCTTGAAGCCGATGCCTCGCAGCGCGAGTTGATGGACATCGTCCTCAGCGAGTCCGACCGCCTCAACCGCATCATCACAGACTTCCTGACCTACGCGCGACCGCGCAAGTTCTCGCTCGCAGAGACAGACCTGCGCGAGCCTCTGCGCGAGACGTTCGCGCTTCTGCGCCACAGCCCCGAAGTGCTCGACGGGCACCGGCTCGAAGAGGACTTGCCCGAGGAGCCCGTGCTGGCGATGGCCGACGCCGAGGGCGTCCGGCAGGTCTTCTGGAATCTCACGCGCAACGCTTTGAAGGCGATGCCGGAGGGTGGGACGCTGCGCGCCGAGATGCGGCGCACGGCCCCGGGCAGCGTCCGCATCACCTTCACAGACACCGGGCGCGGCATGACGCACGCGCAGGTCGAAAGACTCTTCGAGCCCTTCTCCTCTTCGACGACGGGCGGGACGGGGCTCGGCCTCTCCATCGTCTACCAGATAATCCGCGACCACGGTGGTACAATCAACGTCCGCAGCCGCGAGGGGCATGGGACGACCATCACGATAGAACTGCCTGCCAAACAGAGCTAGGCTCTTACTTGGAGACTATGGCGAACCTTCTGATCGTTGACGATGAGCCGGGGATGCGGCAACTTCTGTCGCACGTCTTCGGGCGCGCGGGGCACGCGGTGCGGGCGGCCGAGAACGGCACGAAGGCTCTGGAGCTTTTGCGACAGGCGCCGGCCGACCTCATTATCTCGGACGTGAAGATGCCGGACATGAACGGCATCGAGCTGTTGCGCCGCCTGCGCGAGTTCCTGCCTGACGTGGGTGTCGTGTTGATGACCGCCTTCGCCACGGTCGAGACCGCGCGCGAAGCTTTCAAGCTCGGCGCCGACGACTTCATCCAGAAGCCTTTCGACGTGGACGAATTGAAGCTCATCGTCGAGAAGGCGCTCGAACGTTTTCAGCTTCTTCAGGAGAACCGCGCCTTCCGTCGCGCGCAGCGCGAGCGCGGCCGCCTCGACCAGATCATCGGCCACTCGCAGAAGATGCAGGCCGTCTACCAGATGATTGAGACGGTGGCGCAAGTTCAGTCCACCGTGCTCATCACGGGCGAGAGCGGCACCGGCAAGGAGATGGTCGCGCGCGCCATTCACAACCTCTCCCCGCGCGTCGATAAACCCTTCATGCCGATTAACTGCGGCGCCTTCACCGAGACGCTGCTCGAATCGGAGCTGTTCGGCTACACGCGCGGCGCCTTCACCGGCGCGACCGCCAACCGCAAGGGTCTTTTTGAAGCCGCCGACAAGGGCACCATCTTCCTCGACGAGATCGGCGAGATGTCGCCGACGATGCAGGTCAAACTTCTGCGCGTGTTGCAGGAGCGCAAAGTCCGACCCGTCGGCGCGCACGAAGAGACGAGCGTGGACACGCGCGTCATCGCGGCGACGAATCGCGACCTCGCGGCGATGGTCAAGCAGGGCTCTTTCCGCGAAGACCTCTTCTATCGCGTCTCGGTCATCCCGATTGAGCTGCCCCCTCTGCGCGAGCGGCGCGAAGACATCCCCGAGCTGGTCGATCATTTCGTTGAGAAGTTCTGCCGGCAGACGGGGCGCGCCCTGCACATCTCGGAACGCTCGAAGGAGTTGCTCGAAGCCTACGCGTGGCACGGCAACGTCCGCGAGCTTGAGCACACTATCGAGCGCGCCGTCGCGTTAGAGCGCACCGACACCATCCAGCCCGAGTCGCTCCCGCAGTCTGTGACCAACTACAACCCCGCGAGCGTCACGCCCGCGGAGTCGGGGCTGCCCGAGGAGGGCTTGAATCTCGTCGCGCACCTCGAACATCTTGAGAAGTCCTTCCTCCTCGAAGCACTGCGCCGCACGGGCGGCAACCAGACGCGCGCGGCCGAAATCCTCCACCTCTCCGTGCGCTCTCTGCGCCACCTCCTCGACAAGCACGGCATCCGCAGCATGACCGCTCAGCTTCGCTCCGACGCCGCCGGCCGCGGCGCATCCGAGGGCTGAGCCGGTCGCATTTTCTGGAACAGGCCGCGACGGTTTTCCGGAATCCCTCACAACTCTTTCCCGTTTATCAGGGCTGTCAATTTACGTCAGGGAGTGGCTGACGAAATTTGTTACCGTCCCGTGCTCCGTCACTTCGGCACCGGGCGCCACCCCGCGCTTACGTTGCAAATTTCCATGCGAATCAGCCCATTTCCCCTCAAAGTGCGGCCGAGCCGGTCGTGGCACGAGCATTGTTTTAGGCACTGCCGTCCGAAGTCGCCCGACCGGCGCGTAGCCTGAAACGATGGCCGACGGTGCGAGAACGAATCTTCACTCAGAACAACTTTCTCCCAAGGAGCACCGTTACACAGATGCAAAAGAACAAAGGCCAGAAGGGCTTCTCGCTCATCGAACTGCTGATCGTCGTCGCGATCATCGGCATCATCGCCGCCATCGCCATCCCCAACCTCCTCGCCTCGCGCCGCGCTGCCAACGAAGCGTCCGCCATCTCGACGCTGCGCACCATCGGCACGTCGGAGAGCACCTACTCCTCGACCCTCGGCTTCGGCAAGTATGGCGACATGCCCGGGCTCTCGGCCGCGAAGCTGATTGACACTTCGGTCTCGGGCGCGGTCTCGACCGCGACTGCGAAGAGCGGCTACATCTACGGCCTCACGCCCAACGGCGCCGACTACGGCTCGGGCTACAAGTCGG
>JBJMGQ010000253.1:0-16829 GCA_045807845.1 Pyrinomonadaceae bacterium | reverse complement strand
GAGCGTCGGGGCGTTTGGGCGGGTTGCGCCTCAACTCCTCCAACAAGTACTTGACCGCCGCTTCGAGCGTCGGGTCTTCGCCGCGGGCGAGTGCTTCGGGGCGGTCTACGACTTCAACGTCGGGAGCCACGCCTGTGCCCTCAACGTCCCATTTGCCTTCGGTGGTGAGGAAGCGGAAGGAGGGCGTGGAGAGGCTGCTGCCGTCTTCGAGCTGCGGGTTGCCGGAGAGCCCGATGAGCCCGCCCCACGTCGTCGTGCCGAAGATGCGGCCGAGGTTGCGCTCGCGGAAGAAGTAGGGGAGCGCGTCGCCGCCCGAGCCCGCGTAGCCGTTAATCAGCATCGCCTTCGGGCCGATGTGCGCGAAGGCGGGCGACGAGCCCAGTTCGAGGCCACGCCGCGACCAGTAGTTGAGCGGGCGGCGCTCCAACAACTCAATCATGCGGTCGGGGATGAAGCCGCCGCCGTTGTAGCGGTCGTCGATGATGAGGGCGTCTCTGTTGGCCTGTGGGTAGAAGCCTTTGAACAGCTCGCGGTTGCCCTCGACCGCTGTGTTGGGCGCGTGGATGTAGCCGATGCGCCCGCCCGAGAGCCTTTCGACGACGGCGCGGCGCGACTGCACCCAGTCGAGGTAGCGCAGGTTCGACTCGCTCCGAACGGGGCGCACGCGCTCCTCGCGCGAGCCCGCGGTGTCTGGCTTGTCATTCAGCGTGAGCGTGACGACGCGCGCGGCCTTGCCTTCGAGCATCTCGTAGAAGTTCTTGACGCCGCGCGTGGTGCGGCCGTCAACGGCGAGGATGAGGTCGCCGGCTTTGGCCTTCACACCCGGCTCGGTCAGGGGCGAGCGGAAGGACTCCTGCCAGTTCTCGCCGGGGAAGATTTTGGCGATGCGGTAGTAGCCCGAAGCGTCCGGGACAATCTCCGCGCCGAGCAGTCCGCCGTCGGCGCGCGTCACCTTCGGCGGGTCGTCGCCGCGTTCGGCGTAGACGTGGCCGGCCGACAGCTCGCTCCCCATCTCGGTGAGCAGGAAGGTGAAGTCCTCGCGATTGGCGACGTAAGGAACGAGCGCGCCGTACTTGTCGCGTATCGCTTTCCAGTCGAGGCCGTGCATGTTGGGGTCGTAGAACCAGTCGCGCATCGTGCGCCAAGCATCTGTGTACATCTCGGCCCACTCGGCCTTCGGGTCGAGCTTCATCGTCAAGCCTTCGAGCTTGAGCAGGCCGGCGTCGGGCTTCTGCCCGGGCGCGACGGGTGCGATGCCGTATGCATCGCGCGCTTGGAAGACGACGTGCTTCTGTCCCGCGGCGAGGTCGTAGTCCTGTATGCCCTCGATGATGGGCTGCTCGGCCTTGGCTTCGAGGTTGTAGAGCAGGAGGCGGCCGGGGCCGGAGAGGTAGAGCACGCCGTCGCCCGTGGCGGACAGGTGGCGGTAGTTGCTGTTCGGGCCGGGGATGGCGCGGACGCGGTTCTCGAATCCTTCAAAATCAATACGGACGTTGACGCCTGCGGGCGGTGCGGACTTCGGCTCTTCCGACCTGCCCGCCGCCTGTGCGGGCGCAGGCGCGGCCGTCTGTGCTGCGGTCGCCTCGGGTGAAGGCGTGGCCGCCGGTTGCTGCGCCTGACCACCGGCGCCCTGCGGCTTGCCGCCCTGTGAGGGCGGTTGCTGCGCGGGGTTGGGCGGCTGCGTGAGCGGCGTCTCCTTCGTCTTGGCGCGCTCCTCGTCGCTCGTCGGGAGGAAGAGCGCGGGGCCGTCCGCCGCGAGCAGTCCGACGTAGACGCGCGTCGGATTGGTGTAGAGATAGTTGAACTCGAAGGCGCTGAAGGTGAGGTTGAAGTCGCGGTTCGAGAGGAAGTAGAGGTAGCGACCCTTCGGGTCGAAGACGGGCTCCGTGTCGCTCGTCATCCCTCCACTCAGACGCTGCGCCTTGCTCGACGCGAGCGAGTAGACCCAAATCTCCGAGAACTGGTTCGCGCCCAGTTTCGCGTAAGCAATCCACTTGCTGTCGGGCGCCCAGTTATAACTCGTGATGTCGTTGCGCGTGCCGCGGTCAACGTCCGTCGTCTTGCCCGTGGCGACATCGACGATGCGGAGGCGCTGCTTCTTGTCTCCGTAAGCGAGCATGCGGCTGTCGGGCGACCAGACGGCCGGGTAGCGCCACACGTCGCCGTCCATCGAGACGCGCCGCTCCTGCCCCGTGCCGTCCGAGGGGCGCACGTAGTACTCGTACTCGCCCGAGCGGTCGGAGAGGTAAGAGACCCAGCGGCCGTCGGGCGACCACGCGGGCGCCATCTCGCGCACGCCCTGCGAGTCGGTGAGGTTGCGTACCTCGCCCTCCTTTGCGGGCGCGGTGAAGATGTCGCCGCGCGCACCGAACAGCGCACGCGCGCCGCTCGGCGAGATGGAGAAGGTCTCGACGAAATCCTTGACGTTGACGAAGTAGGGCACGGTGTCCGGGAAGTCGCCGTAGAGCTTGATGGGGACGCGCTCTTCTTTCCCAGACTTCGCGTCGAGGCGGTAGACGTAGCCGCCCGCCTCGTAGACCAGCTCGTCGCCCGAGCCCGAGGGCCACAGCGCATCGTAGTCGGTGTGGTTCGTCATCTTCCGCGTCCGTCGAGTGCGCGTGTCGTAGGCGAAGACGTTCATCGTCGAGTCGCGGTCGGAGATGTAGAAGATGGTGTCGCCGAGCCAGACGGGCAGCATGTCCTGTTCGCGCCCCGTCGTAATCTGCTCGGACGTGTTGCTCTTCAGATCGTAAATCCACACGTCGGGCGACTGGCCGCCGCGGTAGCGCTTCCACCCGCGGAACTCGTTCGAGATGGGCGTGAAGGCGACGCGCCCGCCGTCGGGCGAGTAGCTGACGCCGCCCGCCTCGGTTATCGGCAGAGGTTGTTCGGGGCCGCCGTCAACAGGCACAAGGTAGGGACGACCAAGGCGGTCGCTCTGCGCGACGCGGTTGGCTCGGAAGAGGACGTTGCGGCCGTCGGGCGTCCAGCCGAGCACGCGGTTGTCGTAGCCTCCGCGCGGAGGCAGCGCGGCCACCTCGTTGTAGAAGGTGAGCTGCCGCGGCTCGCCGCCCTCCGTGGGGATGACGAAGACCTGTCGCGTGCCGTTGTACTGACCCGAGAAGGCTATCCAGCGGCCGTCGGGCGAGAACTTCGGAAAGAGTTCGAGCCCCGGGTGCGAGGTGAGACGGCGAGCGATGCCGCCCGCGGCCGGCACCGTCCAGATGTCGCCCGCGTAGACGAAGGCGATAGTGTCGCCGTTGATGTCGGGATAACGCAGCAGCCGCGCGAGGTCGTCGCCGCGTCGCGGTTGGGCGGCCGTGGGCGCGGCGGTGCAGAGCAGTATCAGGGCGGCGAGTAAGAGAGACCTGTACATTCCTTCTGGCTCCTTCAACGGGAGGGAATTAACGCCGGGGCGAGCGATTCGTTTGTGCAAGGCTTCGGCGTGAAAATTTCGGATTGATTATACTTGAGCCGGGGCGAAAAGGTTTCGAGATGAACTCACATGGATGGACAGGATGATGGATTTCAGATTTGAAATCCATCATCCTGTTCATCCTGTCCATCCATGTGAATTTACTCTTTACTCACAGCAGGGCCGGTCGGCTGCACACGGGTTCGTTGTCTGCTAAAGTGTGAGCCATTCCCGTTATAACGTTTGCGGAGGTGAACCGTGAGAATTCTGTTTACGCTCGCACTGGCGGGGCTCGCCGCCTCGAACCTGCTGGCGCAGACTTCGGGGCGGAGGCCCGCGCAGAATGGTCTGCCCGCGGGTTACTGGCCCGAAGAGAAGAGCCGCGCGCTCATCGAGAAGACCGGCGAGGTGCGGCTCGCGCCCGACACGTCGCACCTGACCGAGGGCGAGCGGCGGGCGTTGGCGAAGCTTATCGAGGTCGGCAAAATCTTCCAGACAGTCTACGAGCAGCAGCGCCACGCGCGCGCCGTCGAGTCGCACGCGGCACTCGTGGCCTTAGACAAGCGGCTCGGCTCGCCGGAGTCCACGCGCAACCTGCTCAACCTCTACAGGCTCTTTCAAGGCCCCATCGGCACCACGCTCGAAAACAGGCGCGAGCCCATCGTGCCCGTCGAGTTGACGGCGCCGGGTGCGGCCATGTACGACGGCGCGACGAAGGAGGAGGTCGAAGCCTTCCTGGGCGCGCACCCCGACAAGCGCGATGCGATACTCGACCAACGCACGGCCGTCCGCCGCTCGACCGCGGTTAACTTGCGTCGTGATTTGGCGAAGCTCAAACAGTACCCTGCGCTCGACGCGCTGCATCCCGGGCTGCGCAAGGAGTTGGAGACGGCGCTCGTGCATCCGGACGCGAAGGCTTTCTACGCCGTGCCGTACTCGGTCGCTTGGGCCGATGAGATGGTGCGCTCGCACGCGCTCTTGAACGAGGCGGCCGATGCGGTCGAGAAGGATGATTGGGAGTTCGCGCGCTACCTGCGCAACCGCGCGCGCGATCTGCTCTCGGACGACTACGAATCGGGCGATGCGGCGTGGGTGACAGGGCACTTCAAGAACCTCAACGCGCAGATAGGCTCTTACGAAACCTACGACGACTCGCTCTACGGCGTGAAGACCTTCTACTCCTTTAACGTCCTCAGCAACCGGCGCGAAGAGACCGACCGCCTGCGCGCGGCGATGAAGGGCTTGCAGGCGCTACAGGAGGCTCTGCCCTTCAAGTTCGAGCGGCGCGTGCGTGAGGAGATTTCGGTCGGCGCGTATGACGTGGTGGCCGACTTCGCGCAGTCGCGCGGCGGCAACACCGCCACCATCCTCCCGAACGAGGCGTACCTCGCGCGCCGCTACGGCCGCACCATCATGCTGCGCGCAAACATCATGCGCGCGCCCGAGTTGTTCGAGGGCACGAGCTCGACGTGGGAAGCGGCCGTTGACCCGCGCCACAAGTCTGAGCTGAGCACGGACGGCAACTTCTATCGAACGCTCTGGCACGAGGTCGGCCACTATCTCGGCGTGGACGTGACGAAGGACGGCCGCGACCTCGACGCGGCGCTACAGGACGACGCAGACCTCTTAGAAGAGATGAAGGCCGACCTCGTCTCGCTCTACGTCGCCGAGCCGCTCCGCAAGCAGGGCTACTACACGGACGCGCAGCTCCGCGCCGTCTACGCGTCGGGCGTGCTGCGTGTCCTACAGAACGTCAAGCCGCGCCGCGACCAGCCGTATCAGACGATGGAGTTGATGCAGTGGAACTTCTTTCTCGAACACGGCCTGCTCTCGTTCGACCGCGACGCGAAGCGGCTGCGCATCAACTATGACAAGTACCGCGACGTGGTGCGCGACCTGCTCGAACGGGTGCTGCGTGTGCAGTACGAGGGCGACAAGGCGGCGGCCGACCGCTTCATCGAAGAGTACGCGAAGTGGGACGAGTCGCTGCACGGCGCGGTCGCGGCCAGCATCCGCGAACACCAGCGTTACCGCTACCGTCTCTTCAAGTACGCGGCGCTCGGCGAGTGAAGCGGAATCCGGGCGCCATTGGTGCTTTATTAGGGTATCATTCGCGGAAAGCCGGGAATCCGGAGGGAATTTATGGAAGATTTTTTTGGGCAGAGAGGGCTTGAGCCGGTCGAACGGCGTGGGCTCCCGCGCGTTATCGGGCCGCGGAAACTGGTCGCGGCCGTGGACAACCTGACGCGCCACGAGATGCTGGGCACGGCCGAAGTCGCCGACTTCAGTTGTCTCGGGTTGGCGCTCCGCAATCTACCGGGCGACCCCGTGGCGGCGATGGGCGATCTGCTCTGGGTGTCGCTCATCGCGGAGGAGGGAATCATCCCTCTGACGGCCAAGCTCGTCCACATCAAGCGCAACGGCCTCTACGGCGTCCGCATCGACACCCCCTCGGCCGCCGGCCAGCACTTCCTGCTCCGCCTCTACGACCGCATCTCCCTACACGTGCCGGTCGAGCGCCCACTCGACGCCGCCTAGAGCGGTCAAAGAAAAAAAAGACGCAGAGACAGAGACACAGCTAAGTAGATTTAACTCTTAGCTGTGTCTCTGTCTCTGCGCCGGTTAACAATTTGTCGAACGCTAACGGGCTATGTAGCTGCTCTCCCTGACGGCCGGGTAGCACTCGCAGGCGGCGGCTTCGAGCGCCACGCGGTCGGTGACGACGATGTGGCCGCGCGTGTAGTCGATGACGCCGCGGTCGCGCAGAGCCGTGGCGGCGCTCGTCACGCCCGCGCGGCGCGTGCCGAGGTGGCGCGAGATGCGCTCGTGCGTCAGCATCAAAGGCTTGTCGCCCGCGCGGTCGTGCATCATCAGGAGCCACGTGCAGAGCCTCTCATCGACACGATGATTGCCGTTGCAGACGGCGCGGCGCGAGAGCAGCGTGATGCGTGCCGTCGCGTACTTGAGAAGTATCTGCTGCAAGGCCCCGCCGCGCGCGAACTCCTGACGCATCACGTCCGCGCGCGCGCGCAACGCGCTGCCCCCGAGCGTCACCTCGCTCCTGTAGGCCGGCGGCGGCCCGTTGAAGACGGCCGACAGTCCCGCCATCCCTTCGCGCCCGACCATGTCCGCCTCGGTCACACCGCCCTCCATCAGGATGTAGAGGTGCGAGACGACGGCCGTCTCAGGAAAGTACACGTAGCGTATCTCCTCGTCGAGCTTATAGAGCATCTGGCCGGCCACAAGCGAGACCGGTTCGAGATGCGGGAAGAGATGCGAGAAGTCTTCCGCGGGCAGGGCGCTCAAGAGCCTGTTAGTCAGCAACAGGTTGAGCGCGTCGCTATCCGTGCGCTGCGCGTCGAGCCCGACGGGCAACGCAGTCAGTGTGTGCGGGTGACCCGCGGTGTGCGACTGACTGCGAGTGTAAGCGTCAGGTTTGCCTAATTCATTCTCCATAACTTTCTCCCGGGACTGTGCCCGCTGGATGGGGGGAAATGTCTGGCCTCGGTTGGGAGAGACATGCTGGGGGTTATTTTGCCTTCCGTATATGGACGAGGATGGATTTGGTCACGTCCGTCCGGGAGCCCTCGCGTATGCGCGCGAGCAGAATCCTGACGGGCAGCGGGCCGTCCTCGTAGTCGCAGATGAAGTCGATACTGTGTGCGGGCTGCGACCCTCGGTTGAAGCTGTCGAGCTGGTTCCTGAACTCGGCAACGTTTTTGAAGGGCGCGACCTCCGTGTAGAAGTTGCACCCCGTGTAATCGGGCGCGCCGCCGACCTGCTGCGAGTCGGACGACTCGCAGCGCGCGTAGAGCACCGTGCCCGCCGAGTCAAGCTCGACGAGCCCGAACAGTTTCCGCGTGGCGCCGCCCTCGCGGCTCATACTCGCTGCCTCCCTGACGAGGCTGGCGGCAATTGTTTGCTGTCGTGACATCACTTATTCAAACCCCCTCGTACCAGCGCTTCCGCGCCTAGGCAGGTGCCGGGTTAAGACGTTATCGAGCCTTGCGAGGTCGAAGGGCTTAACCATGTATTCGTCGCAGCCGGCGTCGAGCGCGGCAGCGCGTCGTTCGTTCTCCGCATGGCCGGAGAGGAAGACGATAGGGATAGCCGAGAGTTCCGGCATCCCGCGCAACCGCCGCGTGACCCCGATGCCGTCGAGCAGCGGCAACTCGCTATCCAACAGGATGAGGTCGGGGTGCTCGCGCTCGGCCATATTCATAGCCTCGAAGCCGTCGCCGGCTTCGATGACCGAGAAGCCGCGCTTCTCCAACAGCAGGCGCAGCAGGCAGCGCGTGTCCTCGTGGTCTTCAACCACGAGCACCTTTGCCGCCAGCGCGGGCCGGCGGGCAAACGCTCCCGTTACAAGGAAGGGTGGCACTCGTTCCTCACTTCTACAGCTTGAGTTGCGGTGTTGAGAGTCGCAGGCCGCTCCGGTCGTCATGGTCGGCGAAGCCATCTGCTTCCGAATCGGGGGCCACGCCCCGATTGCGTCTCGCGAGGGTCGCGCCTTCGAGGCGGACGTGACTGCTGCCGCTGGCGCGACCCTCGCGGAAGACTTTGGCGTCCTGCCCCCGTCAGGCGAAGACAGGACGCCCTTTCCCCCTTGTTAACCCGGAGAGTCTCGCACGCTGGTACGGATTCGACTATTAGGAAGGTGGGAAAGGCCGGTAGGGAAAAACCCTAAGAGGTGATAAGTGTTGGGTGATAAGAGGAGGGCAGGGGCCCGCCTTCTCTCTCTTATCACTCAACACTTATCACGTATCTTCCAACCAGCCCTGGAGCATGGCGTAGCGGACGATGTCGATGCGGCCGGTCATGTCGAGCTTGCGCATGGCGTTGGCCTTGTGCGCTTCGACCGTCTTGACGCTGAGGGAGAGGCGGGCGGCAATCTCTTTGTTGCTGTAGCCGAGGGCGATGAGGCGCAGCACCTCTGTTTCTCGGTCGGAGAGGTAAACCTCTCCGACCGACGCGCCTCGCCGCCCGAAGAAGCCCGAGAGCGCCTTGCTCGTGATGGCCGGGTCGAGATAGTCGCCGCCCGCGGCCACCGCGCGCACGGCTTGGAGCAGCACGACCGGGTCGCTCTGTTTGAGCACGTAGCCGGAGGCGCCGGCCAGCAGGAGTTGTTGTAGATAGCCCCTGTCCGTGTGGCGCGTGAGCGCGACGACGCGCGCGCCGGGACACTCCGCGCGCAGCTTCTCCGTCGTCTTCAGCCCGTTGAGCAGGGGCATCGAAACGTCCATCAGGATGAGGTCGGGCGCAAGCTCTTTGGCGAGACGGAGCGCGGCTTGACCGTCGCCCGCCTCGCCGACGACTTCGATGTCGGGCTGCGCGGCGAGCAGGAGCCGGACGCCCTCGCGCACCGTCTGGTGGTCTTCGGCGAGCAGGATGCGAATCTTACTCACGACTCCGTCAAGCCTCCTTCCTGCCTCGCCTGAGACGGGATGCGGGCGAAGACGGTCGTGCCCTTCCCCGGCGCGCTCTCGAACTCGACCGAGCCGCCGAGCAGCGCCGCGCGCTCGCGCATCCCGACGAGCCCGAGGCCGTGGCCCGACTCCGCCTGCACCGCCGCAGAGGGGGAGAAGCCGATGCCGTCGTCTTCGATGACGAGCACCGCGTCGGCGCCGCGCCGCTCAAGGATGACGGAGACGCGCGCGGCCTGCGAGTGCTTGTAGACGTTGTTGAGCGCCTCCTGCGTGATGCGATAGAGACAGGTCTCGATCTGCGGCGAGAGCCTCAGCTCACCCGAGCGGAACCCGTTGAAGTGCGCCTCCGCGGGGATGTGGTAGTGGCTCGACCACTCCTTGACGTAGTTCGCCAGCGCGGAGGTCAGGCCGAGGTCGTCGAGCGCCGTCGGCCGCAGCTCCCACGTGAGGAAATCCACCTCGGAGTCGATGCTTTCGGCGAGCGCCTGCACCTCCTCGATCTGCGAGCCCATTGACGTGTCTGGCCCGCACGCCTCGCGCAGCGCGGCCAGCTTCAGACGCATCGCGGTCAACTGCTGCCCCAACTGGTCGTGCAGGTCGCGCGAGATGCGGCGGCGCTCGTCCTCCTGCGCGGTGACGAGCTGGCCGACGAGGCTGCGCGCGTAGGCTTCGGCCCCGCGCCGCTCCTTCACCTCCGCGAGCATCGCCAGAACCGTGCCGTGCAGCTCCTGCGTGCGCTCCGAGACGAGCATCTCCATCTCGTCGTGCGAACGGTTCAGCTCCTCCTCGGCGCGCTTCTGGTCGGTGAGGTCGCGCAGCACCTTGACGTAGCCCGAGGCGGCGCTGTCGCCGAGCGGCGAGAGCACGCCCGATGCGTAGAAGCGCGAGCCGTCCTTGCGCAGGTGCCAGCGCTCGTCGGCGGCACGCCCCTCCGTGCGCGCCGCCCTTAACTCGGCCCCGACGGCGTCGCGCGCGCGATCTTCCGGCGTGAAGATGATGGCGGTGTGCATGCCCCTCACCTCATCCTCCGTGTAGCCGAAGGTGCGCTCCGCGCCTGCGTTCCAACTCTGGATGCGCCCCTCCTCGTCGAGCGTGAAGATGGCGTACTCGGTCACGCTCTCCACCGTCAGCCGCAGCCGCTCTTCCGAGACGCGCAGGGCCTCTTCCATCTGCTTGCGCTCGGTGATGTCGATGAAGGTGAGGCCGACGCCGAGGATGCGGTCTTCGTCCGTGCGGTAGGGCGAGACGTGCATCAGGTGCCAGCGCCCGTCGCGCGACCCGACCTCGTGCTCGACGGGGCGCAGGTCGATGAGCACGCGCTCGACCGCGGCTGCTACGCCTGCGTCGTCGAGCTGGCTGGTGATGTCGGAGAGCGGGCGCCCCACGTCCGTCTGGATGAGATTGAAGATGCCGCGGGCCCGCGGCGTAAAGAGCTTGACGCGCAGCGAGCGGTCGAGGAAGACCGTCGCGAGGTCGGTCGAGACGATGAGGTTCTGTAGGTCGTTGTTCGACTGGCTCAGCTCTTCGATCTTTATTTTCAACTCCTGATTGACCGTCGTCAGCTCCTCGTTGGACGACTGCAACTCCTCCTTCGAGGTCTCTAGCTCCTCGGCGGTCGAGCGCAGCTCCTCGGTCATCGTCTGCAACTCTTCGTTCGAGCCGCGCAGCTCCTCGTGCTGCAACTCGTACTGCTCAATGGTCGAGCGGAGTTCCGACTTGACGTTCAACAGCTCCTCTTCAAGCTGTCGCGCGGCCGGCTCGACGCTGCGGACGAGCTCCGTGTCGGGCCGGACGGGGTCGGCCGCGGCCGACGACTCGAAGAGGATGAGGAAGAAGCCGCGCGCCGTGTCGGAGGCGCCCGTCACGGGGCGCACGACTATCTTGACCGGCGCGACGTAGTCGCCAAGGCGCACGTTGACGGGCGCCACCTCGACGCTCTTTGCGCTCTGCGCGGCCTGAAAGAGTGCGCTGCGCAACTGAAGCCGCAACTCGGGGCGCACCACCGCGAGCAGGTTGTGTGTGGGCTCGCCCCCGGGCAAGGTCATGTAGCGGCCGGCCGTCTCCGACAGATGGACGATGTGATGCTCGGCGTTGACGAGCACCGACGGCGGCGCATACATCTCCAGCAGACGTTGGTGCAGGTCGAGGTAGGAGCGTCGCTCCTGCACTTTGATCTCCTGCCTCGTCTCACCCGGCAGCGACGACACGCCCGGGGCGTCGTAGCGCAGCGGCGCGGCCACCGTCAGTTGCGGCGCGAGCCGCGGCACGACGGCCCGCGCCTGAAAGATGTTGCTCTCCTTGTCCGCGGCGACGAACAGTTCCGAGTAGTCCGCGGCCGTCTCAGAGGTGCCGAGGAAGAGGTACCCGCCGGGGTTCAGTGCGAAGTGAAAAATGTTCATCACCTTCTCCTGTCCCGAACGGTTGAGGTAGATGAGGAGGTTGCGACAGGTGATGAGGTCGATGTGTGAGAAGGGAGGGTCTTTGAGCAGGTTGTGGTTGGCGAAGAGCACCATCTCGCGCAGCTCGCGGCGGATGCTGAAGCCTTCGCCCTTCTTGGTGAAGAAGCGGCGCAGTCGCTCGGGGCTCACGTCGGCCACGTCGTTGAGCGTGAAGTGACCGGCGCGCGCAAACTGGATGGCCTCCTCGTCGATGTCGCTGGCGAAGACCTGAATCGACGGCGGAGAGGTCAGATTTTCAGCATACTCCGCGAGCAGCATCGCGACCGTGTACGCCTCCTCGCCCGTGGCGCAGGCCGCCACCCAGACGCGAACGTATCCGGCGCTGCTCCGGTTCTCGAAGAGGCGGGGAATAATCTGCTTCTCAAGCGTGTTGAAGGCGTTCGGGTCGCGGAAGAAGTTCGTCACGCTGATGAGCATGTCCTTGAGGAGCGAGCGCGCCTCCTCCGGATGCTCGCGGATGTAGGCGGCGTACTCGGCCACGTCCGCGACCTGCGTGACGCTGATGCGCCGGTCGATGCGGCGGCGCACGGTGGGGCGCTTGTAGTTGGTGAAGTCCTGCCCCGTGCGCAGGCGCAGTTGCGCGAGGATGGCGGCCGTCGCCTGCTCATCGCGCTGTTTGAGCGCGTCGAGCGGCTCGCCGTCGTCCTCGATCTGCAAGAGGGCATCGCGGTAGGCGACGATGCAACGCGGTATCTGCGCGACGGGCAGCACATAGTCCACCAGCCCCGTCGCGATGGAGTTGCGCGGCATGTCCGGGTACTCGGCCTCCTGCGGGTCTTGCACGACCGCGACCCCGCCGTGCTCCTTCAAACGCTTGAGCCCCATCGAGCCGTTGGCGCCCGTGCCCGAGAGCACCACGCAGGCCGCGCGCGCGCCGTGCGAGTCGGCGAGCGTGCGAAAGAAGATGTCCACGGGCGCGCGCCGCTCCTCGATGCGCGTCACGTTGGAGAGGACGAGCGAGCCCTCCAGCATCGAGAGGCTCTGGTTGGGCGGGATGACGTAGACGTGGTCAGGCTCAATCCTGACCTTCTCGGTGACCTGTGTCACAGGCATCGGAGTGGACTGCTGCAAGACTTCGGCGAGATGGCTGTCGTGCTCGGGCGAGAGATGGAGGATGACGACGTAGGCCATCCCGCTCTGCTCGGGCACGTGCGCGAAGAACTCTCTGAAGGCACGGATGCCACCGGCCGAGGCGCCGAGCCCGACGACCATGAACCCGTCGCCGACCTTCTTCGCGGGTAGAACGAACTCCCCGTCGCCGTTACCGTCCGGTGTGCTGCTCATTAAGACCTTTCACTCAAAGGGATGACGCACGAGCCCGTGGGAGACCGCGGGCGGGATTGGTGCGTTATGAGGCAGAGTTTAGTCGAAGCTGATGCGGCCTGTATAGTCAAAAGCAGGTTGAGGGAGTATGCTAACTCCTAATCGACAAACATTCTTCGGGTTGGTGATGCGCGGTCGCCGGTCGGGTGCGCGCGGGGAAGGTTCGAGGATGCCTGGTAGAGACATCATCGTCGTCGGAGCGTCGGCGGGCGGCGTCGAGGCGCTGCGGTCGCTCGTCGCGGGGTTGCCGGAAGAGTTCTCGGGCTCGCTCTTCGTCGTCATGCACACCGCGCCCGACTCGCCGGGTGTGCTGGCCTCTATTCTCGACCGCGCCGGCCCGCTCGTCGCGCGCCATGCCGCCAACCGCGAGCGCATCCAGCCCGGTCACATCTACGTCGCGCCGCCCGACATGCACCTGCTGCTTGAGCCGGGCCTGATGCGTCTCTCGCGCGGGCCGCGCGAGAACCGCTTCCGCCCCGCCATCGACCCGCTCTTTCGCTCGGCCGCGCAGGTCTACGGGCCGCGCGTCGTCGGCGTCATCCTGACGGGGGGCTTAGACGACGGGACTTCGGGGCTCTGGACGGTCAAGCGGCTGGGCGGCGTGGCCGTCGTGCAGAACCCGGACGAGGCGTTCATGTCCTCAATGCCACTGAACGCACTCGCGCAGGTCGAAGTGGACTACACGTTGCGGCTGGCGGAGATTCCGCCCCTGCTGGTGCGTCTGACGAGCCTCACCCTCGCGGCGCAAGGAGGTTACGAAGTGCCGGAAGAGCTGGACATCGAGGTCAACATCGCCAAGGCGGATGGCGCGTTCCAGGAGGGCGTCACAAAGTTGGGCACGCCCTCGGTCTTCACCTGTCCCGAATGCCACGGCACGCTCCTTCAGTTGAAGGAGAACGGCCGCACGCGCTACCGCTGCCACACCGGCCACGCTTACTCGACCGACAGCCTGCTCGCAGACCTGAGCGAGGACATCGAGGCGACGCTGTGGAGCGCCATCCGCTCCATCGCCGAGAGCGTGATGCTGATGCGCCACATGGCCGAGCACTTGCGCGACTCGGACAGCGTCGCGGCCGAGCGCTTTCTGGAAAAGACGCGCGAGGCCGAGCGCCGCGGCGAGCTTGTCCGCAAGGCCGTCTTCGACCACGAGAACCTCAGCGAGAAGAAGGTCGCCGACACCTCCGACCCGGCAAGCGCCAACGCCTGAACTCACCGGAAAAGAGACTTAAGCGCGGAGGCACACAGACGCAGCTAAACAATGCCGCCCCCCGAGTGTGATGCAGGACGAAGCGACCCCACCACAACCCCCCGAAGACATCCAGCGGGCGCTGCGCGAGAGCGACGAGCGCTACCGCTCACTCCTTGAGAACGCCAACGACATCATCTACTCGCACGACCTCTCGGGGAACTATCTCGCCATCAACCG
Source organism: Pyrinomonadaceae bacterium (assembly GCA_045807845.1). Lineage (GTDB taxonomy): Bacteria > Acidobacteriota > Blastocatellia > Pyrinomonadales > Pyrinomonadaceae > QHXN01. The sequence goes on along the minus strand of JBJMGQ010000253.1, from coordinate 2,780 downwards.
CGCCGGCTCCGAAGCGACGGGCTACACGCGCGAGGAGATACTCGGCGGCCTCAACATCGCGCAGGTCGTCGCGCCCGAGCACCTTGAGCTGGCGAAGCAGATGACCGCGGAGAAGCTGCGCGATCCTTCGCTTCCGACCGTCTACGAGGTGGACATCATCTCGCGCGACGGGCGGCGCCTGACGCTCGAAGTCTCGACGCGCATCGCCTATCGCGACGGCCAGCCCTTCGCCGTCGAAGGCATCGCGCGCGACGTGACCGAGCGCGTCCGCGCCGCGCAGGAGCGCGAGCGTCTGCTGGCAGAGGCGCGCGCCTCACGCGACGAGGCCGAAGAGGCACTCGGGCATCGGCGCGACGTGGAGGAGCGGCTCAGAACGCTCGTGGACGCCTCGGCGAGCCTGCTCAGCTCGCCGCAGACGGAGGTCGTGCTCCCGGCCGTCCTTGCGCTCTCGCACCGTCTGGTCGCGGCCGACGCCTACGCCATCTGGCGCTATCTCGCGAGGGATACGGTCTGGACGGTCGTCGCTTCCAGCGGGCTCTCCGACGAGTACCGCTGCGAGCGCATCGCGGTCACCACAGAGACGCCGCGGATGACCGACGGCCCGCTCGTCGTCGAGGACATATCCGCCGTGCCGATGCTCGAAGCCCGCCGCGAGACTTATCGACGCGAAGGCATTCGCTCACTGTTAACGCTCCCGCTCAAGGCGCACGGCGAGATTGTCGGCACGCTCGTCTTCTACTACCGCGAGCCGCGCCGCTTCGCCGAGACGGATGTGGTCGTCGCCACCGCGCTCGCCAACCTCGCCGCCTCGGCCGTCCGCACCGCGGAACTCTACGACGAGCAGTTACGCCTGCGCGGCGATTCACAGGTCGCGGAGCGCCGCGCGACCTTTCTCGCCGAAGCGACGACGCTGCTCTCCTCTTCGCTCGACTACGAGAAGACGCTTGAGGCGGTCGCACACGCGGCCGTGCCTTGGGTCGCCGACTGGTGCGGCGTGGACATCCTCGGCGAAGACGGCGAGGTGCGGCGCCTCGCGGTCGCGCACGTTGACCCCGCGAAGGTCGAGTGGGCGCGCGAGTTGAGCGAGCGCTATCCTTACGAGCCCGATGCACCGCACGGCGTGGCCGCAGTGCTGCGCACGAAGCGGTCTGAGCTTTACGCGGAGATACCGGACGAGCTGCTGGTCGCATCGGCGAAGGACGAGGAGCACCTGCGCATCATGCGCGAGCTGGGCTTCACCTCAGTCATGGTCGTCCCGCTTGCGACGCAGGGGCGCGCGTTCGGCGCCATCACCTTCGTCACGGCCGAGTCCGGTCGCGGCTACGGCGCCGAAGACCTCGCCTTCGCCGAAGACCTCGCGCGTCGCGCCGCGCTCGCCGTCGAGAACGCGCGGCTCTACCGGCAGGCGCAGGACGCCAACCGCATCAAGGACGAGTTTCTCGCCACGCTCTCACACGAGCTGCGCACGCCGCTGACGGCGATCTTCGGTTGGGCCTCGATGCTCGCGGCCGGCAGCCTCGACGAGCAAGAGGCGGCGCGCGCCATCGCGGCCATCGAGCGCAACGCGCGCGCGCAAAGACAGATAGTCGAGGACGTGCTCGACGTGTCGCGCATCATCACGGGCAAGCTCCGTCTGGAGATGCGACCCGTGGAGTTGCGTGCGCTCGTGCAGGACGCGGTCGAGAGCGTCCGCCCGGCCGCCGAGGCGAAGGGCGTCTACCTGAGCACGCTGCTCGCTCGCGACGTGGGCGAGGTCGCGGCCGACCCCGACCGTCTTCAACAGGTGATGTGGAACCTGCTCTCGAACGCGGTCAAGTTCACGCCCGCGGGCGGGCGCGTCGAGGTCGAGCTGCGTCGCGAAGGCTTACGCAACGCCCTCCGCGTCAGCGACACGGGGGAGGGCATCGCGCCGGAGTTTCTGCCGCACGTCTTCGACCGCTTCCGGCAGGCCGACATGGGCACGACGCGACAGCACGGCGGGCTCGGGCTGGGCTTAGCCATCGTCCGCCATCTAGTCGAGCTGCACGGCGGCGAGGTGTCGGCCGAGAGCGCGGGGCGCGGGCTTGGCTCAACCTTTACGCTGCGTCTGCCGCTCAGGCCGGCGCAGCGCGGGCCAGAGTTTTCGCAACCCTCCGTTCCGAAGGCCGAGGCCGCCACGAGCACGACGAACTCGACTTCGCTCGCGGGGACGCGCGTGCTGCTTGTCGAGGATGAAGAGGACGCACGAGCGATGTTGAAGGTGCTGCTTGAAGGCTCGGGCGCGTCCGTCAAAGCGGTCGGGTCGGCGGCCGAGGCTTGGGCGGCGCTCGAAGGCGCGGGCTGCGACGTGCTCGTAAGCGACATCGGGATGCCGGACGAGGACGGCTACTCGCTCATCGGCCGCGTGCGCGGACACGGCGCGGCGCGCATCAACGAGACGCCGGCCGTCGCGCTGACCGCCTACGCGCGAGACGACGACCGCGAGCGCTCTCTGGCCGCGGGCTTCGACGCATATCTGCCGAAGCCGGTCGAGCCGTCGGAGCTGCTCGCAGTGTTGTCCGGCTTAGTGAAGCGTCACGCGTGAGTTGTTAGTTGACGACGATGCCGTTGATTATCCTTCCCGAATCTGACGAAGAGCTGTTGCGCGAGTGCGAGGTCGAGACCTTTCGCTCGGGCGGCCCCGGCGGACAGCACGTCAACAAGGTCGAGACGGGCGTCAGGCTTCGGCACCTGCCCTCGGGCGTCGTCGTCAACTGCCGCGAGGAGCGGAGCCAGCATCGCAACAAGATGAACTGTCTGCG
>JBJMGQ010000252.1:0-10832 GCA_045807845.1 Pyrinomonadaceae bacterium | reverse complement strand
GTTTGTGCTTCACCCTTCGGCGTGCGTGCGGCTTCACCGGCGCCGAAGATGGCGATGGAAGCATCGCCGTCGGCGCGCGTGCCATCGCCGGAAGCGTTCAGGTCGCCGAAGAGCTGATCGTAGGTGCGATTCTCCTTGATGACGTAGATGACGTGTTTGATGGGCGAGCGCCCGCCGAAGAGTTCGCGCCGCTCGGCTCCGATGAGGTTGTTGTTGCGCATGACGCTCTGCGTGTAGCGCACCAGCTCGCGCTCGGTCGGCTCCGGCACGAAGGAGAGGTTGCCGGCGACGAGCGGGACGCTGTACTGCCCGCCGTACTTGCCGCTGTGCGTGCTGCGCCCCGTGCCGAAGGGGAAGCGCGCATTTGGCATGTTCGGCGCGCGCCCGGAGTTATCGACGACCAGCGAAGAGTTGGCGAAGCCCGTCCCCTTCCCGTTGCCGACGAAGAGACGGCCGCCCGCGACCGCGATGGCCGAAGGGTACTGACCCACAGGGATGAAGCCGCGCACGATGGAGCGTTGCGCGCCACTCTCTTCACGGTCTTCGCTTTCACGCGCGGCAGAGGCCCTGCCCTTGCTGCTTCTCTCACTCCCGCGCGCGGCGCCGGAGAGTGTGACGACGGCGACGGAGTTGCTGTGCGCGTTGGCGACGTAGAGCGTGCGGCCGTCGTCGGAGAGCGCGAGCCCTTCGGGGCTTGCGCCGAGGCGCGCGCCTTCGCTCAACTTCACGTTGATGCGCTCGACCTCGATGTCCTTCGCGGTGTCGATGACCGAGACGCTGTCGTCGTTCGAGTTGACGACGTAGAGGCGCGAGCCCATCCCGTTCAACTTCAACGCCGTCGGGTGTCTTCCCACCGGCACGTAAGAGACGCGACGGCCGCCCTCCGCGAAATCGACGACCGCCACCGACTCGTCGTTCCAACACGACACGTAGACCTTCCGCTGAAGCGCGACCACGTCGTAAGGGTAGACGAGATAACCCAACCCTCCGGCGGGCGCGGGAGTCGGCGGAGGCGCAACTCCCTGCTGCCCACGCTTTCCCGCGAGGTCAATGCGTTCGAGCCCCTTCGCGCCCTTGAGATTGTGAACTATGCCGAGACTGTCGCCGAGGTTGTTGGCGACGTAGAGCGTCTCGCCGTCGGGCGAGAGCGCAAGCCCCATGGGATAGACGGCCGCGAGCCCGTCGTTATAGCGCGGGTCAACGGGACGCGTGGCGAAGCCGTTCAAGTCGATGAAGGGCGCTTCGTCCTTCGTGTCGGGGCCGTCCGAGCCGGGGCTGATGGGCTTCGACGTGTTGGGGCGGAGGTCGAATGTCCAGACCTTGTTCTCGAAGCCGCCCGAGACGTAGAGCGTGTAGAAGCCTTCGCTGTTGCTGTGCGTCGAGAAGACGGCGCCGACGTTCGCGCTCTGCGGCTCGGGGAAGTAGACGTTCTGGACGACGGCGGGCGGCCGTAAGTTGAGGTCGATGACGGCGAGCGACTGCTGCGCCTTGTTCGACTTCGCGTCGAACTGCACGCCGTAGCCGCTGTTGACGACGACGAGGTACTGCCCCTTGCCGCCCGGCCCCGCGCGGTCGGGGCTGCGCACGAAGCCGACGGGCAGAGAGCCGACGGCCGGCAGCCCCGTCGTCAGGTCTTGCACGAGCGAGCCGGCGGGCGTGATGCGGCGACCTTCGGAGGCGGGTTGATTCTTAACAGAGATGTCCGCGGAAGAGTTGACGAGGCCGAGCGCGAGCGCCGCCAGCGCGACCGAGGCGGCGAGCACGAGCGCGCGCGCCGAAGGGGTGCGCCGGTCAGCGGGGCGCCGGTTCATCTCTCTGGAAATATCCTTCAGCGTCGCAGCCCCTTCGCAATCTGCGCGTTGCCTTCGATGATGCGCGTGGTCGTCGCCGCGTCGGCATCCATCGACCAGTTGCCCGCCTCGAACGTGCCGCCGAGGATGACGCCGTCAGCGCGCGGGAACATGTAGAGCGAGTTGGCGAGGTAGCCGTAGTCCAGCTCGGGCTGCGGCAAAAGCACTTCGATCTGGCCGCGCATCGACGCGAGCCCCTGATCGCCGAAGAGTGCGCGCGCGCCGAGGCCCGTGCAGTTGAAGATGACGCGCTCGGGCAGTTGGGCCACCTCCTCGCGCGTCTTCAACTCTCTGATGACGACACGGCCGCCCGCCGTGTAGAAGTCGCGCAGGAGCGCGCGCAGGTACGTCTGCGGCTCAATCATCAAAGAGCCGAACCGTCTGGCGTAGGGGAAGCCGAAGAGCGGGCGCGCGTCCGCATAGTAACGCGTCTCCGGGTAGAGTTCGGCGCCGCCCGCCAGCTCGCGGCCCACGGGCTCCGAGCTGAGCGTGTAGGTCTCTATCCAGCGGACGCCGTACTCGGGGCCGACGTAGGACTGGAACTCGCGGTGCGCGAGGCGGCACGCGAGCCCGTAGCGCTCCACGAACGTTGCAGAGACCTTCTGCGGGTCGTAGACGTGCGTGGGATACCACAGTGCCCCGGCGACGTTCGAGGTCGTCTCGGGCGGAAGCTCACGCGCGTAGATGGTGACGGCCTTGCCGCGCCGCTGAAGCACGCGCGCCGTCGAGAGCCCGACGACGCCGCAGCCGACGACCGCGACGTTCCGGTCTTCGAGGTTGCGCGCCTGCTCTGCGGCCAGCAGCGCCACGCCCCAAGAGAGCGATACGCCCCCGCCGCCGTGCCCGTAGTTGTGGACGACGACCTTCTCGCCCAGACGCTCGTTCGTGAGCACGAAGCCCTCGGGGCGGTATGGACGCAGGCCGACGACCGTGCGGATATGGCGGTCGCGCGAGACTTTTAAGGGCGGGAAGCGTCGCGGCGGCTCGTCCTGAACGGCGAAGGCGGCGCGCGACGCGGGCCCTCCGGCCAGCGCCGCGTACGTGCCGGCCGCGAGCGCCGACGCGAGAAAGCTCCTGCGATTCGTCGGAAGTCTCTTCATGCGCCTCGGAGTTTATAGAAAGCGCGCGCGGTTGCGAAGATAAATTTGGGAAGGATGAAGTGTGAACGCTGAACGATGAACTATAAGCGCCTTGTCTGACAGTTCATCGTTCAGCGTTCACACTTCATCGTTTACTTCCGCGGGCGGACGGTGATGAAGGTCGAGCCATCGTTGCCGCGTGTGACGAGGAGGAGCACGGGGCGCTCGCCCGCGCCCTCGACGGCCGCGCGGAGCTCTTCGGGCGAATGGACGGGCTCGCGGTTCGCCTGCTCGATGAGGTCGCCTTGGCGGAGCCCCGCGTCGGCCGCGGGCCCTGTGGGGTCAACTTCGGTGACGACGAGCCCCTGCTTGTCCGCGGGCAGGCGCAGGCGCGACGCAAGCTCCGGCGTGAGCGGCGTCACCGTCACGCCGAGCTTCCCGCCGACTTCGCCCTCCTCGCTGCCGCCGCCCTCTTCGTCGCCGCGCGCGGCGCCGCGGTTCGCCTGAAGCTCGCCGAGCGTAATCTTCAACTCCTGCTCGCGCCCGTCGCGCAGGATTTGGAGCGTGGCGTCGGTGCCCGGCTGCGTCGCGGCCACGAGGTTGCGCAGCTCGTTGGCGTCGTTGATGGTCGTGCCGTTGAAGGCCGTGATCACGTCGCCCTGTTTGACTCCCGCCTTCTCCGCCGCGCTTCCCTTCTGCACCGAGCCGACGATGACGCCCCGCACATCCTTCAGACCCAAGCTCTGCGCGATCTCTTCGGTCACGGCCTGCACGACGACGCCGAGCTGCCCGCGCCGCACGCGCCCCTTGTTGATGAGCTGTTCGGTGACGGTGCGCGTCATGTTCGAGGGGATGGCAAAGCCGATGCCGATGTTGCCGCCCGAGGGGCTGAGTATCTGCGAGTTGATGCCGACCAGCTCGCCCGCCGTGTTGACGAGCGCGCCGCCCGAGTTGCCCTGATTAATCGGCGCGTCCGTTTGCAGGAAGTCCTCGAAGCTTCCATCGGACAGTCCCGTGTAACGACCCTTGGCCGAGATGATGCCCGAGGTCACGGTCTGGCCGATGCCCAAAGGGTTCCCGACCGCGAGCACCACGTCGCCGATGCGAACCTTGTCGGAGTCGCCGAGCGTGAGCACGGGCAAGTCTTTGGCCTCGACCTTGAGTACGGCGAGGTCGGAGGGCTGGTCGGTGCCGACGAGCTTGGCGGGGACGGTGCGGCGGTCTGTGAACTCGACCGTTATCTGCTCGGCGCCGTCAACGACGTGATGGTTGGTGACGATGTAGCCCTCTGAGCTGATGATGACGCCCGAGCCGAGCGCGCGCTGTCGCTGCACCTGCGGCTGTTCCTGCTGCGGCTGGCGCCCGCCGAAGAAGTCGCGCAAGCTGGGGTCGTCGAGGAACGGATGCTGGCGCGGCGTGCGCGTCTGGTGCTCGGCGCGGATGGTGACGACGGCCGGCGCCACGCGCGCGACCACGTCTGCGTATGAGTTGTGCTCGACGCCCTGCGCCGCCCCCGGCGGCGGCAGCGTGAACGTGGGACGCTGCTCACCCTGCTGCGCCTGCGGCTGCTCCTGCGTCCCCCTGCGACATCCCGCGAGCGCGAAGGCGAAAGCGAGAACGATGACGAACGTGCTGAATGCTCTCCTCATAATCAATGCCTCTCTGAAAAATTCGCGCGCCGCACACGCGGGCCGCGCGCACACTCCTACGAACGATGCGGCGAAGGAGTTTCTTCCTGCGCTTATTTAACAACTACTCTGCCGCCGACGCAAAACCCTCCGCGACTGATACGGGAACCAAGCACGCCCGTCCGGCGTCCTATGTACTGATGTTTTCGAGGAGAACTTTAACGAGCTCTGCTTGCACGCTCGCGCTGGCGTCGCTCTCGTTCTTGAGTTCGGCGTGCGGGGGTGAGTCGCCGCGCGTAGTATCGGGCAAGTCAGTCGCGGCCAACGCCGCGACGGCGCAAGCCCCGGCGCGTCCCTTAGACTTCGACGAGTACATGCGCGCGGACTTCGCGCCGGCCGACGGCTTCGACTTCCCCTTCGGCGACGGCGAGGGCGGCGGCTCCTACACAGATGCGGCCACGGGCAGACGCTACGACGGCTGGTACGTGGCGACGCACTTCGCCGAACAGTACAGTCTCGGGCTCCACACCGGCGAGGACTGGAACGGCGCGGGCGGCGGCAACACAGACCTCGGCCAGCCCGTCTATTCGGTTGCCAACGGCCGCGTCCTCTTCGCACAGAACTGCGGGCGCCTGTGGGGCAACGTCGTCATCCTCGAACATCTCTTCTACGAGAACCACGAGCGGCGCGAGCTACGCTCGCTCTACGCGCACCTGCACGAGATCAACGTGCGTGAGGGCGAAGAGGTGCACCGGCGGCAACAGATTGCCACCATCGGGCAAGACCCGGAGCAACTCTTCAACGCGCACCTGCACGTCGAGCTGCGCCGCGACGCGACGCTCGCGCCGACCTACTGGCCCTCCTCCGACGGCAAGGACGCCGCGTGGCTGCGCGAGCACTACGAAGACCCTTCCAGCTTCATCAAGTCGCACCGCAAGCTCCCCGTCCCGCAAACGGAGGGCACGCTCGTCTTAGTCGATCAGGGACGTTACAAGGCGCGGCTCTATGCGGGCGGGCGGGTAGCGGGTGAGTACAACATCAGTCTCGGTCAGGGCGTCGGCGAGAAGCAGTTTGAGGGCGACAACCGGACGCCGAAGGGCATGTACTTCGTCGTGCAGAAGCATCGCGGCGAGTTCCCCGGCGCCTACGGAGCCTACTACGGCGGCCACTGGATCAAGATCAACTACCCGAACAAGTACGACGCCGCCCGCGGGCGCGCCGCGCGACTGCTCACCCCCGCGCAGGAATCTTCCATCACGGCCGCATGGGAGCGTCGCGCCCCCACGCTTGAGACGACGCGCCTCGGCGGCGGCATCGGCTTCCACGGCTGGGCGCGCGAATGGGAAGACACAGGCCCCCGCCACCTCTCCTGGGGCTGCGTCGTCCTCCACCTCTCCGACATCCAAGACTTCTACGACCACCTCCCCGAAGGCTCGATGGTCATCATCTTCTAACCGCTGCGGGCTTCCCTTCGCCTTCTCTATCGGGCTCGGACAATCTTCTTGCCAATTCTCGGAATAGCATTAGAATGAGCAATCTTTCTTGAATCAAGAGGCCGAGGTCTGAGCCGTCTCACAAGGAGACTGCATGAGAATCTTTATGCCGCGAAGACGTGCCGCCGGTCTCGTCATCGCCGTGCTCTTCTGTGCGTTCGGGGCGTGGGCGTTTCTGTCGGGCGCGCGCTCCGAGGTACTTGCGGCGAAGCGTTCCGCCGACGCGCGTGCCGAAGGGCTGGCCGCGTGGGAGCAGGTCTACACCGTTATGACCCACCCGCGCTGCATCAACTGCCACACGGCGACGAACTATCCGCAGCAGGGCGATGAGCGCCGCCGGCACTTCGCCAACGTCGTGCGCGGGCCCGACGGTCACGGCGTGCCCGGGCTCAACTGCGTGAGCTGTCATCAGAAGTCGAACGCAGACAGCACGGGAGTCCCCGGCGGGCCCGACTGGCACCTCGCGCCGCTCTCGATGAGGTGGCAGGACGAGAACGACCGGCCGCTCCCCAGCGCGACCATCTGCCGACAGGTCACAGACCCCAAGCGCAACGGCCAGATGAACGCACAAGCGCTGCTCAAGCATCACGAGGAGGCCGAGCTGGTGCTCTGGGCTTGGGAGCCCGGGCGCCGCCCCGACGGAAGCCTCCGCGCGACGCCGCCTCTCACGCACGCCGAGTTCGCCGCTGCGACCCGCCGCTGGGTCGAGGCCGGCACGCCCTGCCCCGTCGCTAGATAAGGAGACTGTTCGATGGCGAAGTATCAGCTCAACGTCAACGGCGAGCGCCGAGAGGTGTCGGTTGACCCTTCGACGCCGCTGCTCTGGGTGCTGCGTGAAGACCTGAAGATGACGGGCACGAAGTTCGGCTGCGGCATCAGCGCGTGCGGCGCGTGCACCGTCCACGTCGCGGGCGTGGCGACGCGCTCGTGCGTGCTCCCCATCGCGCTTCTGGGCGAGCGCGACGTGTTGACCATCGAGGCGATGGCACAAGACCCCGTGGGACGCGCCGTGCAGGACGCGTGGGTCGAGAATGACGTGGTGCAGTGCGGCTACTGCCAGAGCGGGCAGATCATGAGCGCCGTCGCGCTGCTCAAGCACACGCCGAAGCCGACCGACACGAACATCGACGAATCTCTGGGCGGCAACGTCTGCCGCTGCGCGACCTACGTTCGCATCCGCGAGGCCGTCAAGCTCGCCGCGCAGAAGCTCAAGTAAGGAGGGCGGACGCTTGATGACAAACTCGAAGAGAAAAATCGTGGGGCTCTGTCCCGACCGCCGCAGCTTCCTCCGCGCGAGCGCAACCGCCGCGGGCGGCCTGCTCGTCTCGCTCTATTTGAATAAACAGACGACGGCGCAGGAGGGCGTCAAGCCCAGCCAGTTGCCGCCGCCGCCGAAGAAGGAGTATCCGCCCGACGCCTTCGTTCGCGTGAGGCCGGACGGCAAAGTCGTCATTCAAGTTAATCGACTTGAGTTCGGGCAGGGCGTCCACACGGCGCTGCCTTTGATACTCGCCGACGAGCTGGACGCAGACTGGTCGCAGGTCGTCCCGGCGCTCGCGCCCGCGGCCGACGTGTATAAAGACCCTCTCTTCGGCATACAGATGGTCGGCGGCTCGGGCTCCATCGCGCACTCGTTCACACAGTATCGCGAGCTGGGCGCAAAGACGCGCGCGATGCTCGTCGCCGCAGCCGCCGCGCGCTGGAACGTCGCGCCCGACAAGTGCCGCACCGAAGGCGGCGTCGTCCACGGCCCTTCGGGTCAGTCTCTGAAGTACGGCGAGCTTGCCGCCGACGCCGCGCGCCAACCCGTGCCGCAGACTGTGCGACTCAAAGAGCCCTCGGAGTTCAAGCTGATAGGCAAGCGAGTCAAGCGGCTCGACAGCCGCGCGAAGTGCGACGGCTCTTTGAAGTTCGGCTTAGACCTCGACCTGCACGGCATGCTCGTGGCCGTCGTCGCGCGCCCGCCCGTCTGGGGCGCGAAGGTCAAACGCTTCGACGACCGAGAGGCGCGCGCCGTCGAGGGCGTGCGCGAGGTCTTCGAGATTCCCGTCACGCGCGGCGGGACGGGCTTGGCCGTCGTCGCAGACAAGTTCTGGCCCGCGAAGCGCGCGCGCGACCTTCTGAAGATCGAGTGGGACGACGCAAAGGTCGAGCGCGCCGACAGCACGCGCCTCTTCGAGCAGTACAAACAGCTCGCGCACACAGCGGGCTTGAACGCAGGCGCGCGCGGCGACGCGAAGGCCATCGAGCGCGTCGCGCCCGCAGACCTCCTCGTCGCCGAGTACGAGTTTCCCTATCTGCCGCACGCGCCGATGGAGCCCTTGAACACGACCGTCCGCTTCGATGGCGACGCGGCGGAGGTCTGGGCGGGCTCGCAGTTCCAGACCTTCGATCACGCGGCCGTCGCGCAGGTGCTTGGGCTGGGGCCCGAACGCGTCACCTTCCACACGGAGATGGCCGGCGGCGGCTTCGGGCGCCGCGCCGTGCCCGACTCGCACGTGCAGCGCGAGGCGGCGACCATCGCTAAAAAATTTAAAGGGACGCCCGTCAAGCTCGTCTGGTCGCGCGAGGACGACATACGCGGCGGCTACTATCGACCGATGCACGTCCACCGCGTCGAGATCGGCGTCGGTGCGGAGGGCCTGCCCGATGCTTGGCGGCACGTCGTCGTCGGGCAGTCGCTTCTTGAGGGCACGCCCTTCGCCATGATGATGAAGGACGGCGTTGACAGCTCGACGGTCGAGGGCGTCAACGATACGCACTACGACGTGCCGAACTTCAGCGTCACGGTGCATCACCCGAAGGTGAACGTGCCCGTGCTGTGGTGGCGCTCGGTCGGCCACACGCACTCGGCCTTTGTCATGGAGACGTTGATTGAGGAGCTGGCGCTGCGTGCGAAGATGGATCCGATTGCCTACCGGCGCAAGCTCATCCGACCTGAGCCCGAGGCGAAGAAGCTTCTGGCCGCGCTCGATTTGATGGATGAGAAGAGCGCCGCTTGGCGTAACAAGCTGCCGAAGGGTCACGCCGTCGGCTTCGCCTGCCATGAGTCTTTCGGGACGGGCGTCGCGTGCGCCGCCGAAGTCTCGATCCGGAACAAGCGGCCGTGGATTCACCGCGTGACCGTCGCGGTGGGCTGCGGCCTCGCCGTCAACCCGCTCACGGTCGAGAGCCAGTTCCAAGCGGGCGTCGGCTTCGGCCTGTCGCAGTTGATGGCGGGCGGCCGGATTACGCTAAAGGACGGCCGTGTCGAGCAACGCAACTTCGACACTTACACTCCGCCCTACATGCCCGACGCGCCGGTCGCCGTGGACGTGCACATCGTCCCGAGCACAGAGCCGCCCACGGGCTGCGGCGAGCCGCCCGTCCCCGTCATCTCGCCCGCGGTCGTCAACGCGCTCTCACGGCTGACCGGCAAACGCTACCGCAGCCTGCCGCTCGTCGCCGTCTGATTTGATTGAGTGAAGACCTCGCTATGCGAGTCGGGTCGCACGGGTCTTCAGGCCGCGACCCGAACGCTAAGAGAGCCTTACCAGAGCCGCTTTAAGTTCACGCGCGAGGACGCCGAAGCCTGCGCTAACCAGACCTTTGGGAAACGGGATATAGATGAGTCCATGAATGTTACTCGGGATGTTCGTCCCCTCTTCGTGTAGCAAGCACACATTCTCAAGACCTAATTTCCCCTGAAAGAACCCGATCTCGTGCAGGACATTCTCTCTCGCGCGCGGCGCCCCGGCAGTTACGTCATCGTCTCCGGTCATTACCACTACGGCGAATGAGCACCTCTCCGCCTCGTCACTTAGCTTTTGCAGCACAGTCCTGCCTCGGTTCGGTTCTTGGGCCAGTTCGAGTGTACCTATGTCAAGGTCTTTTTCAATGAATGCCTGCACCTCTCGCCAGTCGGCGCTTCTGCCGTGACTTATAAAAACCACGGGCGGCAATGCTTCATCTGTCGCCCTGCTCACCTCTACCTTAAGCTCACTGTTTGCCCGGACTTCAAATATATATTCCATATCACGAAGCAACTGGAGAAAGTGGGCAGACTTAGATACAAAGACAGGGTTTTTAGGAATGTCGCGCACGGGTAGATCAATGTAAAGGTCGGGGAGTTTAGCTACGAGTTCTTTGTGTAACATTGCATACCTTTGAAGGTAATCAAGTACCTCCGAATTGGTTACGCTGTCGTAATTTCTATTTTTTGCTTCCTTATAGAGAGCAGCAAGTTTAGCGAATGTTACAGATATCGTGCTCATTCCGGCCTCCTGCGATGACGGTCGATTGATGAATAATAGGCTATGAGAGCCTCTCGTCAACCTCTCACTGGACGTAGAAGGCGGTCTGTTGTGAGGCGGTATGTTGCGCGATGCGGTCTTCGACCGTCACCTGTAGTGTGTAGCGGCCGGGCTGCAAGCCGCCGAGGTTTATCTCCGCCGTGAAGGGGACGCGCGCCGGGTCGGTCTGCGCCTCCGTCACGACTTTTTGGAAGGGCGTGGCCGTGACCTCGCGGCCGTCTTTGTAGACCTGCACACGCGCCGCAAGGTTGGCGGGAGCCCCCGCGTTGTAGACGAAGGTCATGAACCTCAAGCGCGAGCCGCGCGCGAAACGCTTGTCCACGCTCCACTGGATGTGCCCTCCTTCGGCGCCTCGCTCGCCGACGCCTTCGAGCCCGACGATGAGACTGCTCAAAGAGAGCTGCCGGGTCGAGAGGTCTGGAATGACGACCCACTGCGAGGCGCTGCCCAGAACGCCGCTGCGCTCGTCGCGCGCCGCCACGCGCACCTG
>JBJMGQ010000251.1:0-15291 GCA_045807845.1 Pyrinomonadaceae bacterium | reverse complement strand
TCCGCCACCGCGACGAGACTGGCAACATTCTCATCGAAGGCGACGGCAGCATCCCGAACTATCACCACGTCCTCAACGCCAAGCACCACGAGCGCGAGGCCGAGATCGTCGCGCAGGCCGGACGCAAGGGCGCCATCACGATTGCAACCAACATGGCCGGCCGCGGCACGGACATCCTCCTCGGCGGCAACCCCGAGTTCCTCGCGCGCGAGCACCTCAAGCGTCAGGAGATAGACCCCGAGGAGGCAACCAAAGAACAGTTCGAAGAGGCGCTTCAATACATCAAGCCGTTCGTCGAGAAGGAGCATAAAGAGGTCGTCGCCATCGGCGGCCTGCACATCCTCGGCACCGAGCGCCACGAGTCGCGCCGCATCGACAACCAGTTGCGCGGACGCGCCGGCCGACAGGGTGACCCCGGCTCCTCGCGCTTCTTCCTCTCGCTCGAAGACGACCTGATGCGCATCTTCGCGGGCGACAAGGTCAAGGCGCTGATGCAGCGTCTCGGCATGGAGAAGGGCGTCGCCATCGAGTCGAAGATGGTCTCGAAGCGCATCGAGGCGGCGCAGAAGTCGGTCGAGGCGCGCAACTTCGAGACGCGCAAACACCTCCTCCAGTACGACGACGTGATGAACCGGCAGCGCGAGACCATCTACGGGCTGCGCCGCCAGTTGATGGAGGAGCCCGACCAGCGCGAGTACGTCTTGGGCGTCGCTCAAGACCTGCTCGGAGACCTCGTCAAACAGTACCTTCCCGAAGCAGTCTCGCCCGACGATTGGGACGTGGAGAACTTCAAGATTCAGCTTCAAGCGACCTACGCCTTCGACGCCGAGGCCGAGGGCATCGACTTCGATAACTCGACGCCGTCCTACATCAACGAGACGGTGTGGGAACGCGCGAAGGCCGCCTACGAGACGAAGGAGGCGCAGGTCGGCGCCGAGGCGCTGCGCACCTACGAGCGCATCATCATGCTCAACATCATCGACGCGCAGTGGAAGGATCACCTGCTCGCGATTGATCACTTGAAGCAGGGCATCGGGCTCGTGGGCTACGGGCAGAAAGACCCGCTCGTCGAGTACAAGAAGGAGAGCTTCGATATGTTTCAGGCGATGCTCGACCGGATTGACACGGCGACCATCCGCACGCTCTTTAACCTGCAAGTCGTCGCCGAGCAGCAGCCCGAACATTTGCAGCAGCGCCGCCAGCGCCGTCCCACTTCGATGACGTTTACCGGCCCCAATCAGGGCGCCACGGCCGCGGGCGAAGAGGCCGCGCGCACCAAGACGGTCACGCGCGACCAGCCGAAGGTCGGCCGGAACGAGCCCTGCCCCTGCGGCTCGGGCAAGAAGTACAAGAAGTGCTGCGGCGCCACGGCCTGAGCGGGCGAACGTGACACAATTGGTGCTATCATGAAGGCGGGGCCGGGCCGTGGAAGCCGCCCCGCCTTCCTCTTGCAGTAAGTCTTAAAGAGAGTCTCTACGGAGTCGTTATGCCTCGCACGCTAAAACTCCTGCCCTTCGTCTGCGCGCTCGCCGCCCTCCTCCCGCTCTGCGCGCCCGCGGCCCTCGCGTGGCAGGGTGCGACCGCGCCCGACTCGCAGTTCGAGCAGGCTATCGTCGTCTACCACAAGGGCGACTTCAAGAGCGCGGTCAAGGAGTTCCGCGCGGTCGTCAGGCGCAGGAAGGACGACCCGCTGGCTTGGGTCTTCCTCGCGCAGGCGCTCACCCAGCGCGGCGAGTTGAAGGAAGCGCGCAAGGCGCTCGACACCGCCCTCAACCTGAGCCCGGATTACGCCCTCGCGCACGCGAGCCTCGCCTACCTTCTCATGGTGTCGGGCAAAGGCCGCGACGCCGAGGCCGAGGTCACGAAGGCGATCTCGCTCGACCCCAAACTGACGGACGGGCACTACGTCCTCGGGCTCCTGCGCCTGCGGCAGGAGGCATGGCTCAAAGCGCTCGAAGAGGCGGAGGCCGTCATCAAGCTCGACCCCACCTCTCCGGGCGCCTATTCGCTGAAGACACAGGCGCTACTTGAACTCTACGACCGCGGCAACGCCGTCCTCTCCGAGGAGCGGCGCGGGACTTATGACTACGACGAGGCGACGATTGCGGAGGCGCGCGCCGCGCAGCCGCGGCGGCTCAAGGAGGCGTCGGAGAGTCTGGCCGAATACCTGCGACTTCAGCCCGACGCGAAGGACGCAGACGAGCTGCGCGACGAGATAGAGACGCTGCGCGCCTACGCCGAGGCGTCCGCGTCCGTTGACCCTCTGCGGAAAATCTATGCAGCCACCGAGGGCATCACGCGGGCCGTCATCACCTTTAAGCCAGAGCCCGGCTTTACCGATGAGGCGCGCAACGCCAACATTCAAGGTCTCGTCCGCCTACGCGCCGTGCTCGCCGACGACGGCATGGTCAAGCACATCCTCGTGCTCAGGCGCCTGAGCTACGGGCTGACGGAGAAGGCCGTCAAGGCGGCGCGGCAGATTAAGTTCAAGCCGGCGACTCTCGGCGGCCGACCCGTCTCACAGTTCGTCGTGCTGGAATACAACTTCAACATTTACTGATGACGGCTCCGCGGCCGTACAATCCCTTCGCAACGAATGAGCGCCAACACCACCTCGAATAACCCGGTCGTGCAGGCAGTCCTTTCGGGCGCCGCGCCGCAGCCGGCGCGCATGGCGGCCGCGCGCGGGATGCTGCCCGTGCCGCAGGACGTGCTGCTTGAGCTGCTCGTCGCGCTGCGCGCCGACTCGGACGAATCGGTGGCGCGCGCCGCAGAGGAGACGCTCGCCGGACAGGACGCGACGACACTCATGAGCGTCGCCTCCGCGCAGGAGACGGCGCCGTCCGTGCTCTCCTACTTAGCCGCGCGCCCGGGGCTCGCACGCGAGGTGCAGGAGTCGCTTGCGCTCAACGCCTCGACGCCCGACGAGGCGGTCGCCGCGCTCGCGCGCGTGACCGAAGAAGCGCCTGTGCTCGACCTCGTCTCGCTCAACCAGCAACGCCTCATCCGCGCGCCCGGGATCATCGACGCGGTGCTCGCCAATCCCGCGCGCACCTCCGACGCAGACCGCCGCGTCCGCGAGACGCGTCGCGAGTTCTTTGAGAAGGAGCGCGGCGCGCGCCAAGTCGCTGACGAGATGCGCGCGCGCGGTCTGGGCGCCGCCGCCGAGTTCGTCGAGTCGGCCGAGTCGTTCGGCGCCGAGGGGGGCTTGAGCCTCGACGACGCTTGGCTCATCGCGCAGCACATCGAGGTCTCGGACGTTGACATCGACGACTCTTGGCTCCCGTCCGAGCGTTATGAGGAGCTGCTCGACGAGACGTTCGAGCAGCGGCAGGCCGCGGCCGAGCGGCTCGTGGCCGAAGCGAGCGCCGAGGGCGGCACGCCGGCCGCGCCCGAGCGCATCGCACTCATCCGCCGCATCATGCTGATGAAGGTCAAAGACCGTATCAAGCTCGGCATGAAGGGCGACCGCGAGGCGCGCTCGATTCTTATCCGCGACCCGAACAAGGTCGTCGCCACGGCCGTCATCAACAACCCGCGCATCACCGATCAGGAGGTCGAAGCCATCGCCGCCATGCGCACCGTCTCCGACGAGGTGCTGCGCCTGATCTCGATGAACCGCGGCTGGGCGCGCCAGTACCCCATCGTCCACAACCTTGCGCGCAACCCGCGCACACCGCTCCCCACCGCCATCAGCATCCTTCCGCGACTCCACACCAGGGAACTGAAGGGACTCAGCCAGAACCGCAACATCTCTGACGCCGTCCGCCGCCAAGCGCTCCGCCTCGTCACCGCGCGCGGACAGTAATAGGGGTGATAAGCGATGAGTGATAAGTGATGAGAAGAAGACAGGACTTGCCTTCCTCTCATCACTTATCACTCATCGCTTATCACCCCTTAAAAAATCTCCGAGCCCTTGCGCAAGACCGACCATGCCACATCAGTCAGCGTGTGGCTGGCGGCGCCCCACCAGAGGCCGGCGAGCACGGCCGCGAAGGCGCGCGGCCCCACGCCGTAGCCGGCCGCCGACGCCTCGACGAAGTGCCAGCCCTGTACGACCTCGCGCCACCCCGGCGCCGCGTCCCCCGAGAGGAAGACCGCGCGCGCATAGACGCACGCCCACGCTACAATCGTCAACACGGCCGCGAAGTAGACGACGCGGATCAACGTCCCGAAGACGATGCCGTGCGACCAACGCGAGCGATGCCGGAAGACAGCCTTGTACGGGAACCACAAAAACCGCAGCGGCCCCCAGCGCGTGTACTGCCGCGACTGTATGTCGAGGTCGGGCCCGAACATCAGCCCCCCGAACAGCATCGCCGCCGTCGCCGCTGCGCTCAGCCACACGCTCCCCGTCAGCCCCCACGCCGCCGCGAACGTCGGCGGCGCCAGCACCAGCGTCACCATGTCGTGTGTTTTTCCCGAAGGCATAAGCGCAGTAGGCAGATGGCAGTAGGCAGTAGGCAGTTAAGAGCCCGCTGACGAAAACTGTAAATTAATCTTTCAACATTCGTGCTGCGGAGCG
Source organism: Pyrinomonadaceae bacterium (assembly GCA_045807845.1). GTDB lineage: Bacteria > Acidobacteriota > Blastocatellia > Pyrinomonadales > Pyrinomonadaceae > QHXN01. Next base: position 10,766 of record JBJMGQ010000251.1, on the reverse strand, counting down.
ACTGCCTACTGCCATCTGCCTACTGCTTACTGCTTATAGCATGTGGCGCGCGGCGGAGACCAGCCGTTTGCCCGTGCGTCGGGCGTGCGTGTACACTGTGCAGCTTCGTCCGTAACGGTCATGGGTAAAAAAGGGAAGACGCAGGAATTTTTGGAGTACGCGGCCACGCGTGCGCTGCTGTCGGGGCTCGGCGCGCTGCCGCGGGCGTCGGCCGTCGGGGTCGGGCGTGCGTTCGGTCGCGCGGCCTACAGGTTCGCCGGAGGACTGCGGCGCACGGGTCTGCGCAACCTTGAGTTGGCCTTCCCAGATATGAATGAGGCGGAGCGCGAGAGAATCCTGCGCGGCTCGTTCGAGAGCCTCGGTCGGCAGCTCGGCGAGGTCAGCCAGTTCCCGCGCGCCACGCCCGAGAGCTTGAGCGCAGTCGCCGAGTACGACAGCGAAGACGTTAAGCTCCTCGACGTTGCGCGCGCGCGCGGGCGCGGCGTCATCTTTCTCACCTCGCACCTCGGCTCGTGGGAGATGCTCTGCTTCGCGCACTCCGCGCTCTACGAGCCTTTGAGCTTCCTCGTCCGACCCTTAGACAATCCGCGCATTGACGCGCTGGTCGAACGCTTACGCACGCGCTTCGGCAACCGCCCCATCGACAAGGGCGCCGCCGCGCGCACGGCGCTCCGCCTCCTCAAACAGGGCGGCACGCTCGGGGTGCTGGCCGACCTCAACACGCAGGAGCGCGAAGGCGTCTTCGTACCCTTCTTCGGCCACCTCGCCTGCACGACCGCAGGCGCCGCCACGTTGGCGCTGCGCACCGACGCCACCGTCATCCCCGTCTGCGCGCCTTGGGACGAGCGGCGCCAAAAGTTCGTCTTCCGCGGCGGCCCCGTCATCGAGCTCGTCCGCACGGGCGACGACCGCCGCGACGTTGAAATCAACACGGCCAACTTCACGGCCGCCATCGAGCGCCACGTCCGCATGTTCCCAGACCAGTGGCTCTGGATTCACAAACGCTGGAAGACACGCCCCAAAGGCGAGCCCGACCTCTACGCGCTTTCGACACAAATTCCGGCCGCGAGTCTCTCCGAGTCGAATATTTCTTCTCCGCCCCCAACCGAAAAGATTTACAAAGCTTAGTGCACTAGTTTTCACAAATTACTTTAACCTTTGAGCCTCAAAGGTTTACGAGAATCTTCCGCGCCTGTCACAAATTTGTTGAGAACGTTGCATTTTCTTCTTGACAGTTGTCAAAAAATACGTATAATTCCTCACCAAGACGAAGCCAGTCAGTAAACATAATTTGAGCGGTGCTTCGAAGATGATTGACAGGAGCGGCCGGGTTGGTTCATTCAGCCTTACAGGCAGGAGCGATTCTTAATTTTGCTCCGGTAAGGTTGAGCAAGTTCTGAGCTATATATTTCGCCCGTCCAACACGACCGCCAAAACAGCCGGATCGCCCGTATGTGACGATCTCCAGCAAAAGCCAACGCCACCCTGAATCTCCGAGCCTGCCCGAAAAAAACGCCCCGTCGGTTTACCCTAGACCGACGGGGCGCCTTCTTTTTGTTTCTAAAAATTCTTCTACATCGCTAAGCCGCCATCGGCCTGTATGACTTGGCCGGTGATGTAGCGCGCGTCTTCGGAGAGAAGGAAGCAGGCGATGAGTGCGACTTCGGACGGCTCGGCGTAGCGTCCCATCGGAATCTGCTCGCGCAGCTTCTGTTGGTACTCTTCGTTGAGCGCCTGCGACATGTCCGTGGCGACGAGGCCGAGGGCGAGCGCGTTGACCGAGACGTTGCGGCTGGCGACCTCTTTGGCGAGCGCCTTCGTGAGCCCGATCATGCCCGCCTTCGAGGCCGAGTAGTTCGACTGGCCGCCCATGCCGACGACGCCGCTGATAGAAGAGATGTTGAGGATGGAGCCGCCCCCTTCGTTCTTGAGCATGTGGCGGAGCGCGGCGCGCGAGAAGTTCCAGGCGCCCTTGAGGTTCGTGTCGATGACCGAGTCCCAGTCCTCCTCCTTCATACGCAGGATGAGGTTGTCGCGCGTGATGCCGGCGTTGTTGACGAGAAAGTCGATGCGGCCCAATTGGGCCTTCATCTGCTTGACCATCTCGGCCGCGGCCTCTGTGCTCGCCACGTCGCACTGCGCGGCGAGCGCGCGCACGCCGAGTGCCTCTATCTCGGCTTTCAAGCCTTCGGCCGCCTCCGCGCTCTGCGCGTAGTTGAAGGCCACGTCGGCGCCGCGCCGCGCAAGCTCTAAGGCGATGGCGCGGCCGATGCCGCGCGTCGCGCCCGTGACGATGGCGGCGCGCCCCGCAAAGGGTTTCACTTCGGCATTCAAACTTTTCTTCCTCCGTTAAGGTGTGTTCTCGGCGAACGGGGATATTAACACACGCGCGGCGGCCGCAGCCGTTTGGCGGGCGGGCGGCTTTTATTGTAAAGATTAGTCCGAAGCGCGCCACACCACAGATGGAAGGGGAGAGGCATGAAGTTAATCGTACTCGCCGCGGGGTATGCCACGCGACTGTATCCGCTGACGCTGAACCAGCCGAAGCCGCTGCTCGACGTGGCCGGCAAGCCGATGCTCGAACACGTGCTCGACAACCTCGCGCCCGTCGAGGAGATAGACCACGTCTACGTCGTCACCAACGGCAAGTTCGCCGGACACTTCGAGCGTTGGGGCGAAGGGTACAGTTCGCGCGGCAGGGGGACACGCATCACGGTCATCAACGACCACTCGACCGACGACACGAACAAGCTCGGCGCCATCGGCGACTTGAATCTTGTGCTGACGGAGGCAGAGATTGATGACGACATCGTCGTCGTCGCCGGTGATAATCTCTTCAGCGAGCGGCTCGGCGAGTTCGGCGAGTACTGCCGCGCGAAGGGGGCGCCGGTGCTCGCCGTCTACGACGTGGGCGACCTTGAAGCCATCAAGAAATATAATTCCATCGAGGTTGACGAAGACGGCCGCATCACCTTCTTCGAAGAGAAGCCTGCGAACCCGAAGAGCACTCTGACGGGCATCGCGCTCTACTACTATCCGAAGTCTGCGCTGCCGCTCATCCGGCAGTACGTCGAAGAGGGCAACAACCCCGACCAGCCGGGCCGCCTCGTGCAGTGGATGTACCAGCGCACGCCCTTCTACACGTGGCGCGTGCCGGGCATCTGGTACGATGTCGGGTCGAAGGAGACTTTGGAGGAGGCCAACCGAATCTTCTCGCAGCACCGAACACAGGCCGAAGGGTAACTTGAAGCATGCTCGATCTTAATTACGTCCGTGCGAACCTTGAGCGCGTGCGCGCGGCGCTCGACGCGCGCGGCTTCCCTGCCGCGGCGCTCGACGACTTCGCCGCGCTCGACGCAGAGCGCCGCCGCGCCATCGCCGAGTCCGACGCACTGAACGCGCAGCGCAACGTTTCGAGCCGCGAGATCGGTGCGCTGTTGAAGGAGGGCAAAAAGGAGGAGGCCGAGTCGAGGCGCAAAGAAGTTGCAGAGTTGAAGGAGCGCATGGCCGAACTCGAACGCGCGCGTGACGACGCCGAGCGACGGATGCAGGAGTTGCTGGCAATCGTCCCGAACGTGCCGCACGAGTCTGTGCCGATTGGTCAGGATGAGTCCGCGAACAAAGAGGTGCGGCAATGGGGCGAGGCGCCGCGCTTCGACTTCGAGCCGCAGGATCACGTTGACATCGGCACGCGGCTCAACATCCTCGACCTCGAACGCGCGGCGAAGATAGCCACCGCGCGCTTCGCTATCCTCAAGGGTGCGGGCGCGCGACTCGAACGCGCGCTCATCAACTTCATGCTCGACGTGCACACGCGCGAGCACGGCTACGAGGAGACGCTGCCGCCCTTCATCGTCAACGCGAACGCGCTCTTCGGCACGGGACAGTTGCCGAAGTTCGAGTCAGACCTCTTCAAGCTGACGGATGAGCGCGGGCTCTATCTCATCCCGACGGCCGAGGTGCCTGTAACGAACATCTACCGCGATGAGATTCTCGACGCGTCGGAGTTGCCGCGGAAGTTCGTCTCCTACACGCCCTGCTTCCGCTCCGAGGCGGGCTCCTACGGCCGCGACACGCGCGGCGTCATCCGACAGCATCAGTTCGACAAGGTCGAGCTGGTGAAGCTCTCGCTGCCTGAGAACTCTTACGACGAACTGGAAGAACTGACGCGCAACGCAGAGACGATCCTGCAAAAGCTTGGCCTGCACTATCGCACGGTTGCGCTCTCGACGGGCGACATGAGCGGCGCGTCGGCGAAGACATACGACCTTGAAGTGTGGTTGCCGTCGCAGAACACGTTCCGTGAAATCTCCTCTTGCTCGAACTTCGAGGCGTATCAGGCGCGGCGCGCGCAGATACGCTTCCGACGCGCGGGCGGCGCGAAGCCTGAGTACGTCCACACGCTCAATGGCTCCGGCCTCGCCGTCGGCCGCACATGGCTCGCCATCCTTGAGAACTACCAGCAGGCGGATGGCTCCGTCCGTATCCCCGAAGCACTCAGGCAGTACATGGGAGGCGTGGAGAAGATAGAAGGAGGCACGCAGTAAGGCGATAAGCTTTACGGCCGAGCGGATGAAGGATATTCCTCAACGCTCAAAGCCCGAGGTCTTTGCCTTTAAGAAAGAGGTCTTTACCTTTAAGAAAGAGGCTTTGCCCTTGAAGGAAAGTGACTTACCCTGAAGGGATACGGCTTCACCCTTCGGGGTAAGTCATTTTTCTTTAAGCAACAACTTATTTCCTTCGTGCAAAAGTCCTTTCCGTTCAAACGGAAAGGACTTTTGCACGAAGCTTAAAGACTTACCTTCGAGCGATAGCGACTAGCGCTCGAAGGTAAGTCATATATCCCGAAGGAGCTTTCCTTACTCAATCTTCAACTCGAAAGGCATGATGACGAGCGTCTGGTTCGATGGGAAGCGCTCGAACATGGCGGCGCGGCGCAGGACGGGGCGCATCTCGGCGGGCATGGAGTTAATGAGCGCCGTGCGCTGTTGTTCGGCCTTGATGCTGGCGGCATCCTGTTCGTCGCCGCCGAAGAGTTGTTGGAAGAAGGTGCGCGGCGCCGGGTAGACAATGCGGTGGACGCTTTTGTCGGCGGGAATCTTCGCCAGCTCTTTCGCCACTTCGACGGCGCGGTCTAAGCCGCCGAACTCGTCAACCAGACCCTTCTCTTTACCCTGCGCGCCCGTCCACACACGGCCGCGCGCAATCTCGTTGACGGCCTCGACGTTCTGGAACTTGCGCCCCTCGGCCACCTTCGGCAGGAACTGATTCCAGTAGAAGTTGCGCATCGACGACTCGAACTTCTCACGCTCCTCCTTTGTGAACTTCTCGGTCTCGCGGTACATGCCGGAGTTCTTACCGCGCATGAGATACTCGCTCGACACGCCGATCCAATCGTAGAAGCCTTTGATGACCGGCTTGTAGGCATAGACGCCGATGGAGCCGGTCAGCGTCAGAGGCTCGGCGACGATCTTATTTGCGCCCATCGAGATGTAGTAGCCGCCCGAGGCCGCGAGGTCGCTCATCGAGACGACGACCGGCTTCTTCTTCTTCGCCTCCTCGACCGCCTTCCAGATGAGGTCGGACGGGTAGGTCACGCCGCCGGGGCTGTCTACACGCAGCACGATGGCCTTGACCTCTTTGTTGTCGCGCGCGTCGTTGAGCGCCTTGACCACGGTGTCTGAGCCGATGCTCTGGTCGCCGCCGAACGAGCCGTCGTTCGAGTGGCCGGGCTCGATGGGCCCCGAGGCGAAGATGACCGCGATGGCCTCGCCCTGATTAAGCCCGAGCGACTGCGGAGTCACGCGCCGGTACTCGGCCATCGAGACCTTGCGCAGCTTCTCGTCCTCTTTGTAGCCGAGCCGCTTCTTCAGTTCGTTCTCGACCTCCTCACGATAGAGCGCGCCGTCGATGAGGCCGGCCTCTAACGCCGCGGGCGCGTTGTGCGGCGCGTTATCAATAAGCGCACGAATGTCATCGACCGACTTGCGCCGCGCCTCCGCAACCTGCGTGACGTAGCGATTGAAGATTTCATCCAAGAGCGAGTTCAGAGTCTCGCGCTCGCCCTCCGACATATCCGAGCGCGTGAAGGACTCGGGCGCGGTCTTGTACTTCTCGATCTGGTACGAGTCCCAGTAGATGCCGAGCTTGTCGAACGAGTTCTTGAAGTGCATCGACTCGGCGGCGAGCCCGTTGATGAAGAGGTCGCCGATGGGCGGCACGTAGATGCGCTCGGCCGCCGTCGCGACGTAATACTCCTTGTTGCTGCCGAACTCCATGTAGGCGTAGATGGGCTTGCCCGACTTGCGGAAGTCCGCGACGGCGTCGCGTATCTCGTCGGCCTTGGCCCACCCGCTGCCGAGCATGTGGATGTCGAGCAGCACGGCGCTCACACGCTTGTCGGCCTTCGCCTTGCGCAGTTGCAGCAGCAGGTTCGAGAGCGAGTTGGTCTCGCCGCCGAAGAAGCGGCTCGACAGCTCGTCGGCGTTCGCATAGTCGGGCAGCGAGCCCTCGACGTTGAGGACGAGCACGCTGTTCGACGCCACCTCCGGCTCGTTGCCGAGTGACATCAGGACGACCGCCACGAGCAGCCCTCCCAACAGCACGAACACCGCCACCACACTGACGATGACCAGAGCGATCTTGCTTCCACGCTTCATACTTTAAGACCTTTATCCGAAAGAATTTGACCCTGCTCGAACGAGGGCGGCGGGGTCGGTTCTATTACGCTGCACGGCGAGAAAAGGTTTTGAGGGAGTAAGCAGTAGGGAGTAGGCAGATGGCAGCGGGCAGTACGCTCCGCGTTGAGTGTGTCGAAGGGCTAACTTGAACGTTTCGATAGAGAGGCTTTCAACTGCCCACTGCCATCTGCCTTCTGCCTACTCCCTCACAATCCACCCGCCGCCCAACACCTCTTCGCCGCGGTAGAAGACCGTAGCCTGCCCCGGTGTGACGGCGCGCTGCGGCTGTTCGAAGCGGACGCGTGCGCGTCCCTGCGCGAGCGGAGTGATGATGGCCGGCGCTTCCGTGTGGCGATAGCGCACACGCACGTCTGCCGCGAAGGGCTCAGAGGGTTCATCGAAGGCGACCCAGTTGACACCCGCGGCGGTGAACTCGAAGCTGAGTAACTCTTCGTCGTTGCCGACGACGACGCGGTTCGACTCGGGCTCCACACGCACGACGTAGAGCGGGAGCGGACGCGAGACGCCGAGGCCCCGCCTCTGCCCGACCGTGAAGCGGTGGACGCCCTCGTGCTCTCCGACGACGCGCCCCTCCGTGTCCACAATCTCGCCGCGCGCGGGTCTTTCGTCTTCCCTCCCCTCGGCTTCGAGGTAGCGGTCGATGAAGCCCGCGTAGTCGCCGTCGGGCACGAAACAGATCTCCTGCGACTCGCGCTTCTCCGCGACGTACAGCCCGTGTTGACGTGCGACCTCGCGCACCTCCTCTTTCGTCATCTCGCCCAAGGGAAAGAGCGAGCGCGACAACTGCTCCTGCGTCAACTCCCACAGGAAGTACGTCTGATCCTTGCGCGCGTCCAGTCCCCGCAGAAGCCTGTATCGCCCCGCCGTCTCATCATGACGCACGCGCGCGTAATGACCCGTCGCGACCTTCTCGCAGCCCACGCTCAACGCCGTGCGGTCGAGCGAAGCGAACTTCAGACGACTGTTGCACGCGACGCACGGGATGGGCGTCTCGCCTTCGAGATAGCTCTGGACGAAAGGCGCGACCACATCGCGCTCGAAGTCGCGTTCAAGATTCAGAACGTAGAACGGAAAGCCCAGTTCCTCCGCCACGCGCCGCGCGTCGTACACGTCGTCGAGCGAGCAGCAGCGGCTGGGGAGAGGCTCGCCGTCCTCGCCCACACTCAAGCCCCGCCGCTGGTTCCAGAGCTGCATCGTGAACCCGACCAGCTCATGCCCCCCGGCCCTCAACAACGCCGCCGCCGCCGAACTATCGACGCCGCCGCTCATCGCCACTGCTATCTTCATTCTTTCTTTAAACCGTTGATAAGTGATGAGTGATAAGAAGAAGACGGTGAACCTACTTCTTCTTATCACTCATCACTTACCACTTTCCTTACTCGTTTGCCGCCTTTTTCAACGAGGTGCTAAGATGCCTTTCAGTCAGTTTTCACTGCTTTTTCGGCACAGTAGCAGGATACCCGACATCCTGCCAAACGTCAGCCCGCCATCTGACGCCAACAGACGGAGGGAGCGCGGACAGATGAGTGAAGAGAGCACACGTCGCCTCGAAAACGCGATGGCGAAGCTGGCGGAAACTTCGGCGCAGCACAACGATTGGCTCGGCGCTCACGAGGAGCGGCTTGCGGCGCACGAGGAAAGCCTCGCCGCGCACAAAGAACGGCTCGCCGCAATAGAGCGTATGAATGAGATGCTCAAAGCGTTGGCCGCCGACGCCCATCAGTTGCTTGCTAACATGCAGCGGCGCGTCACGGGTCTCGAAGAGGTCAATGCCACGTTGGTCAACCTGCTCCAGCACCATAACGACGGGGTAACTGAGATGCGGGCGGCTCAGGCCAATGCCGACGCCAAGATCGCCGCCCTCGCCGAGTCGCAGGCGCATACGGATAAGCGGCTGGATGCGTTGATTGACATCGTGCGGACGCGCTTTAACGGCCAGTCTGAAAGCAGTTGAGCGACACTTGAATAATGCCTGAGAGAGCTATCGAAGAGTACGTCGTTACGGACGAGCCCTTCTACCTTGCGGTGGGGCGCGAGGTAGAGTTGTTTGAGGCCGCGCGGGATGCGCGTCTGCCCGTCATGCTGAAGGGGCCGACGGGATGCGGCAAGACGCGCTTCGTCGAGCACATGGCGTGGCGTCTGGGGCGCCCGCTCATCACCGTCGCCTGCCACGAAGACCTCTCGGCGACAGACCTCGTCGGCCGCTTCCTGCTCGAAGGCGAGGAGACGGTCTGGCACGACGGCCCCCTGACGGCGGCCGTGCGCGGCGGCGCGATCTGTTATCTGGACGAGGTGGTCGAGGCGCGCAAGGACACCGTCGTCATCATCCATCCTTTGACCGACGACCGCCGCCGCCTCCCCATCGAGAAGCGCGGCACGATTTTGGACGCGCCCCCGGACTTCATGCTCGTCGTCAGCTACAACCCCGGCTATCAGTCGATACTGAAAGACCTCAAGCAGTCCACGCGTCAACGCTTCGTCGCGCTTGAGTTCGACTATCCGCCCGCCGAGCTTGAAGCCGAGATTGTCGCGCGCGAAGGCGGCGTCTCGATGGACGCCGCGCGCGACCTCGTCCTCATCGGCCACAAGGTTCGCAACCTCCGCGGCCACGGCCTCGAAGAGGGCGTCTCCACGCGCCTCCTCATCTACGCCGCGCAGCTCACCGCCCGCGGCATCCCCGCAACGGCCGCGGCGGAAGTCGCCCTCTGCTCCCCCATCACCGACGACCGCGACCTCCAACGCAGCATCCGCGAGATCGTCACCACCGTAATTTAAACTGCCCGTCTAAAGGGATGCTGACAGCCGCACTACTGTCAACGCTCGTCCTCGCTTCCGCGCTCCTCGACATCCGCGCGGAGCACTTGGGCGAGAGGCGGCGGGTCTACGTCTTCAAACCGCTGACGACCGCCCTCATCATCCTCTTCGCGCTGCAAGGAACGAACGCGGCGTCGGGCGCGTACCGTGCGCTCGTAGTGGCGGGGCTCGTGTGCTCGCTGGTGGGCGACGTGTTTTTGATGTTGCCGCGCGACCGCTTCGTGACGGGGCTGTTGAGCTTCCTCTTCGCGCACCTCTGTTACATCGCGGCGTTCATGCTCGACGGCTGGCGCGTAAGCGGGTGGGCGGCCGCCGCGTTCACGGTTTATGGATTTCGGATGCTAAGCCTTCTGTGGCCGCGACTCGGTAAGTTGAAGGTGCCGGTGGTCGTCTATGTGTTCGTGATTATGTTGATGGCCGTGGAGGCTTCAAGCCGCTGGCTGGCGGTTGGCGGGCGGGCCAGTGCGGCGGCTTGCGCGGGGGCAGTGCTGTTCGTCGTCTCAGACTCGGCACTGGCGTGGAACAGGTTCGTCGACGGGTTCCGCTACGCGCAACTCCTCATCCTCGGGACGTACTTCGCGGCGCAGTGGTTGATTGCCCTTTCGACCTGGAACTTTTAAGCTGAGAAGCGATGCCTGAGAAGTACATTTTCGATTCTGAAGAGGTGAACGAGGAGGGGCGACCGCTGGGGCGGGAGCTAAGGGAGCGTCTGCGTGGGGTGCGGGACGCGGGGGAGCGGCGGACGATTGCGGGGTTGGCAAGGGAGGTCGGGAAGTTGCCCGTGGATGTGGCGCGGGCGGCGTTGGAGGTGGGGGCGGGGTTGGCGGCGTTGAGTCTGCGGGCGGGCGTTGACTTCCTGCGAGAGGTGCCAGAGGCGGCGCGTGTGCTCGACGCGGAGGAGCTGCGTGCGTGGGGCGAGTTGGGGCGGCGCCTGTTGATGGCCGATGCGGAGACGGGCACAGCGTTCATCACGGCGGGCGTCGGCGAGTTGGCGGAGGTGCCGCGCGGGGCGAGGCTGTTGCTGTTGCAGGTGTGCGGGCGGCAGTTGTCGCTCTCGACCTCGTTCGCGTTGGAGACTTATCGACGCGGGCCGGAGGTCGCGCGCGCGGTGGGGGACGCGGAGCTTTTGCGGCGCGTCTTCGAGGTCGCGTTGGAAGTGGCGCGACGCTCCGCGCGCCACAGCTCGGACTTCATCTCGGCGACGCAGGGGACGGCCGTCGCCCTCTCCTCGTTCGTTGAAGAGATTGATGA
>JBJMGQ010000250.1:0-8413 GCA_045807845.1 Pyrinomonadaceae bacterium | reverse complement strand
TTCCCCCATTCGGGAACTACGGTGGAAAATGTGAAGCACAGGAGATTGTGCTTTTTATCCTAATCAAGACCGGCAGTATACATACATTTCACGGAACGTCAACAGATATTTTTCTAAAGTGTGTTGGGTAGTGACCTCCTTACGTTGGGGATTCATCCCGGAGAGCCGCTGCGGTAGCCCAACGGTTCTGTTGCGAGAACTGCTTCTCGGTTATAATCCGCCCCTCACGCTCTTCCAGAAAGTTTTATCAGGTCAATAGATGAAGCGTACCACTTCGCCCTTCAAATGGCGCTACTACGCGCCGGACGTAATCCTTTTATGTGTCAGGTGATATTGCCGCTACTCCCTGAGCTACCGTGACCTAGAGGAGATGATGCGCGAGCGCGGGCTGACTGTAGATCATGTGACGATTTTCAGGTGGGTACAGCGCTACGCCCCTGAGATCAATAAGCGGATGCGCCCGCACCTGAAGATGAGCGGCACGTCTTATCGCATCGATGAGACGTACGTTAAGGTCGGTGTGGAGTGGAAATATCTTTATAGAGCAGTCGATTCCGTGGGATGCCCAATCGAGTTCATGCTCAGCGCGAAGCGTGATGCTTCCGCAGCAAAACGGTTCTTTAAGAAGATGATGAGAGCTGACCACCGCCGCCTGCCGTTCACCGTCGGCACGGACAAGCATGCCTCTTACCCGGAGGCATTTGCGACTTCAGTGAAAGAGAAAGTCCTGCCCTCGGATTGCAAGCTCAGGCGCGTGAAGTATCTCAATAACATTATTGAGCAAGACCACAGATTCATCAGGAGGAGATGGCGGGCGATGCAGTGCTTTCGCTCATTCCACACCGCCGAGCGGACAATCGAAGGCATTGAAGCTGCACACATGATGAGGAAGGGTCAGATCAAGAGAATAGACGGAAGAGATTCGCTGGGGCAGGCAAAGTTCGTCGCGAGCCTGTTCAAAGTAGCCGCATAGAGATGGAGCGCTTCATGGCCGCCCTTGACCCAAACCAATCTTTGCAACGAAACCAGCCTGAACAATCCGAACCGCGAAAGGTATATGAGGGCCTCCGAACAGCAGTTTGGAGTCCTTCATTTCAGAAGATGAGCAAGAAACCGAGTAAAAAGATTAAGCCGTCCCTTGGGGATGTCTTTCAAATCAGCCTGCCTGATGGAAGATACGCGTACGGGCGCGTCTACGACGACGCCTCGGTCGGCATTTACCGAGCAGTCAGCGACGAGCCTCTACTCCCGCCGATAGGCTCAGGCGACTTTCTGTTTCATGTGGGGATGTATGATGATGTGCTGAAGGTTGGCATGTGCCCGATAGTCGGGCGTGACCCGTTCAGAGACGGTGAGGAGGCCTGGCCGCCCCCTTACTACATCATCGATCCCATTAGCGGCGAATACAGCCTTTACCACAAAGGCGAGATCAAGCCAGCTTCCGCAGGGGAATGCGAAGGGCTGGAAGAGGCCGCCGTGTGGGAACTCCGCGACATCATTACGCGTGTTATGAGGGAACTGGGTACTTCAGAAACTGCTAAATAGGCGCCTTCTTATCAAGGCTGAGCAGAAAGTCTAAATTATGGACAGCCCCGACAGGAATCTTGAGCCTACTGTTTAACCCTCGCTTCAAGATCGGTGACAGCCGCGTACCATGGGTCAGGATTTTCTGACTCGTCCCACAACTCCTTCAATTCGGAGTTCGTCCTTATCCGTTCGATTGCCCTCAATGCCAAAGAAACCATTTGCTCATCAACTTTTTCTATCATCCGTAAGTCGTGACTCCTCAGCGACCGATAACAATTATTATGTCGCACAATTCAATCTCTGCCTAACTTGGCGTCACTGTCAAACAGCGCGTAAAGCCAATCCTCGTGCAAGGAAAATCTTTGCACAGCACAGAATGAAACGGATGAGTATAAGAACTCACGCGGCGCCTCTACCCCTTCTGGCTCGCGCCGAGCCTCCGCTCAATGAAGCGGACGAGTCCCTCGGCCAGCTCGGGCAGGGGCGACATGCTCGTGTCCACCGAGAGGTGATAGTTGTCTGCGCACGCCCAATCTTTCCCGGTCATTTCGCGGAAGTAGTGCGCGCGCAAGCGGTCGGAATCCTCGACCATGCGGCGCGCGTTCTCCTGTTCGGCGATCCCGTAAATCTCCATCACGCGTCGGACGCGGAAATGGAGCGGGGCGTGAAAGAAGAAGTTGACCATACGCGCGTGTCGCGGGAGCACGTAGGCCGCGCCGTAGCCGACGATACAGCAGTCCTCGCGCGCGGCTATCTCGCGCAGTATCCCGGTCTGGCACTTGAAGAGCGCCTTGTCAGAAGGGACGCGGACGGGGGGCGGCGCGTAAGGCCCTTCAGGCGCACCGAAGGTGAGGCCGCCGAAGAAACTCTCCCAGAAGGTCGAGACGCGCTCGCGGCTAGACTCAAGCGCCGAAGCCTCGACGCCCAGCGTCTCCGCCGCGAGGTGCAGAACTTCCCTGTCCACATATCTGAGCCCGAGCTGCTCGGCGATACGGCGACCGACATAAGCGCCGCCGCTCCCCATTCGCCGCGCGATAGTTACCGTCGTCCGCGACTCCATAAAGCCCCTCCGACTTCTCACACAAACAGCGTTCGCATCATCCTCCTCTTTAATGCGCCGCGACCGACGGCCCACCACGCGACCTGACGCGCTTGAAGAGCAGCGCTGCCGGGACGCACAGCAGACTCAGGCCGGCGAGCAGACGAAAGTTGTCGATGAAAGACATTAGCATCGACTGCCTGAGCACGACCCCGTAAACGGAGACGAGCGCCTGCTGCGCCGCGGCCGCCCCGCCCCCTCCCCTCAAACCCACAGCGCCCATAATCTGCTGTAAGCGCTGTTGGAACGCCGGGTCGTACGGTGTGAGGTGCGTCGAGATGGCGGCCTGATGCGTCTGCGCGCCGCGCGCCAGCAGCGTCGTCATGGCGGCGATGCCGATGGAGCCGCCCGTATTCCGCATCAGGTTATAGACGCCCGAGGCGTTGCCGACCTGCTCGTTCGGGAGCGTCCCCATCGCCATCGTCGTTAAGGGCACGAAGATAAAGCCCATCGCGCACCCGCTGATGATGTTGGGCCACACCACGTTGCTCATCGCGATCTCAAGGTTGAGTCCCGCCAGCATGTAGGTCGAGAAGGCGAGCACCGAGAAGCCGAACATGATGAGGTAGCGCCCGTCCACACGACCGACTAACCGTCCCACGATGAGCATCGAGAGGATCGAGCCGAAGCCGCGCGGGCTCACCGCCATCCCGCTCGCCGTCGCCGGGTAACCCATCAAGGTCTGAAGGAAGAGCGGCAGCAGCGCGATTGAGCCGTAGAGCACGATGCCCATCGCCGTTATCAGCAGCGTGCCGACCGCGAAGTTGCGATTCTTCAGGATGCGCAGGTTGACGATGGGCTCGTCCGAGCGCAACTCCCAGATGACGAAGGCGATGATCGCTGCGACGGAGAGAACGGTCGTCCACACAATGAAGGGGGATTGGAACCAGTCCTCCTCCTGCCCCTTGTCGAGAACGAGTTGAAGCGCGGCGAGCCCCAGCGCCATCAGCCCGAAGCCGACGTAGTCGATGCGCCCCGGCCTCTGCTCGCGGATGTAGGGTGGGTCTTCGACGAACGTTCTGGACATGAAGATTGCCAGCGCGCCGACGGGCACGTTGATGTAAAAAATCCATCGCCACGAGTAGTTATCTGTGATCCACCCGCCGAGGGTCGGCCCGATGATCGGCGCGACGACGATGCCGAGCCCGAAGACGGCCATCGCCTGCCCGCGCCTCTCGGGCGGAAAGCTCTCCAGCAGCACCGACTGCGCGATGGGCTGCAAGGCACCTCCGCCCGCACCCTGAAGCACGCGCGCAAAGATGAGCATGCTGAGGCTCGTCGCCGCCCCGCACAGCGCAGAGGCGAGCGTGAAGATGACGATGCAGGTGATGAGGAAGCGCTTGCGGCCGAAGTAGCGTGAGAGCCAGTTGGTCGCAGGCAGGATGATGGCGTTCGAAACGAGGTAGCTCGTCAGAACCCATGTGGACTCCTCGGTCGTGGCCGACAGGTTCCCGGAGATGTGCGGCAGCGCGACGTTGGCGACCGAGGTGTCCAAGACCTCCATGAAGGTCGCGAGCATCACCGACGCGGCGACGATCCACGGGTTGACGCTTGGCCGCCACTGCTGCTGCGGCGAGGGCGTAGCCGTGCCCTTCTGCCGCCCGCGTCCCGGCAGCTTCGACCAATCGCCTTGCGCGCGCGTCGCGCTCATCCGATCTTGACCTCCGGCGTCACGGACATCCCCGGCGCGAGCATGCGTTGCTGGTCGGGCGGCTCGTCAAAGATGATTTTGACCGGGACGCGCTGCACGACTTTGACATAGTTGCCCGTCGCATTCTCCGGTGGGATCATGCTGAAGCGCGCGCCCGTCCCGGCCTGTATGCTCTCAACGTGCGCTTTGAAGACCCGGCCCGGATAGGCATCAACCGTGATCTCGACCGCTTGGCCCGGCCTGAGTTCACCCAACTGCGTCTCCTTGAAGTTGGCCGTCACCCAGACCTCTCCCGAGACGACCGCCAACAACGGCTGCCCCGGCTGGACGAGCGCGCCCTCCTCGACCGCCTTGCGCGTGATGCGCCCCGACTCGGGCGCGTAAATCTTCGTATAAGAGAGTTCAAGCTCGGCCTGCTCGACGGCCGCGCGGAGTTGCTCGATGGTCGCGCCCGCGGTCTCGGCCTGCGCTTGGCTGACGGCCACTTGCTGCGGCCCCGTGCCAGCTTGCGCCAGCCGACCCAAAGCCTCTCCAACCCCTGCCTGCGCGCCGCCGATCTGTGTCGCCACGCGGCGCGCGTTCTCCGAGGCGGTCGCCTCGGCCGAACGTGCCTCCGCGATCTGCGCTTCGGCTGCGGCCACGCGGCGGCGCGCCGCTTCGAGGTTAGCGGTCGCCGTCTGCGCGGTCGCCAAAGCCTGTTCGAGTCGCTGGCGCGAAACCTCATCCTTGGCGAAGAGTTCTTGGTATCGCTGTACGTCCGCGTTTGCGCGGGTGGCCTCGGCCTCTGCCGCCGCGACCTGCGCCTGCGTCTGCGCGGCGTTCGCCTGTGCGGTCGCTACGCCCGCGCTCGCCTGCCCTATCCTGCTCCGCTCGGCGGCTGCCGCCGCGCGTGCCGTCTCGACACCCGTGCGCGCCTGCCGCACGACCGACGAAGCCTGCTGCACACCTGCGTTTGAGGTCGCGCGCGTGAGCGCGACGCCTGCCTGCGCCTCTCTCTGCCGGGCCGCGCCCGCAGCGAGAGCGGCGCGCGCCGCTTCGAGCCTCGACTCGAAGTCGCGTGCGTCCAGCTCCGCGATGAGGTCGCCCTCCTTCACCTCCTGATTCTCTTTGACGTGGAGCTTGACGACGTAGCCCGAGACCTTCGGGCTCACCTGCACGATGCGGCCGTCTATGAAGGCGTCGTCCGTAGTCTCGTGCGCGCGCGCATAGCTCCAGTAGCGCAGGCCGAAGACAAGCGCCAGGACGAGCACCAGCGCCGCGACGATCAAGAAGGCGGGCCGCCTGTAGAGCGGCCTCTTCTTCAACTCTCCGGCCCCGGCCTCTTCGGGGATGTCCGGCCCGGCCTGCGCGTCCGCGTCCGCAAACTCCTCTTCCGCCGCCGCGCCGCCCGCTGCCCGTCCGCCCTCTTCCCTCTCCTCGATCTCCGGCTCTTTCGTCGCCCTCGACATAACCGCCCCTCTCTTCCGACCTGACTCTGCTCCTGTCACGCACGACACTACCGCGCTCACGGATAAACGACTCCTCACCACCTGAACTGCTCTGCACGGCCGAGCGCGGCGGCGAGGTTCAGGCGTGCCGCGTTGTACTGCGCAAGCGCCGTGACCTCGGAGCTGCGCGCGTTCGAGAGCGCCGTCTGTGCGGTGATGACCTCGACGTTATCGCCGACGCCCGCGCGGAAGCGGTCGCGCGCCATCTCTAACTCGCGCTGCGCGAGCGTGACGGCCTGGCCCGCCGCGGCCACCTGCTCTGCGGTCGTCCTCAAAGCGGAGAAAGAGAGCCGCACATCCTCCTCGACCTGCCCGCGCACGCTCCCCAACTCAAGCTCTGCCTGACGCTCGCGGCTCGATGCGACCTCTATGCGGCCCCGCGTCAGCCCGCCGTTGAAGACGGGCACGTTCAACTGCACGGCGACGCGACGTGTCGGCAGCGCCGTGTTGGTCGGCGTGATGCCGCTCGCGCCGTAGTCGCCGACGAAATCAACCGATGGCAACAGCTCCGCCTGCGCGGCACGCCTCTCCAATCCCGCGAGACCGGCCTGCGCTTCCGCGATGCGAACCTCTGGCCGCGTCTGCCCCGCCTCCGCGACCGCAGTCTCGATGGAAGGCAGAGGGTCGCTCGTAAAGCGCAAAGGGTCTGTGAGCGTGAGCGCCGAGCCGAGCGGGAGCCCGACCACGCGTTGCAGATTCAGGAGCGCCTGCTCGGAGGCGGTCTGCGCCTGTAACAGACGCACGCGCTCCTGCGCGACCCGAGTCTCGGCACGCGTCACGTCCACGCCGGTCGCCACCCCCGCGTTGCGCTGATCCCGCGCCAGCGTGAGAAGAGTCTGCGCGAGTTCCAAGTCAGCCTGTGCAGCCTCCGTCTCGCGCCCCGCGCGCAGCGCTTCGAGGTAGGTGAGCGCGGTAAAGGTCGCCACCTGCTCGCGCGCGAGGCTCTCCTGCAACATGGCCACGCGCACGCCCGCCTTGCCCGCCTGATAGTTGCGTATGGCGCTCAGGCTGAAGATCGACTGGACGAGGCGCGCGCGCGCGTCGAAGTTGTTGAAGGGGCCGATGAAGGTACGGGTGATGCCGGGGAACGTGCCGGGCTGGAAACCGAGGGCGGCGAGGTTCTCCGTGATGTTTGCCTGATAAGCCGTGCCCGAGACGTTCGGCAAAAGCCCCGCCCGCGACTGCGTCCGCAACCCCTCTGCCTCGCGCTCGCGCTCGCGCGCCAGAAGCGTCTCCAGATTGTTCTCGACCGCGAACTGGATCGCCTGCTCTAGGCTGAGCGCCGACGGCCCCTGCGTCACGCGCGCCGCGCCGGGAAGTTGCGACCGGCCCGCGGCCCCGCCCACAGGACTCGTCTGCGACGCACCGGGCATCCCGCCCACCGTCGAGCCGCGCGGCGTCCCCGTCTGCGCGCCGGTTGCATGTGAGTCGCCCGGCGTCGTTTGGGTCTGACCGCGCGAAGCGTCGCCAGTCTGGTTCGTCCGGCCCGCACCGCCTGTCTGATCTGTTTGGCTGGCCGTGCCGCCCGTCCCCGTCTGGCCTGTGTTGCCCTGCCCCGTACCGGCCTGATGCGCCGCACACAGCATCAGAAGGGCGACGTAGCAAACGATAAATAGAACGCCCCTCGAAACCTTCCCCACGCTCGCTTTAAATTTCATCGCCCGCGGCCCTCTAGGAGCCCTGCACGACATGCCGCAGCTTTGTCAGCAGCCTGCTCAAGTCCGACTTTTCCCTCACGCTCAGCCCCCGGAGCGTCGCCCGCACCTCGCCATAGTGGCGCGGCAGTATCTCTTCGAGCAGCCCTGCGCCCGCCTCGGTCAGGCGCACGAGCCGCACGCGGCGATCCTCCGCGCTCGGGACGCGCTCGACAAGTCCCCGCTGTTCGAGACAGCCGACCAGACCCGTGATGTTGGCGCGGCTCACGAACAGAAGTTCGCCCAACTCGTGCATCGGGCAGCCACCTTCGCCGCAGCGGCTGAGTACCATCAGGACATTGAACGACGTGTTCGAGAGTCGCTCGCGCTCCACCGCCCGCGCCAGACGTGTGTAGATCACGTCGTAGGTGTAGAAGAGGTTCACGACCAGCTCGACCGACGGCCGGTGAAACTCCCGGTAGCGGCGGCTGTGGTGCCTCATCCTATCGAGATAATGGTGCTCACGTTTGTCCGCCATTGCTTCCGGTAACTCCGAAAAGCTTCCCGCGTTACGCATCAACCCTCGTTACTAATTTTGATTGTTAAGGACTTAACTAATTTGTCATTTTTTATCCGCACCGCCACCCCGCTGGTACGCTGTCACCTTAAAGTGCCTGAGATACTATGGAACGTAAGTTGGTTATCGGACTCTGCGCCTGTATGGGGGCATTTGTGACTGTTCAGCAGGCAGAGTTGTAGATTAGCTCCTCTTATTTCTTCAGATGCTCATTTTGTTTCGGTGGCACGAACTCTGGCAGGTGTTAGCAGCGGAGCGCGGGCATGAGGATCTTGCTCGCGAACAGGCTCCCTACCGGGAGCGTTTCAGCCTGCTCGTCCTTCTCGAACTAGACCCGCGCTTCGACAACCTCCGCTCAGACCCGCGCTTCACAAACTTATTGAGCCGCATCGTAGACGACGCCGCTCGACCTTCTTCCTGAAGACCGCGGTCATATTC
>JBJMGQ010000249.1:0-5043 GCA_045807845.1 Pyrinomonadaceae bacterium | reverse complement strand
GAGCGGGCTCGTCGGGTTGGCGGCGGAAGTCACCACGCGCGCGACACGGCGCATCAACTCCCGCCCTGCTTTGCGGTCGTCGATGCGGAACGCGATGTACGTGGCGACGTAAGGCGTGGGCCGCGGTCGCAGGACTCCGCTCTGAATGTCTTCAAGCTCCAGCACGTACGCTCCCCTCTCCCGTTACGGGTTTCAGGTTCGAGAACGCGGCCTCACTTCGCCGTGGCGATGTTTCTCCAAAAGTTGTGCAGGCTCTCGTCGGCGCCGAAGAGTGTGCTGAAGATGGTCGAGTCCGCGAAGAGCACGTCGCCGGCGCGCCCGCCCTCGGGGGGCATCCAGAGGCACATGTTGAACTCGGTGTTCCCCGCCTCCGTGAACGGGTGCGGCTTGGACGTGTCTATCGGCTGTCGCGCCAGGACGCGAACCGCCCCCGAGTCGTCCGTGACCGCGTAGTGCGGGAGGTGCATGTGGAAGTTGAAGGTCGTGACGCCCTTCAGCCAGCCTTTGGTGTCGAGGTCTCTGTCGATGGAGAGCGGCGCGAGCTTCTTCGTCAACGGGTCGCGCAGCGGGCGCAGGCCGTGGCGGTTCTCAACGGGTATCCCAAGCTCCTTCATCAAAGACCTCGTGTAGAGGCCGAAGCGCTGCCGGCGCGGCACGAGCGCGTCGCCGTGGTGCCCATACTCCATGTTCCGCACTTGCGGGTCTTCCGAGACTCCTACGTCGTGGTGCGGGCCGAGGATGAGGCACGTCCCCTCGCGCGCGAGGAATTGTCGCAGCGCCTCCACCTCCCCCGGCGCGGCCAACTGCCCCGTGACGTTATGGTCGAGCCCGAAGACGAGCAGCGTGTCCGTGTCGGCGAGCACGCGCTCGTCGAGCGGGAGCTTGAAACCGGCCTGGTCTATCCGCTGGAAGACCGGGACGGGCTCGCCCGTCATCTCGCCGACGAACTGCTGGAAGGGTGCGAAGGCCCAGAAGAATAGCTCCAGCGAACCGGCTATCCCCTGCTGGAACTGCATCGGGTCGGCCCACTCGGGCTTCTCGTACGCGGGCCACGCCACGCGCCTGACCTCGGTCATCGTCGAGAAGCGGTTGTCCAGCTCGGCCGGATTTCTCCCGGCCTCGGCCGGGTAACTCCACGCGACGTAGATGCTCACGCGCCGCCGGCCGGGCCTGTATTTGCGCGCGATGTGATGCTGGTTGTACGTCCGGGCGACCTTCGTCTCGCTCATGGCTTGCTCTCCTCTTCACTGCAACTGGTCGAGCATCGCGGTGAAAGCGCCCTTGAGTTGAAGGGCCCTCTTGACCTCGTCGGCGGAATAGAACGGGTACTCGCCGTATTCGAGGAAGCTCGGGCACTGGTGCTCTCGGACGAACCTAACGAACGCCTCGGGGTTGGTCTTCCAGTCCTCGGGGAAGCCTTCGAGGTTCTCGAAGACGGTGTTCACGCCGAGGCTCATGAAGAGCGCCACCGCGTCCTCGGTGTACTTGTCGAAGTCGGTGTCGAAGATTCCCTGGTACATGAAGTAGGTCACGCCGCCGATGGGGAAGAGCACCCAGCGCAGGTAGTGCAGCTTGAGCGGGGCGAGGTAGTTGGGCATGGCATCGATGGCCTTCTCGATGTTCTGCGCGTACTCGTGAAAGACCGGCTCGCGGCCGGGGATGATCTTCGCGATGATCGTAAACCCGTGACAGGCGGGGGACTTCGGGAAGATGGGGCCGTACTTGCCTTGCGGCAGAGTCGAGGTATCGCCCGGCATTGCCATCGCCTTCGGCTTAACTTCCATGCTGATGCTCCTTCTCTGTTGCTGGTCTCGAAATCACACTCCACCGATTCCCGCGTCGCTCAATGAGCGACGCGGGAAAACGTTCGTGCCGAATGGTCTCTCGGGTGTAATGCTACTTACAGGGGGGTGAGTGATAACACTGTCATTATTGACAGGTTAGCGGGCTGATGTATCTGGCGTTGAGGAATGAGAGGTGAGCTTGAACTTTCGGGGTGCGTTACCTTCTACTCGGGAATCCAGAAGCTCCCGTAACCGCCGAGACCCTCTTCTGTATAGTTGACCCACCCAGACCCGCAGGACTTACAGGTGAAGTGCGCCTCCGTCTCTAACGCCTGACCCTCCAAGTAAGTGCGACGTTCCGGCTCCCCGACTTGATCGAGGATACCGCCTCTTCGGTCTTTGTCGTTGCACTTCTCGCAACCGTGGTCGCTCGTTTGAATGATTTTATACCCCGTTGCCATCCTGCACAGCCGATCATGGACGCGCCATTAACACACGGTTAAATGCCTAAACGCCGGAACTTTCCTCTCTAGGCCCCTCGATTTCTGAAGGGGCAGGGCGCCACGCGTCTTTACACAAGCGTACCGCCCCCTTTCACGAGATAATCCCGCGCCGGCCTATCTGAAGAGCAAGTCCCTGGACGTATATCGGCCGCGCCTTATATCACCGCGACGGCGGCGGCACAAGTTTTTTCGGCGACGCAGCCCATCGGCCGGGGCGCGGGGTTCTCACTCAGTCCGGCATCTGCCGCGAGGCGCTTGGCACTTTCTGAAGATGGGTGTACGGAGCGTGGGGGTTGCTTGGATTTTACTTCCGAAGAGGGTGCAGGCGTTGATGTCTGAACGGTGGGCGGCTCAATATGTCATTCTTTTACCTCAAGAACCTTCCGGGCGTACTCCCGCTCTATCCCTGTCAGGGCTCTTCGGGTGCCGGGTGATCCGCTCCCGCCGGGGCCGCGCCGAGTCGGTTCGCCAGACGCATCTCGGCACCCTGAGTGACAAACACCGCGCGCTCGATGACGCCAGCCAACTCCCGGACGTTGCCCGGCCACGCGTAGTCCCGCAACGCCCTCATCGCGTCCGGCGGCACCGACCGGATAGCTTTACCGACCTTCCGGTTGAACTGGTTGACGAAGAAGTCAACCAGGAGCGGGATGTCGTCTTTGCGCCGTCTGAGAGGCGGAACCGTGATGGGGTAGACGCTCAGCCGATGCCAGAGGTCTGCGCGGAAGCGGCCACGCTCCACTTCACGCTTGAGGTCGCGGCTGGTCGCCGCGATGACCCGGACATCAACCTTGAGGGTGCGCGTGCCGCCGAGGCGCTCAAACTCCCCGGCCTCCAGAACCCGCAGCAGCCTGGGCTGGAGGTCGCGCGGCAGTTCCCCGACCTCGTCGAGAAAGAGTGTCCCCCGATGGGCCAGCTCGAAGCGGCCGACTTTACGCGCCCGCGCGTCGGCGAAGGCCCCGCGCTCGTGGCCGAAGAGTTCCGACTCGGTGAGGTGCGGCGGCAGGGCTGCGCAGTCGATCTTCACGAGCGGGCGGTTTTGACGCGCGCTCGCCGCGTGGATGGCGCGGGCGAGGTGCTCTTTGCCGGTGCCCGTCTCGCCGAGGATGAGCACAACCGAGTCAGTGGGCGCGACCTGCTCGGCCTTGAACTGGACGTATTTAAGCGCTTGGCTCAGACCGATCATGCCGTATGACTTGTCCATTTCCCCTGCCTCACCAGATCGCCAGCTAAGAGGAGTCCTCGTTGCCTGGGGGCATTCAGGTCGAAGGCTTTGTGAGCACGAATTTCGCCGGCGGTCGAATGTGAGCAGGCGGCTTGGTGCTATGACGCGTTCTTAGTAGGCATACCTCGACCCGCAGTAAGGGGGCGGACAAGGCTCTCGCGTCACGTCGGAAGGATAGCCGGGAAGGCACTTACTGTGTATCAGGTTGATTGTGTAGTGGGGTCAGGTGAAGTACGTACACGACCCCGCGCAGAAAGAGTAGGCGGGACGGCGCCGTGTATTCGCGTAAATTCCTGTCTACGGCCCGGGAGTGGTGTTAGTATACCCTGGCAATCGTTCCTTCGGCGCATCAAGGCGGGCGCACCTACTCCACCCCGAGACCTTTCACCCAAGTTCAGAGCGCCCTCACTAATTCTGATCCGCAAGCCTCAAAAACCGGTGGGACTCTTAAGGAGAGACCACGATGCGTTCATCAATCAGTAGGGTGGGAAGAGATGGGCTACAGCCCCCCCGCGTGGACGCGCGCGTCAAGAGTCTGACCGCAACGGCGCTGGCCGCCCTTCTGGTCGCGGCCTCTTACTACGTCGGGTCAGAGGTGGGTTTCGCCGTCAGGTTCCCGTCCATCCCCACCTCCATCGTCTGGCCCCCGAACTCGATTCTGATGGCCGCCCTCCTGCTCGCCCCGCCCCGGCGTTGGTGGGTGTACCTGCTCGCCACACTCCCCGCACACATCCTCATCCAGTCACAGACGGCCGTCCCACTCCCCACCATGCTCTTCCTCTTCCTGACGAACGCGGGCGAGGCGGCGCTCGGCGCCTACTTCGTGCGCCGCCTGTGCGGCGGCCCCCCCCGCTTCGGCCGCATGCGTGACCTGGTGATCTTCTTCGTCTTCGCCGTCTTCGCCGCCCCGTTCCTGACCACGTTCGCGGACGCCGCCACCGTCGTCATGACGAAGTGGGGCGACGATTACTCGCTGGTCTGGCGGGCGCGCTTCCTGTCGAACGTCCTGACGGTCATCACGCTGGTTCCGGCCATCGTCATGTGGGCGGCAAACGGGCGCAACTGGCTGCGCGCGGCCTCGCCCCGGCGCATCGCCGAGGGGGTACTCCTCGCCCTCGGGCTGGGCGCGGCTTACGCGTTCGCATACTCCGAGTCCTCGTTCGGGCCGAGTTTCGTGCCTGCCAGACTCTACGCGCCGCTGCCCTTCCTGATCTGGGCGGCGCTGCGGTTCGGCGCCGGCGGCGTGAGCACGTCACTGCTCGCGGTTCTGCTCATCTCGGTCTCATATGCGATGGGCGGGAGGGGGCCTTTCAATTCCCGCTCTCCCGCGGAGGATATCGTCGGGCTGCAACTATTCCTCATCGCGATCTCGGTGCCGATGATGGTGCTGGCGGCCGTGACGGAGGAGAGGAGGCGTGCCGAGGCGGAGCTGGCCGAGTCGCACCGCCGGACGAGCGAGATTCTGGAGAGCATCGGCGACGCGTTCTACTCCCTCGACAAAGACTTCGTCTTCACCTACGTCAACCGGAGG
>JBJMGQ010000248.1:0-8285 GCA_045807845.1 Pyrinomonadaceae bacterium | reverse complement strand
AGTTGATGGAAGTTTGGAAGTCAGCCCGTAGCGTTTGATGATTTCGATGAGGCGAGGAGCGTCGGGCGGGGCCGCAAGGGTCGGGCCGGAGGCCACGTCGTAGGCGCGGCCAGAGGCCACGTCCGAGACGACGAGCGTGGCCTGTGCCGCGCGCGGAGCAAGCGAGGCGAGGCCGCCGCCCTTCACGGCCGAGAGCGCGCGCCGCACCGCGTTCACCTCGTCGATGGGGGCGCCGCACGAGACGAGCACGCGGTTCGCCTCGCGCAGCTCTTCGAGCGTCAGGCGCGCGTCGCGAGGCCACTCCAACATCGCCGACCCGCCGCCGGAGACGAGGAAGACGACGAGCGCACTCTCATCGTCGGCCTCGCTTAGAAGCTCGAACGCGGCGCGCGCTGCTTCGATGCTCGCCTCATTCGGCAACGGGTGCCCGCCCGCGAAGACGCGCCAGCGCTCTGACAGTTTGAAGTCGGAACGAGGGGCAGAGAGCACACCGCCGTCGAGTGCTTTGCCGAGCAGCTCGTCCAGCGCAGAGGCCATCGCCGCCGCAGCTTTACCGAGAGCGACGGAGTAGACCTTAGACGCTTCGCCGCGCAGCTCGAAGCGAGCGTCACCGATGCGAAGCGTTGCGCCGTCGCACTCGATTGCGCGGAGTACTGCGCCGCGCGCGTCCGAAGCGCGGAGCGCCTCTTCGAAGATTTCGCGCGCGGCGTGGCGAAGCTCTCTAAGCTCGTTCAAGGCGTCTTCAACTCGGCGGTGATGTAAGGGCGCAGTTGCAGGAAGCGGCGCTCGCTGATGCCGCGCACGAGCAGAAGGTGTTCGGTGCGCCGGAAGAGCCCGTAACGCTCGCGATGCTCGACGATGCGTGCGGCGAGCACGGGGCCGATGCCGGGAAGTCTCTCCAACTCTTGAGGCGAGGCTTCGTTGATGGAGAGAGGCGGCGGGTCTTGCTGCGTCTGTTGCGCTTGTGTTGGTTGGGAGTCGCTCGCGTGGGCGCGGCGTGGCAATTTGACGCAGGAGGGGAGCGCGGCGGCCGTCAGGCAGCACAGGATGATACGCCCGAGAGACTTCCGGAGGAGGGTTGACACCGTGCGAGCGCCCGTTCGTGCAAAGGCTTTGTGAAGTCTGCCGCGTTTTTGTGCAAAATGCTAGAAGTCTAAATTTGTCAGGAACTTGTAACCTTAAAACGCGACTTATTCACAGGGTTTTCCACAGAAACTGTGGAAAAGTTGTCGAAAGCTTGTCCTTAAAAAAAGCCCGCGAGGTCAGAGGAAAAATTAACAAAAATGAGCGGCGCGAAGTGGAAGTCAGAAGTAGGAACGCGGAAGGATGAACTGAAAAATCTGTCTTACAGTTCATCCTTCAGCGTTCATCCTTCTGACTTCCATCAAATCTCCTCCGCGCTGTTCTGCTGCAAGTCGTCCCAGTGGCCGACCGTCTCGAAGGCGCGGGCGAGGACGGGGCGCGGGCGCGCGCCGTCGGCTTGGCCGATGAAGCCTTCGCGCTCAAGGCCGTCGAGCATGGCTGCGGCGCGTCCGTAGCCGATGCGCAGGCGGCGCTGCAAGACGGAGGTCGAAGCGCGCTTCATCTCGCAGCAGATGCGGAGCGCCTGCTCGAACAACTCGTCGCGCTCGCCCGAGCCGCCGGAGCCTTCCGCCGCGTCCTCTTCGGACTGCGTGATGGTCTCGTCATAGACGGGCGCGCCGCCCTGCGTCTTGATGTGCGCGACAATCTTGGCGACCTCGTTCTCATCGAGGAACGCGCCGTGGACGCGCAGCAGGCGCGAGGTGCCGGGTGGAAGGAAGAGCATGTCGCCGCGTCCCAACAACTGCTCGGCGCCGTTGGCGTCGATGATGGTGCGCGAGTCAACCTTCTGCGAGACGCGGAAGGCGATGCGCGAAGGGAAGTTCGCTTTAATCAAACCCGTGATGACATCGACGCTCGGGCGCTGCGTGGCGAGGACGAGGTGGATGCCGACAGCGCGCGCCATCTGTGCGAGGCGCGTGATGGCCTCTTCCACGTCGGCGCCGCAGGTCATCATCAGGTCGGCCAGCTCGTCGATGATGATGACGATGTAGGGCAGCGTCTTGTGCGGATTGCCCTCTTCGTCGAAGTCGAGCACGTTGTTGCGCCGCTCGACCTCTGTGTTGTAGCCGTCGATGTTGCGCACGCCCCATGCGGCGAGTTGCTTGTAGCGCCGTTCCATCTCTCCGACGGCCCACTTCAGAGCACTGGCGGCCTTCTTCGGCTCGGTGATGATGGGCGTCGCGAGGTGCGGGATGTCCGCGTAGAGACCCAGCTCAAGCCGCTTCGGGTCGATCATGATGAACTTCACTTCGTCGGGTCGCGCCTTATAGAGAATCGAGACGACGAGCGAGTTGAGGCAGACCGACTTGCCGGTGCCGGTCGCGCCCGCGATGAGCAGGTGCGGCATGCGCGTCAGGTCTGCGACGTAGTTGATGCCGTCGATGGTCTTGCCCAGTGCGAGCGTGAGCTTGGATTCCGACTCGCGGAACTGGCGCGACTCTAAGACCTCGCGCATGAAGATGGTTTCGCGCTCGGGGTTCGGCACCTCGATGCCGACGTGCGGCTTGCCGGGCAGGCGGTCGATGCGGATGGACTCGGCTTCGAGCGCGATGCAGAGGTCGTCAACCAGACCCGTGACGCGCGAGTACTTGACGCCGGGGTCGGGCTTGAACTCGTAGGTGGTGACGACGGGGCCGGGGCAGATGTGTTTGATCTGGCCCGTGACGTTGAACTCCTTGCACTTCTCCGCGACGCGTTGCGCGATCTGTAGAAGCTCCTCGTCGGCCTGCTCGCGGCGCGGGGGCGCGGGGTTGAGAAAATCCATCGGGGGTTGGACGTAGCTGAGCAGCGACGTGACGGTCTTGACCTTCGCGCGGCGCGTCGCGGCGGCGTCCAACTCCTTCGGCGGGTTGCGCTCGAAGGGTAAGTCCTCGTCCTCCTTCGGCTCAGTCCGCACGACGGCCGCGGTAGAGAGCATCTCGGAAACGTCGGGCACGGTGGGGCGCGAAGTCCGGCGAGGTGCGGGCTCGGCCGCATCGTCGTCGGCGGGCGAGATGGAGACGCGCCGCGCGGACGTGCCCGTGCCTTCCGCGTCGTCCCGCTCACGCCTGCGGGTCGGCGCGTGGGCATCTGAGTTGGACGCGGGCTGGATGACGATGGAGGCGAGGTCGGCCTCGGCCCGCGCGAGCTGTGCGCGTATCTCGTCCTCGCGTGTGGGCTTCTCTGCGGCGGCCGTCGCGTTGCGTTTGATGGCGGCGGCCGGGCCGGGCTCGGCCTTCGCGTCGCGCTTGAAGGAGGAGGCGGCCGCGTCCTTCAAAGCTTGAGAAGCGGTTGCGGCCAGCTCAGTCGCGGCCTGCTCCTCTGCCTCGCGCGCGGCGAGTGCTTCACGTCGAGCCTCTGCGCGCGCGAGTGCCTCCGCACGGCGCGCGGCGCGCCACGCCTGGAAGCGGTCGAAGGTCTTGCGGAACGTGCCCGAGGGGTTTGCAATCGCCGCCGCGGTGCGCTCGTAGGCGGAGACGAATGAGAAGTTGGTGGCGAGCAGGAGCCCGACGGCGGCGGCGGCGGCGAGCATCACGGTCGCGCCCACGGTGTTGAGCACGCCCTTCAGACTCTCCGCGACGAGCACGCCGACGAAGCCGCCCGCGTTGAAGCTGTGGTCGAGGAGCGGCTCGGCGACGTAGAGCGCGAGCAGCGACGAGGCCGCGAGCGTGAGCGTCGCCAGTCCTATGACGCGCGAGAGCGGCGCGTGAATGCGTCGCGTACGAAAACGCCGCCACGCGGCGGCGACGAGGAGCAGCGGCAGGAGCGCGGCGGCCAGCCCGAACGATTGAAAGAGCGCCGCGGCGACGTTGGCCCCGATGCGCCCCGTCCAGTTGCGCGCCCCCTCCGAGCCGGCCGAGACCCACGACTGGTCGTTCGGGCTGTAGGAGACGAGGCAGAGCGTCAACAGCGCGCTCAGCGCAAACAGCGCGATGGCGATGATCTCGTTGCGGCGCGTGTTGCGCGCGGGCTGCGAGCCGCCCGCCTTCAAACGCGCTTCGATCTGTGCAGTTGCCATAGCTACTCCGTCAAAGAAACTCAGAAGCCCTGTCAACATTATCCGCCGAGGTCTTCCTCAGCGAGGTGAAACTTGTGAAGCATCCTGTGTGCGAGCGGCGCGAGCACGATGCCCATCAGGATGACGAAGACCAGCCCGCTGAAGAGCGCGTAGCAGGCGGCGAACAGCTTCGCCGCCTGCGGATTCGGCGTCTTATCCAAATCACCGACCGGCCCCATCCCGCCCAGAATCATCGAGGCGTTGAGAAATGAGTCCACCCACGGCATCTCCGCGATGAAGTGGTAGCCGAGCATGCCGAGCGTGAGCGCCGCCGCGAGCATCACCAGCGAAAAGCCGATGTAGCGGAGCCACCGCCGCAGGAAGACGCCGAACGGCGCGAGTCTTTCGTGTTTGTGCTCAAACGCCATCGTCAGTCTCCGAGAGCGGCTAAGGTTGAGCGCGTCCCGGTCACGCCCCGCGGCGTGCGAGCAGGTACGCCTTGATGAAGTCGTCGATGTCGCCGCCGAGCACAGCGTCCACGTCGCCGCGCTCGACCTTGGTGCGCGCGTCCTTGACCATGCGATAGGGCGCGAGCACGTAGTTGCGTATCTGCGAGCCGAAAGAGATGTCCGCCTTGCTCGATTCGAGCGCCGACATCTCGGCCCGTCGCTTCTCAAGCTCCAACTCGTAGAGGCGCGAGCGCAAGACCTGCATCGCCACCGCGCGGTTCTGGTGCTGCGAGCGCTGGTTCTGGCACGCGACGACGATTCCGGTCGGCAGGTGCGTAATGCGCACGGCCGAGTCGGTCGTGTTGATGTGCTGGCCGCCCGCGCCCGTCGAGCGGTAGGTGTCAACGCGCAAATCCTTCTCGTTAATCTCGACCTCGATGTTCTCGTCAATCTCCGGCGAGACGAAGAGCGAGGCGAACGAAGTCTCGCGCGTGCCCGTGCCGAAGGGCGAGATGCGGACGAGGCGGTGGACGCCGGCCTCGGCCGAGAGCAGGCCGTAGGCGTACTCGCCCTCGACGCGGAAGGTTGCGCCCTTGATGCCTGCCTCCTGCCCGGGCTGCATGTCCAAGACCTCGGCCTTGTAGCCGCGCTTCTCGGCCCACTTCAGATACATCTTCAGAAGCATCTCGGCCCAGTCCTGCGCATCGGTGCCGCCCGCGCCCGACTGGATGGAGCAGATGGCGTTGAGCGCATCGTGCTGACCCGAGAGCAGCATCTCGGTCTCGGCCTCGGAGACATCGGTTTCGAGCCGCTCGATCAGCGCGCGCAGCTCCTTTGCGCTCCCCTCGTCTTCTATCGCGAATTCAAAGAGCACTTCGGCGTCGGCCACCGACGACTCGAACCCCTCCTGCCGCTTGACGACGCGCTCCGTGCGGCTGCGCTGCTGTAGGACTTTCTGCGCCGCCTCCTGCTCGTTCCAGAAGTCGGGCTCCGACGCCTGCGCTTCGAGCTTCAAAAGCTCCTCGCGCTTCGCCGCTACATCAAAGAAACCTCCCGAGCTGTTCGACGCGCGTGCGCAGGGCATCGGCCCTCATGCGCAAGTCCCGGTCTTCACTGTCACTCAACTGCAAAGCTCTCGACATTCAACCTCCCAAAGTCTCTCCGTCTAAAACTGCTGCTCTGCTCTTCTCCTCCTGAACGTCAGCGCGACGGACGCGAGGCTCAGCAGGGAACAGGCGACGGCGAACGCGTCGCCGAACTTCACGTAAAAAGTTTGCTCTCCGCCGGAGCGCGCGACGGGCCACGCGCGCACGGCCTCGACGAATCGGCCGGTCTCGTCCGACACCGCGCCGCGCTCGTCGATGCGCGCGCTCACTCCCGTGTTGGTGACGCGCAGGAGCGGGCGTCCCGTCTCGACCGCGCGGAAGACCGCGTTCGAGAGGTGCTGCCTGAGTATCGCCGTGTCGCCCTGATAGGCGTCGTTCGTCATCTCAATCAGCACGTCCGCGCCCTCTTGTGTGAGCCGGCGCGTGATGTCGGGGTACGCCGACTCAAGACAGATGAAAGCGCCCGCGCGAGGCGATCCTTCAAACGTGCCCAGCGGAATCAGCGTGTAGCGCTGGCCCGGCGTGAAGTCGCCGACGACACCGCTCAACATCCCTGCGCCGGGTAACCAGCTCGGCAACGGCACGTACTCGCCGAACGGCATCAGGCGAATCTTATCATACTGCGCCGCGAGCAAACCTTTTTCGTTCACGAGCACCGCCGCGTTATAGCCGCCCCCGCCCGCCGCCGGCTCAAGCGAATTGAAGAGCAGCGAGACGCGCCGGCTGCCGACGTACTGCGTCAACACTTCTCGAAAGCGCCGGTCGCGTTCGAGCGTGAAGTTCATCGGCGACTCGGGCCACACCACGACCCGCGGCGTCTCTCCAACAACTCCGTCGAATGCGCGCAGCCCCTCGTCGCTCAACTCGAAGTGTCTCTGCCGGAGCGTCGCATACTCCTGCTCACTCCGTGAGAAGTCGGGGATGACGTTCGGCTGCACGGCGACGACGAGTGCCGATGGTGCTCGCTCGACGCCGGGTGCTTTCGTCAACCATGCCCCGTAGACCACAAGCGCCACGCACGCAACCGCGGCGAGCGAGACGAGCGCTGCGCGCGTGCTCCTCTTAACCAACGTGTAGGCGAGCGCGGCGTTGAAGGCGACGACGAGAAAGCTCACGGCGTAGACGCCGCCAAAGCGCGCCGTCTGTATCAGCGCGGGCCGGAACGACTGCGAGTAGCCGACGGCGTTCCAGAGCTGCCCGATGACGCCGAGCCTCGCCCACTCGCACGCGACCCACACGAAGGGCGCGAGCAGGAGCGCAGCCGCGCCGCGGCGCTCGCACAGACGCGCCAGCGCGAGCGCGAAGAGGGCGGGGAAGAATCCGCCCGCCGCGGCCAACGGCAGCAGCAGCACATAGGCCAGCGGCGCGGGGATGCCCGCGTAACGAATCATCGGGTAGGTCAGCCAGTAACAGGACGCGTAGAAGAAGAGCGTCCCGAAGAGCCAACCGGACAGGAATGATTGAGCGATGCGCGGTCTGCGAGTGAGACTGAAGAGAAGGGGGACGAGCGCGACCCAAGCGAGCGGCCACGCGCCGAAGTCGGGGAAGGCCAAGACGAGGAGGAGCGCGGAGGCGACGGCACAGAAGATTTCTGAAGGTGCCGGCAGGAGCTTGCGCACGCGCGGGAGCCGTCGGCTTCGGCGCGCGTTGGACGCCGTGTCTGTTGAGACAGTCTCCCGCACGCCGCGAGTTTAACAGAGCCGAGAGCCGCGCGTCACCGCGTTCGGGCTTCGACAGGCGCGTGCCGAACGCGTGCGAAAATTTTTCTGAGCTGAGTGAAGTGCTGCGGCAAAACGTCGTATGTCGAGGGGCGAAACGACGTAAAACGTCACCCCTCGGGTGACAATTTTTGTCGAGGTGACGCGGCCGCGTATCTCTCTGTTCCCGCAGAGAGACAGACGACGAGTCTCAGGTTGACAGGCTGTCGCCGCGGGTTGACAGCGCAAAGGCGCGGAAAAACGTTGGGAAATGAAGGCGCGGGAAAAAAGTGCCCCAAAAGCGAGAGAACCCGGCCGGGAGGCCAGGTTCTTGATAGGTAGGGGATTTGTAGGGACGCTCGGCGGGCGGCTGGCGTAGCGGCAGGCCACGCTCAGAGAAGTGATGGCGGCGGGGTCACGGTTTAACTTCCTCCGTGCTTGCCGACATACTCTAAAGCAGTTCGCGTGCCACAAAGGAGAGCGCGCCGGATGTTTCCAGGAAAACCGGCCTCGCGTTTCTGGAAGACGGCCGCGCCGAGTCTACTCCTTCTCCTTACCCCGAACTCTTCAATCATGCGGCTCGACCAACAGCACGCAGCCGCTCGCGCCGACCACGCGGACGCGCGGGCCGCCGCGTTCTATCAATGCCTCGCCGCGCACGCGCGCGCGCCACAACTCGCCCTCGATGAGCACGAACCCTTC
Source organism: Pyrinomonadaceae bacterium (assembly GCA_045807845.1). GTDB lineage: Bacteria > Acidobacteriota > Blastocatellia > Pyrinomonadales > Pyrinomonadaceae > QHXN01. The sequence continues at coordinate 271 of JBJMGQ010000248.1, read as the reverse complement.
GGGGGCGAGCGCGCGCTCAACCGACGCGACGCGGCCGACGAGCCTTAAAGGCAGACGCGAATACTTCTGCTGTCGTGAAGCGTGGATGACGTAAGCCGCGAGCGCGACGACGGGCGCCGAGAGTACGAGCAGCGAGACTATGAGCGCTCCGACCGTCATCTCGTTCGGAAGGGTTGAGTGCTGACCAATGAAGGAGGGCGTCGGATGACAAAGTAGCGGTCAACATCCGTCGCCCTCAAATCGCAAATCAAATCTGAAATCAAAAATTACT
>JBJMGQ010000247.1:0-4437 GCA_045807845.1 Pyrinomonadaceae bacterium | reverse complement strand
TTCAAGCCGCTCGCGTACGCCGTCACCTTCTCGATGATCGGCTCGATGATTATGGCGCTGTGCATCGCCCCGATGCTGTGCTCGCTGTTGTTGCGCCTGAAGACGGGCGAGGTGCGCACGAATCCGATCATCAGATTCTTCAAGGGCATTTACGTGCCCGTGCTCAAGTGGACTATCGCCCACCGTTATCTCACGCTGATGCTTGCAGGGGCTCTGCTCGCGTGGAGCGTCGCCGATGTCTTCATCATCGGCAGCGAGTTTCTGCCCACGATTGACGAGGGCAACATGCTCGTGCGCGCCACGATGCCCGCGAGCATCTCGCTCACGAGGGCCATCGAAATCTCTTCGCAGATCGAGAAGTCGCTGAAAGAGTTTCCCGAAGTCGAAACCGTCGTCGCCAAGATCGGGCGCGCCGAGTTGGGCGGCGACCCCGAAAGCGTCAGTAACGACGAAATCTACGTCCGCTTGAAACCCAAGAAGCAGTGGACGACCGCGAAGACGAAAGACGAGCTGGTGGACGCCATGCGCCGACGCGTCGAAGGGTTCCCCGGCGTCGAGTTCAACTTCTCGCAGGTGATTCAGACGCGCAACGACGAACTCATCTCGGGCATCAACGCGCAGATTGCCGTTAAGATTTTCGGGGAAGACCAGAACGTCCTGCGCCAGATTGCCGAACAGATTCAAGAGGCGATGTCTCACGTCCGCGGGGCGAAAGATTTGGCGGTCGAGCAGGTCGCGGGCGAAGAGCATCTTGAGATCGCGCTCGACCGAGACAAGCTGGCCCGCTACGGGCTCAACGTCGCGGACGTGCTCGAAGTCGCCAAGATAGCCATCGGCGGCGACGAGGCGACGGACGTGCTCGAAGGTCAGCGTCACTTCGCGATCTTCGTCCGCCTGCGGGAGAACTACCGCAATCAGGTTGAAAAGCTCAGCGATATTCTGGTCGCGGCGCCGGTCGGCGGGCGCGTGCCGCTCGGAGAGTTGGCGACGTTTCGGCTTTCGAGCGGCGATGCGGTCGTCAGCCGCGAGGACGCCCTGCGCCGCGTCGTCGTGATGTGCAACGTCACGGGCCGCGACATCGGCGGCTTCGTCCACGACGCGCAAGACGCGGTCAACGCAAAGGTCAAGACTCCGGCCGGCTATTTCATCACGTGGGGCGGGCAGTTCGAGAACGAGCAACAGGCCGTGCGCAGGCTGCTCATCGCCATACCCGTCTCGCTGCTGCTTGTGTTCGTGCTGATCTACGCCTGCTTCAATTCGCTGCGTAACACGCTGACGATCATCTTCAACATCCCCATCGCGCTCGTCGGCAGCACGACGTTCCTGCTCATCTCGGGGTTCCCTCTGAGCGTCCCGGCGATAGTCGGGTTCATCGCTGTCTTCGGGATCGCGGTGCAGAACGGGATGGTGATGGTCTCTTACATCAACAAGCTTCGCGGCGGCGGGATGGAGTTGCACGAGGCCGTCATCACCGGCGCGAGCGTTCGGCTGCGCGCCGAATTGTTGAGCGCGCTGATCGGGAGCATCAGCCTCATACCGTTCATCATCTCGTCGGGAACCGGCGCGGAGATCGAGAAGCCGCTGGCAATCGTGGTGGTCGGCGGGCTGGTGACCCGCCCGATTAAGATCGTGATTCTACCGATGGTCTATGAATGGGTAGAGCGTCGCGCTGTCCAAAGAGGGGAACGAAGAGCCGCCCACAGTAACGAGTCTCTTCCCGAAGAGACTCATTCGGACGAGGCTGAAGAGGCAGATATCTAGCACGCCGGCTTGCTCGGGCAGGTGGGCGAGAGTAGTCTCCTCATCCTATGAACACCCGCCGACAGTTCTTGATACGCGCGCCCCTCGGTCTGCTCGTCGCGGCTGCCGCATGTCGCAACGAGACGACGCCGACCAGTCCGCAAGCGCCGCCTACGACGGCCGGCGCACCGCCCACGTTCGGCACAGGCAAAGGCTCCGGCCCCGCCGTGACGCCCGAGACCTTCGCCGAGGCGGAGAAGCTGATGCAGGTCACGATGACGCCCGCCGAGCGCCAACAGGCCGCCGGCTCGTGGCGCGAGTCGCTTGCACCGTACCTCGAACGCCGCACCGGGCCGCGGAAAGTAGCAATTGAGGCGACCGACGCGCCGGCCACGCTCTGGAACCCGTTGCTTCCGGGGCTCGCGGCGGCCTCCTCGTCTGACCGGTTTGTCCGTTCGAAGGGCGACGACGCGCCGCTGCCGTCGTCGGACGACGACATCGCCTTCGCACCCGTGGCCCGACTATCGAGGTGGATCGAGTCGCGGCAGCTCACCTCGGAGCGACTTACCAACATCTACCTCGGTCGTATCGAGCGGTTGAACCCGAAGATTCGAGCCATCATCACGCTCACCCGCGAGCACGCGCTCGCGCGCGCGAAGTCGGCCGACGCCGAAATCGCCGCAGGCCGTTACCGCGGCCCGCTGCACGGCATCCCTTACGGCGTGAAAGACCTGCTCGACACGAAAGACATTCCGACGACTTATGGTGCCGAGCCGTTCCGCAACCGCGTCCCTGCGGCGGACTCCGCGGTCGTTAGCAGGCTGAACGACGCGGGCGCGGTGATGCTGGCGAAGCTCTCGCTCGGCGCGCTCGCGCTTAACGACATCTGGTTCGGCGGCCAGACGATGAACCCCTGGCTTCTGGAGGAGGGAGCGTCAGGGTCGAGCGCCGGCCCCGGCGCTGCGACGGCAGCGGCCCTCGTGGCATTCTCTATCGGCAGCGAGACCGGCGGGAGCATCGTCAGCCCCGCGATGCGTTGCGGCGTGACGGGCCTGCGCCCGACGTTCGGCCGCGTGGCGCGCACGGGCGCGATGACGCTCTGCTGGTCTCTCGATAAGCTCGGCCCCATGACGCGGACGGTGGAGGACGCGATGCTCGTGCTTCAGGCCATCACGGGGCCGGACGCGGGCGACGCGTCGAGCGTGCCGAGCCATCTGGATTTCGACGCTGCGGCTTCGGTCGCCGGATTGAAAGTGGGCTACGTCGCACAGTGGATGAACGAGGCACCTGCGACGGAGGTTGACCGTGCGGCGATGGCGACGATGAAGAAGTTGGGGATGGAACTGAAAGAGGTGACGCTCCCCGACTGGCCGTACAGCTCACTGATGCCGATTCTCTTTGCCGAAGGCGCGGCGTCGTTTGAGGAGCTGGCGCTCAACAATGAACTCGGGTCGCTCAAGGTACAGGTCAAGGACGCGTGGCCCAACCTGTTCCGCGAAGCGAGATTTCTTTCCGCGGTCGATTTCGTGCAGGCCGACCGGCTCCGGCGTAAGGTTGCGTTGGAGATGGCGCGCGTCTTCCGAGACGTTGACCTTCTAATCGTGCCGTCGCTACGCGACGAGCAGCTCACCATCACGAACTTCACGGGCCACCCGTCGCTCACGCTGCGCGCAGGGTTCGTCGAGGTCTCGGAAGCGCGGAGTGACTGGGCGCCCGACCCTGTGAACCCTCTACCGAAGTTCAACCCGCCCCGCCGCGTGCCGCACGGGATCACAATCCTCGGCCGCTTGTTCGACGACGGGTTGGTAGGGCGGGCCGGGCTGGCGCTCGAACGGGAGTTCGGCGTGGCAGATGAAAGGCCGACGGGGTTCTAGCTAAACGGGCGTGGTGCCGTTAATCCGGCAGAAGTCCCTCTGGTAAGGGTAAGAGCGAAACTTGATGACCGTGTTCTTGGGAGTGGCGCTCAGACGCGCCCCGTCCTTGTGCGCGGCGCAGTGCGGCACGGCGACCGAGACCTCCGTGCCGGTCGTAAGTCCCACGGTCGGAGCGGTGAGGGCGGAGGAGGCATTCTGTGTGCGGTATTTGATCTGCTCGCGTCTCGCCTCGGGCGCGCCGCACACGCAGCACCCCGGCGGGAAATTGAACTGGTCGGGCAGAGGGGAACTGAACAGCGGTTCCTCGGCGACGCGACCCGCGTCCGTCTGCCGGAGCAGTCCGCCGTTGCCCTCCACGTAGTTGTGGCAGGCGTCGCAGAGGACGCCGTCGTTCGACTTGGTGCTGAGCCCTGTGAGCGGCGCGTCGCAGACGGGGCAGGCGCTCGTGCCCGAGCCGCCGAAAGACATGAAGAGCAGGACTATCCCGACGACGCCCGGTATGAGCGCGATGCCGACCGTGACCGGCCCCTCGGCAATCGTTATGAAGAGCAGGACGCAGAGGCCGAGCGCGATGATTGCGCCGATCATATATCCGATAGTCGCGCCCCAAGAGCGCGTAACCTTAGTCGTTCTTTTTTCCATTGCTCACCTCGACGGCTGGGCTAAAACATAAGTGCGCACCGTCAGGATTATCTGCGGAACAAGTGATTGATTCAGCGCGCTGTTTCAGACGCCCTATTTTTTCGTTAAATATGCCGTTTCTCCGCCAACCACCATCTTCATCCGGGCATCACTTTCGAGCGTCGCCGTAGCAGACCCCCCC
>JBJMGQ010000246.1:0-9921 GCA_045807845.1 Pyrinomonadaceae bacterium | reverse complement strand
GTCGAGTCGGTGGCGTGGGCGAGCGGCGTGCCCGACCCTCTGGCCGCGCTCTTCTACATCCCGGCGCTCATCTGGTTCGTGCGCTACAGGCGCGAGGGCGCGGGCAAGTTTCTGGCGCTCTCGGTCACGGCCTACGCGCTCGCGCTGCTGTGTAAGGAGACGGCGCTCGTGCTTCCTCTGGTCATCGCGGCGTGGGACTTGGCGCGCGAAGACGGCTCTCCTTTAACTCGACGGCTGAGGCGCGCGGCGCTCGCGTGCGTGCCTTACTTTGCGGTCGCGGCGGCTTACCTTCTGGCGCGCGTCGCGGTGCTCGGCGCGGTCGGTTGGACGCATCCGGTGATGACGGGCGTGTCGCGGTCTACGCTGCTGTTGACGGCGCCCCTCGTGCTCGCCAGTTACGCGCAACACTTCGTCGCGCCTTTCTATCTCAGCTTCCAGTACGGCACGCCGCTCGTGCGCGAGGCGTCGGACGCGCGCTTTCTTCTGCCCGCGCTTCTGCTGGCCGCGTCGGGTCTAGCACTCTGGTACTTCCGGCGACGGCTGACGAGCGAGCATGTGTTGGCGCTCGCGCTCGTCGTCGCGCCGCTGCTCCCCGTGCTTAACTTGAAGGCGCTGCACCCGGACTATCTCGTGCAGGATCGATACCTCTATCTGCCCTCCATCGGCCTCTGCTGGCTGGCAGCTCTCGCCTTCGCGCGGCTCGCGCGCGGCGTGGGCGCACGCGCCGCGTGGACGCTCGCAATCGTCGTCCTCTGCGCGTTCGGCGTGAGCACGGTTCTACAGAATCGAGTGTGGGCGGGGCCGGCCGAGTTGTGGGGACGCGCTGCCTCTTACACGCCGGACTCGTGGTCTGTGCATTACAACCTCGGGCTGGCGCACACGCAGGCGGGCCGGTACGAAGCGGCTAAGGCGGAGCTTTCGACGGCGGCGCGCCTTAACCCGGAGGTCGCCAACGTCTACAACTCGCTCGGGCTCGCAGAGGATGCGCTCGGCGACTCGCAGTCAGCAGTCGAAAACCTGCGCCACGCGCTGCGCATCGACCCGAACATGACCGAGGCGCACAACAACCTCGGCGCCGTCCTCTTCCGGCGCGGCGAGTACGCGGCGGCGCGCGTCGAATTGGAGGCAGCGTTGAAGCGCGAGCCCGCGAACGCCTCCGCCCGTTACAACCTCGCGCGCGTGCTCGCCGCCTCGGGCGACCACGCGGCCGCCGTCCCGCTCTACGAGAGCGTGCTTGCCGCCAGCCCCAAAGACTCCGAAGCGCGCTTCCAGCTCGCGCTGAGCTACGCGGCCACGGGGCGGCAGGAGCTTTCCGAGTCAGAGATGGAGCGCGCGCTGCGCGACGAGCGCGTGCCCGAGCGCGCCGCAGAGATGCGCTCGCGCCTCGCACAGATGCGCGCCGCGTCGCGCTGACTTCGCCGCAAAGGGGGATGACAGAAATCTTCGATGGCTAGTATTGTTGGGAACATGGATGAGGCCGGCGAGTTGTCGGGTGTCGCGGGCGGCGCGGGTGTGAAGCGTGCGGCCTTCGTGCGCCGCGTGGCGGCGATTGCGCGCAACACCTTTCGCGAGGCCGTGCGCGACCGCGTGCTCTATAACCTCGTCCTCTTCGTCCTCATCCTGACGGGCGCGGCCGTCTTCCTCGGCGAGCTGTCGGCGGCGCAGGAGTTGAAGATCATCGTGGACATGGGGCTCTCGGCCGCGCTCCTCTTCGGCGTCTTCATCGCCATCTTCATCGGCGTCGGGCTCGTCTATAAAGAGATTGAGCGGCGCACCATCTACGCCATCTTCTCGAAGCCGGTCGGGCGCGGCGAGTTCCTCTTGGGCAAGTATCTGGGCCTGTGTCTGACGCTCGCGGTCAACGTCGCGGTGATGGGCGCGGGTGTGTCGCTGGCGCTCCTCTACGTCAATCACGGTTGGCATCCGCTCGTGCTGAGCATCTGGCCCGCGGTCGCGCTCATCTACGTCGAGCTGATGATTGTGGTCGCGGTCGCGCTCCTCTTCTCGTCGTTCTCTTCCCCTGCTCTGTCGGCGCTTCTCACCTTCTTCGTCTTCGTCATCGGCCACTTCAGCGCGGAGCTGAAAGGTCTGTCGGCGTCGGTCGGCTCAGGCGGCGCGCGCCTGCTCTTCGCGGCGCTCTACTACCTGCTGCCGAACCTCTCGAACTACTCATACATCACCGCCGCCTCGCATGGTCAAACACCCGCGGCGGCCGACTTCGCGGGCGGCGTGCTCTACGGCCTCGCATACATCGCCGTGCTGCTCGCCGCCTCGACGCTCGTCTTCAAGCGGCGCAACTTCAAATGAGCCTGACCAACGAAGAACTGTCTGCCAGCGCCGACAGCTTCGCGGTGTCGCGCGCGACCTCCGTGCGCCGCGAGCGCACGCGCGACGCGTTGCTCGCGTTGCTGGTCGTCGCGGGTCTCGCCGCGTCGTTCGGCTTGGCGCGCTGGCTCGACGCGCGCCGCCCCGCGGCAGACCCCTTCGCCTCTTACGAGGAGCCGTACCTCAAGCCCGAGACGGCGCGGCGCATGAGCCTCGCCTTCAACGGGCTGGCCGCCGACTGGTACTGGCTGCGCTCGCTCCAATACGTCGGGCGCAAGGTGGGCGCCTATCGCGGCGCCTTCGCGCTCGACGACATGCGCGCGCTCAACATGCGCAACCTCGGCGCGCTGCTCGAACAGTCAACGGCGCTCGACCCGCAGTTCATGGCCGCCTACGAGTTCGGCGCGGTCGTCCTGCCCTCCGTCGACCGCGACGCGGCCGTCCGCCTCGTCGAGCGCGGCATCCGAGAGAACCCGCAGGAGTGGCGCCTCTATCATCACCTCGGCTACATACACTGGCAGGCCGGCCGCTTCCAAGAGGCGAGCGCGGCGTACGAAGCGGGCGCGCGTCAACCCGGGGCGCCCGCGTGGATGCACGTCATGGCCGCGCAGATGAACGCGCAGGGCGGGAGCCGCGCCGTCGCGCGCGAGATGTACCGGCGCATGTACGAGGGCTCGACGGACGAGCAGGTCAGGACGCTCGCCGTCACGCGACTGGCTCAGCTCGACTCGCTCGAAGAGCGCGAACGGATACGTCAAGTTCTCTCCGACTTCCGCGAGCGCACGTCGCGCTGCCCCGCCGTTTGGCGCGAGGTTGCTCCGCAGCTCCGCGCCGCGCGGCTTCGACTCGACGCCGCGGGTGCGCCGCTCGACCCATCGGAGGTGCCTTACGTGCTCGACGCGGCGGCGTGCGACGTGAGGCTCGGCGACAGTTCACGGATTCCGAAGAAGTGACAGGCGAGGAGTTTTAGACGATGACACCCGCGGTTGAGATTGACGGACTGACGAAGGACTACGAGGTCGGCTTCCTGCGCAAGCGCAGGGTGCGCGCGCTCGACGGGCTTTCGCTCGCGGTCGGGCGCGGCGAAATCTTCGGCTTCCTCGGCGCCAACGGCGCGGGCAAGACGACGACGCTCAAGCTGCTCATGCGGCTCATGTATCCGACCTCCGGCAACGCGCGCATCCTCGGCCGCGACATCGGAGACACGGGGATGCATGCGGAGATCGGCTACCTGCCCGAGCATCCATACTTCTACGACTACCTGACGGCGCGCGAGCTTTTGGAATACTGCGCCGAGCTGTTCGGCTACGCTGCGGCCGAGCGCAAGCGCCGCGCCGCCGACCTCCTCGCGCGCGTGCGTCTCGAAGAGAAGGCTTGGGACAAGCAGCTCCGCAAATTTTCTAAGGGCATGTTGCAGCGCGTGGGGCTCGCGCAGGCGCTCGTCAACGACCCGGCGGTTGTCTTCCTCGACGAGCCGATGTCGGGGCTCGACCCCGTCGGTCGCCGCGAGGTGCGCGACCTCATCGCATCTTTGCGCACGACGGGCACGACCGTCTTCTTATGCTCGCACATCCTCTCGGACGTTGAAGTGCTCTGCGACCGCGCGGCCGTGCTGCGCAAAGGGCGGCTCGCGCACATCGGCCGCCTCGAAGAGCTGCGCGGCGCGGGCGGCGCGCGACCGATGGAGGTCGTCGTCTCCGTCGAAGACGCCGCGCGTCTCGAAGCCGCGCTCGCGTCTCTCAACTCCGCGCGCTTCACGGCCACCCCCGGCGGGGCGCGCGTCGAAGTGCCGACCGAATCGGAAGTGGACGAAGTGCTCCACGCCGTCCGCGCCTCCGGCGCACGCCTTGTCGCCGTCCAGCCCGTCGGCAATCCTTTGGAAGAGTTGTTCGTGAGTGAGAAGTAGATAGTAAGCAGTAAGCAGTAGGCAGTAGGCAGTAGGCAGTAGAAAGACAAAGCGGCGCGTCCGACCTGAAGGTTTAAGACGCGCCGCATGTTGTTTCTACTGCCTACTGCCTACTTCTACTATCTACTGCTTAAACCTCATGCCCGTCAGTTCCAGCTTCAACTGCGCGGGTTTGTTGTCGCCGGGGAAGTTGAGGCCGATGGCGGGCGAGGCGGTCTTGTTCGTCTCGATCTCCTCCTCGGTGACGAAGGTGCGCTGGCGGATGACGTTGCCCTTGAGGTCGAGCCCGGCGGCGTGGAACTCAAGCCCGTTGATGACGCGCCCGGTGAAGTTGCGCACCGTCGGCTTCATCGTCACCACATGGTTGCCGAGGGCGTTTGCGCCGATGGTCGCGTTCTCGTCCGGGTCGAAATCCACCACCAGCTTGTTGCCCGGAAAGTCGGGCGAGCCGGGACGGATGGCGCCCGCGAGCTTCTCCTCACCCGGCTTCTGCGTCGGCCGCGTCGCCAGATAAAAGAGCCCCCCGGCGAGCAGCAGCCCGAGAATCCCTATCCCCGCGTAGATGGCGAGATGAGACTTGTCCCGCTCTTCACGCCGCGCGCCGAACGAAGACATCGGCACGACGCTTGGCGGCCCCGCCGACGCCTCCGGCTGCGCGACCACGGCGACGGGCCGCCCGCACTGCGGGCAGGAGCCGCGCCCCTCTTCGACCTCGCCTCCACATCCCTCGCAACGAATCACGGCTTTTCAGCCTCCTTCGTCAAAGAATTTTAGACTGCACGCAGGCGGCGCTGCTCGCCTTCGGGTTGCGTCAGCGCGCGCGGCGCAACGAGCGAGCCGGTGCCGGTGCGCGGGTGCGCTTCGCGCGGCCAGGTGATGCGGAAGCGGCTGCCCTCGTTCTGCCGGCTCTCGACCTTGATCTCGCCGCCGAGTAGTTCGACGATGCGGCGCGTGATGGCGAGCCCCAAGCCGACGCCGTTATACGAACGCGTCAGGCGGTCGTCAACCTGCCGGAAGCCGTCGAAGATGTAGGCCAGCGCGTCGCTCGAAATCCCTATCCCCGTGTCCGTGACCTCAATATACCACCGGTCAGCCCCGGCGGCGCCCGCGCTCACCGACACGCCCCCGGCCGAAGTGAACTTCAGCGCGTTCGAGACAAGACACGTCACGACCTGCGTCAGCTTCCGGCGGTCGGTGCTCACCTCGCCAACCTCCGGCGAGACTTCGACCTTTAAGCCTATCTTCTTCTCGCGCGCCTCCGCCTCGAACCCGCGCGCGACCGACTCGATGACCTCGCGCGGCGCGATGCGCTCAAGGTGAAGCGCCGAGCGCCCGGACTCCAGACGCGAGTAGTCGAGCATGTCGTTGACCATCTCAAGCAGCGCGCGCCCGTTGCGCTCCATGCGCGTGACCGCGTCCGACTGAAGCGGCGCGAGCGGCTGAACGGGGTCGCGCGCAAGCAACTGGCAGAGCCCGATGATGACGTTCAGAGGCGTCCGCAGCTCGTGGCTCATGTTCGCTACGAAGGCCGACTTCAGACGGTCGTGCTCGCGCAGGCGTTCGTAAGCGGCTGACAACTCCTCGTGCTTGCGCACGCCCTCCGTGATGTCTCGGAAGACGGCGACGACGCCCTCGGAGCGCCCACCGTCTCCGCGCAGCGGCGTGGCGCTCACAGAGAGCACGCGCTCCTCGCCGTCGCCCCTCACAATCTTGTACTGCTCGGCCGAGACGTGCTCGCCGCCATAGAGCGCGCGGCACAGAGGCGTCTCCTCCGGCGCCAGCACACGCCCCACGGCGTCACGCAGAGTCATGTCAACTATCAGAGCCTTGACGCCGCCGCCGAACTCTCCCTCGCTCTGGCCGAGCACACGCGCGGCCGAAGTGTTGAGACGGTAGCGCCCACCGCTATCGACGATGACGACGCCCTCGTCCATCTGGTTGATGACGCTGGCGAGCTCCGCCGCGCGCGCCTTCTCGGCGGCGAAGGCCGCGGTCGCAAGGCGCTCGGCGCGCACGCGCTTCGACACCTCCGACAGGATGAGGATTAGATCGCCGCGCCCCTCCGTCTGTTCCGTCACCGGCCAGATGGTCACGTCCCAGAACTTCTGGCCGTCTGCGCCCTCCTCTACATTTCCGGCAGCAGCATTCTCATCATTCACGAGCGCGAGCCGCAGCGGCAGGCCGTAGTTGACGAACGCGCGGCGCGTGCGGCGCACGTCCTCGACCACGTCGCTTAAAGACGAGAGTCCCGCGGTCGCTTCGTAGAGGGCACGCCCCGTCAACTCCTCGGCCGCGCGACCCGTCATCCGCGCGAAGGCCGCGTTGACCTTGCGCACGTAGAGCTTCGCGTCGAGCACGACGACGCCGAGCGGCAGACTGTCGAGCACCTCGCCGATGAACGCGCTCTGCTGCTTGACGGCCTCGAACTTCGCCTCAAGGCTCTCGGCCATCGTGTTGAAGCTCTGCGCGAGCGTGCCGACCTCGTCGCCCGTCTCGACCCGCGCGCGCGCGCTCAGATTCCCCTCGCCGAGCGCGGACGCCGAAGTCACGAGGCGCGTGATGGGGCGCGTGAAGCGCCCGACCGCCCACACGGCAAGTAAACATGATGCCGCCAGCGTGACGACCCACGCCGCGGCCAGCAGCAGAAGCGAGCCGCCACCGGGCGTCCCCTCCGGCGCGGGCACGCCCGCCGCAACGCTCCAACCCGAAGGCTGCGTGCGCGTGACGACCGTGACGCGGTTCTCTCCGTCGCTCCAAAGCTCCGCGCGTGCGCGCGCCGGCAAGGCACTGGGCACGGGTGCGGGCGCGCCCGCCTTCAGAGCGACCGCGTGACCCTGCGCGTCGTAGACGGCGACGGCCGCCTGCGCGCCCGGGCGCGCGCGCCGCGTCAGTCGCGTGAAGAGTTCACGAGATTCGGACGCGCTAAGCGTCTGCGGGTCTGAAGCGCTCGACGGGTGCGCTTCTATCCATGATTCGAGCGCGCCGGCCGCGGCGTCGGCCTCTGCACGCGCGACGGCCGCCGACTGGTCATTGAGAGAGTTGCGGTAGCTGTGGAGTTGGTAGAGCCCGACGATGAGCAGGGGCAGTGAGAGCACCGCCAGCATCAGGAGGAGCTTGGTACGTATGTCGAGAGCGCCCTGCCGCCTCTTTAACGTCAAAATCCGTTCACCTTCCCGCACGAAGATTCAAGGCTGGCGGCGCCTGCGCGGTGGCGGCCAGACCGACCCGCGTGTCGGGACAACGGGGCGCAGGCTCGACGCGTAGACGAGGAGGGATTCGGCGACCAGCTCGTCGAAGAAAAGCTCGGCGCGGCGGAGCGCGTCGTGCAACACGCGCGAGTCCTCTTCCAAGGGCCCGCGCGCCTCCTGCCAAAGAAACTCGCACAAAGTAGTTCTTAAAAGCATCAACTCGCGTGCCACTTCGTCAATCAATACGCCCTGCTGAAAGCGCACGCGCGCGTAGCCGCGCAGACTGCGCGCCCCCTCGCAGAGCTGCGCCGAGTCGGCACGCTCGTCGAGCAGACGGCCCAACTCTTCGAGCACTTCGGGGACGTGCTCGACAAGCTCGCGGAAAGTGAGCAGCGTGGCGAGGTCTGTGCGCCGGTCGGCGTAGACCTCGTCGGCCCACGCGCGGGTGAAGGGGTCGAGATGTTGACGGAAGAGTGACGAGAACCGTCGCAGCATCTGTGAAGCGTTCGGCAGTCGGCAGTCAGCTTTTAGCTTAAAGACTACCGCTTTTGAATGTCCTGATTTAGTTTTAAGCGTTCGACTTTCGTGTTCACGAAGCGTCCGCTTGAAGTAAAACTTGAGCTTTCCAGACAGCCTACTTCGCCGTCAGGCGGTCGAGGAGCTGGACGAGCTGGTCGAAGTCGATGGGCTTGGTGACGTACTCGTTGCAGCCCGCGGCCAGCGCTTCGGCGTGGAAGTCGGCCGAGTCATGCGCCGAGACGGCGACGATGGGCACGCGGCGCGCTCCCTGCTGCGTGCGTATGCGGCGGGTCGCGGCGAGGCCGTCGAGCTGCGGCAGGCTCAAGTCCATCAGGATGATGTCGGGGTCGTCGCTCGCGGCGCGCTCGACGGCCTGATTGCCGTTGACGGCCTCGACCACGCGGTAGCCGCTCATTTCCAGTAAACGCCTCATCATGAAGCGGTTATCCTCAAAATCTTCGACCACGAGCACGACAGGACGCGCGTCCCCTGAATCATCCATGCCGTCCTGAGCCTCCTGCCCACCGTCTACCGTTAGAACACCCATTTTGATTACCCCACGTACGACTAGCAAACACTCAATTTTTTTGTTAAGATGCGCATCGAAACGCGACACAAAAAACAACAGGACTTGGGTTTAATTAGTACATGACCCAAGCGTATACGGCGCCTTCCGCTTCACATACCTCTTCCCGGCGGAAGGCCGGACTGGCGGCATGAAGCCTTTAAAAACCGAGTTACAAGACGCTGAGACGCTGCGCGACCTCGGAAGCGCGTCCGTGCAGATTGTGCACGACCTCAAAAATCAGATGAATGGTCTCAAACTCTATGCCACGTTCCTGCGCAAGCGCATGGAGAAGGCCGAGCGGCCGGCCGACGAGGTGGAGACCGTTGCGAAACTGATCTCGGGGCTGGAGCGCGCCGCCGCCGACATGAACGTGCTCGTGCGCTTCGGGCGCGCGCTGGAGCTGCGCCGGCAGCCGGGTACAGACCTCGCCCGGCTCCTACAGGACTCTGCCGACGGCGCGCAGGTCGAGACCGACGGCGGCCCTTTCGAAGGCGACTTCGACCCTGTGCTGCTGGCGGAGGCGCTGAAGAATATCACCGCGGGGGTGTTTGGCGAAAGCGGAGCGGCGCCTGACGGAACATCGCGCGTAAGACTCAGCGGCGACGGTGCGGGGGCGGTCGTTGAATGGCAGACGGCCGCGGCCGACTCGGACGGCGAAGACTCTTTCCGGAGTCTCGCCGGGGCGGCGGGCTTGCGCATGGCGCTGGCGGCCAAGATCGTCCGCGCCCACGGCGGCGAGGTTTCGCGGGAGGGCGGGCAGATACGCGCGCGCCTGCCGCTGCAAGAACCATAAGTATGAGCGCTGAACTCTGAACTGAAAACAGCTCTTCCCGACAGTTCGACGTTCAACGTTCCGAATTCATCCTTTCGATTAGGGGGAGACGAAGTGGAACGTAAGGAAGTACGCATTCTGGTGGTGGACGACGAGCCGATGATGGCCGACTCGCTCAAGCAGAACCTTGTCGAGGAGGGCTACACCGTGGACACGGCCGGCAACGGCGCGCAGGCCGTCGAGCTGTTCGACGGGAGCGGCCACCACCTCGTCGTCTGCGACCTGCAACTGCCCGACAAGGACATGAACGGCGTGGACGTGCTGCGCCACGTCAAGGACACGCACCCCACGACCGAGGTCATCGTCATGACCGGCTACGGCACGGTCGAGCGCGCGGTCGAAGCGACGAAGGCCGGGGCCTTCTGGTTCTTGGAGAAGCCCTTCGACTTCGAGGTGCTGCTGCCCTTAGTCGAGAAGGCGCTCGAACGTCGCGATCTGTTGGAGCAGACGACGACGATGCGCCAGCGTCTCGCCACGCGCACCGAGTACTTCAACATCATCGGCTCGTCGAAGGAGATGCAGACCATCTACGAGACCATCGAGTCGGTGGCGAAGTCGGACGCCAACGTCCTCATCGTCGGCG
>JBJMGQ010000245.1:0-11045 GCA_045807845.1 Pyrinomonadaceae bacterium | reverse complement strand
GCGTTGTAGAGCAGGTGCGTTTTGAGTCCCGCGCCGCAGACCGCGCGCAGGTCTTCGGCCACGCTCCGCGAGTTCACGACGGCCGCAGCGCAGCGCGGCGCGCAGCGCTTGATGAGCCGAGCCATGAGCGGCCGCGTGCTCACGTAGTCGTGGACGTGCCAGACGACCGGCGGCCTTCCCTTCGTCTGTGACAGAGCGGCGAGCAGTTGCGGCTTGAGCCCGTTGGCGTGCAGCACGTCGGGCGCGATGCGCCGCAGCTCGCGCCTCAACCTTCTCAAGTAGAGAGACACTCCGGGCGCGGCCAACGCGAGGTCGAGTGCCAGTCGCGCGCGCCCCACGCGACGCCCCGCGGGCCCGCCCGCGCCCGCGTCGCCGAGCCGCGCGAGCGAGCGCGGGAACTCGACGACAGAGACGCCCACGCCCAATCGCGCCGCCCTCTCCGCGAGCGCGCCCGCGCTCGGAACAATCAAACTCAACTCCCAGTCTGGACGTGCGGCGCGCAAGGAGGCCAGCACGTCGTAGAGGCTCCGCTCCGCGCCGCCCATCTCGCCGAAGGCGCTGAGGAATGCGAGCTTCATCAGGTTTTCGCCGCCGAGGGCTTCAGCTCGAAGCCGACTGCTCGCCGGCCGCCACGTCGGCGCTGTAGTAGGACTGCGAATAGTAACCGCGGTAGTAGTAGTAGTCGTGCTCGCGCAGGTTGACGTTGTTGAGGATGACGCCGAAGACCTTCGCGCCCACGTCCTGTAGCAGTTGCTTCGTGCGACGAACGACGCCGCGCGAGGTCTTGCCGCTGTGGACGACGAGGAGCACGCCGTCAACCAAGGTCGAGGCGAGCACGCCGTCGGTGAAAGAGCCGACGGGCGGCGTGTCGATGATGACGTGCGTGAAGGCGCCTTCGAGCGTGCGGATGAGGTGGCGCATCTGCTCGGAGCCGATCAGCTCGGCCGGGTTCGGCGGGATGGCGCCCGAGGTCAGGATGTTCAAGCCCGTCCCTTCGTGCTGGTAGATGAGCGAGAGCACTTCGGCCTCGCTCAACTCGTTCGAGAGCACAGTGCTCAGGCCGCGCGAGTTCGGCAGCTCGAAGATGGTGTGCAGGCGTGGGCGTCGCATGTCGGCGTCGATGACGAGGACGCTGGCGCCCGTCTGCGCAAGCGACAATGCCGTGTTGACGGCCGTCGTCGTCTTCCCCTCGGCGGGCGCGCTCGAAGTGACGAGCAGAGACTTGGGCGCGTGCCCCGGCGTCGAGAGCAGGACGGAGGTGCGGAGGTGGCGGTAGGCTTCGGCGAGCGGCGAGCGCGTCTCGGCGTTGACGAGCAGCTCGGGCGAGTCGGAGCCGGGCTGCGCGGCGCGGCGCGCGAGCGCGCGCGAAGGCAGCAGCCGCCGCTTCGCGAAGCCGCCGACCGCAGGGATGACGCCCATCGACGGCAGACGCAGCCAACGGTCAACGTCTTCGGTCGAGCGCACCGAGTCGTTCATGTATTCGAGGAAGATGGAGAGGCCGACGCCGCCCGCGAGCGAGAGCAGCAGGGCGAGCATCACGCTGCGCAGGCGTTGAGGGCCGACGGGGTAGTCGGGGACGATGGCGTAGTCTGCAACGTAGATGTTATTCGGCGTGCCCGCGAGCACCACGTCGTTCTCTTTGGAACGTTGGAGCAGTCCGTCGAGGAGTTGTTTGTTGGTCTCAATCTCCTGCTGGATGATGCGGTAGTTGATGGCGGCCTCGTTCTGCGTCAGCGTCTCGCCCTGCTGGCGCTGGAAGTCTGAGCGCAGGGCGCGCTCGCGGTCGAGCGCCTGCCGGTAGCGCGTCTCAAGATTGGTCGTGACGACTGTGGTCGCGCGC
This sequence comes from Pyrinomonadaceae bacterium, assembly GCA_045807845.1. Classification (GTDB taxonomy): domain Bacteria; phylum Acidobacteriota; class Blastocatellia; order Pyrinomonadales; family Pyrinomonadaceae; genus QHXN01. The sequence continues at coordinate 9,205 of JBJMGQ010000245.1, read as the reverse complement.
GCCTTCACGTCGCTCAACTGCTTTTCGAGCGTGGCAATCTGCTGGTTGATCTCCTTGACCTCGGGCCACTCCTCCGTGTTGTTGACGAGGAGCTGCGAGCGCTTCTCTCTGAGCGACGCCAGCTTCCCTTCGATGTCATCCTTTGCCTTGCCCTCCTTCTCGGCCAAGGCTCCGGCCGCGCCGGGCGCCTGCGCCGCGCGGAAAGCGGCCTCTGCATCCTTGCGCTCGTTCTCGGCCTGTAGCAGTTGTTGATTGAGACCGGCCAGCCGTTCGACCACGGTGTTCTGGCTGCCGTCGAGCGAGAGAATCTGGTGGGTCTTGGCGTAGTTGACCAGACGTTCCTCGTCGCCGCGGATGTCTGCCTGAAGCTCGGCCACGCGCTTCTGTAGAAAGTCGCCGGCCGTGGCGTTCGTCTCGGTCTTCTTCTCAAGGTTCGAGAGCACAAAGGCGTCGGCGATGGCGTTGACGATCTTGGCCGCGAACTGCGGGTCGCCGTGCGTGTATTGGATGTCGATGAGGCGCGTGTCCTTGCTGTAAGAGCTGGTGCGCGTCTCCTTGACGGGCTCGACCTTCAGTCCCGCTTCAAGCATGCGGACGAAGGGGTCGAGCCGCTTGGCCTCGGCCAAGTCTTCGCGCGCGGTGGCGGGCGCGACGGCGCCGGTCAGCAGCAGGTCGTAAGACTCCCGCCCCTTCTGCTCGTCCGAAGTCTTGCGTTCGAGCCGCACCATGCGCAGGAGGTTCTGCCAGACCGTGCGGTTCTGCGCTGTGGCCGGACGCAGGAACGCCTGACTGTGTTCGAGGTCGAGCGTCTTGACGACGCGGCGCAGCAGTGCCGCGCTCGTCAGGTTTTGAAGCTGCGTGTTGAAGTAGGCCGGGTCGGTCGTCGCACTGTTGATGACGACCGTGCCGGCCTTCGTCGCGCCGCTCATCGGGTTGCTCTCAAGGTCAACCTGCACGCGCGCGCCCGCCGTGTAGATGTCGGGCTTCTGCGCGATGTAGACGGCCGCGGCCGCCGTGACCAGCAGCGTCAACCCGATAATCATCCACAGGTGCTTGCGCACGGCGCGCAGGTACTCGCGGAAGTGGTTCTCTTCCGACCCTTCAACGTCGCCGTAAGCGGCGTAGCCTGCATAGGGGGGAAGCGCCGCCGGGGCGGGCGACACTTGCGGGCGGTCGAGGTCTTTGGGCTCGGGGAGCGCGAAGGGCTGCCCGTTGATATCCTTCATGGCACTTACTCGCTTCCTTGCGGGGGACTTACCTCAACTCTTCTTCAACGGATGACCTGCACGGGCAGTTGACCCACCGACGGGACGAAGGCGCCGACGAGGCTGCGCATGATGCGCTTGCCGCCTGCGACGGGCACCTCGACGATGTCGTTGGGCAGCAGCGCCACGTCCTCGGCCTGATGCTTCTTGATGGCGTTAAGGTCAACGAAGAACTCGCGGCTGCCGCCGCTCTCCTCCTGCCGGACGATGCGCACCTTCTCCTGCTTCGTGTCGGGCATCGTGCCGCCGACCATCGCCACCGCGCGCGAGACGGTCAGATGATCGTCCCTCAAAGCGATGGGGCCGGGGCGCAGGACGTTGCCGACGACGTACGCCTCCTTCGCCTCGGGCAGAGTAATCACGTCGCCCGGTTGCAGGTAAGGGTTCGCGCGCTCCTCGCCCTTCAAAGTCTCTTCCAGTTTGAAGCTGAGGAAGGACGGCATGTTCGCATCGTCAATCGGCGTGACGGTCTGCGCGGTCTGTGTGGACTGCGCGTTCTGCGTGCTCTGTGCGTTCGTTGCGGGCGCGGGCTTCGCTTCGCACGTGCCGAGCGCGGGCATGCGCGCAATCTGGACGCGCCCGCCGGAGCGTTCGGTCGCGCCGCCCGCGTAGAACTGCAAGAGTTCGAGCAGGCGCACGGGGCGTCGCAGTTGAAACTGTCCGGGTCGCGCCACCGCGCCGTTGATGGCGACGGGCTGCGAGTTGTACTCGCGGACTTTGACGACGACCTGCGGGTTGCGCTTGTACTTGACGTAGAAACGGCGCAGGAAGTCCTGCAACTCGTTCGTCGTCATCCCGGCGGCGCGCACCTCGTTCTGCTCCTCGTTCTGGACGGAGAGCAGAGGAATCATGCCGCACTCGTTGACTTCGAGCGCCTCGGCCGAGAACTGCGGGACGATGTCGGGCGCGGTGACGCGTATGTTCAGCACATCGCGCGCGCCGATGCGATACTGCTCGGCCGAGAACTGCGTCTGCGGCGGCTGTTGCTGCGCCGTCGCCGACAGACAGCCTGCGACACACAGCGCGACGGCCAGCCCGTAGCGACGCGCTCCGGCAAGAAGGTCGTGTTTCATCTCTTTACGACTCACTTGAAAAAGTTCACTTCGACGCCAGTCCCAAGCGGCGCGCGAGCATCGCCTCGCGCAGGTGGTTCGGGCGCGCGAGGTTCAGCACCGTGTTGCCGAGGATGACGTTCAGCTCCTCGGCCTCGTTGACGAATGAGCCGGCGAGCGGCCTCTCGCCCGTCTTCACAAGGACGCCGTCGCGCACCCACTGCCAGAACTGCGCCTGCGTCGTCCAGAAAGACTTGCCGTCGCGGCAGACGACCTGCGCCGTCCGCTTCTGCTTCCGCTTCTCCGCCTTTCGCTTCGCGCTGCTCATCTGGCTTTTGCACCACCCTTCCGGATACACCCCCGCCGCCACGTGCCCTTAGGATTTTCGCCCGCCCGGACTACTGACCCGTCACGTCGTGCCCCCGACGGGGGGAAGCCTCAAAGCGAGGCGGCCTGAATTGTCAGCGCGGGCGCCCGTTCGTGGAGTCCGCGCCTGTGTCCGCACCTTTGAAGGGACTGACCCCGCGGCCCGCCCCACCGTTCAAAGCGCCGTCTTCGTGGCGCAGCAGACGCGAGATGAGTTCCCCGCGGCGGCGCACGCCGAACTTGATGAAGAGGTGGCGCATGTGAAATTTGACCGTCTGCTCGGTGATGCAGAGGCGGTCGCCAATCTCCGCGTTCGTCAATCCTTCGGCGCAGCAGAGCGCGACCTGCGCCTCGCGCCGGCTGAGGTCGTAGCCGCTCACGACGCGCTCAAGCGCCGGGACGAACCCTTCGCCGCGCGCGTGGCTCCGGTACTCCTTCGGGTATGGGTCGAGCCCTGCGGCGAGCCTGCGCTCGAAAATCTCTTCGGGGCCGTAGACGAGATAGAAACTCCCGACCCCCTCCTCGCCGCCGTCGTCCGCGGCGACGCGTTTACAGTCGATGCTGAGCTTCGCCACCAGCCCCGCACGCGCGCGCCTGAGCGTCGTGTAACTCCCAAGTCCTGTCAGCTCCAGCAGACGACGCAGGCTCAGGCTCCCCACCGAAGAGATTTCGCCGCCCGTCGCCGTGCGCAGCGCTTCGTAGAGCGCCTGTTCGACGGGCGAGTGACTGAGAGCCAGCAGTGCTATCGCACCTTGGATAGTGGTATCCATCAGGACTCGACGGGCGGGCAGGACAGATGCCGACCGAGCGCGCGGCTTAACTCTTCCTTGCGAGGTGCTAAAAAACTACCCTCAGGGTGAGGCTGCCCGGGATTTTTCAAGAACGAATGGACGCGGGCGTCAGGGTCGGCCCGCCTCTTTTGCATTAAAGCGATTGTTTTGGAATGTCTAAAGCCTTGCCCGTCCCGACTATCTAACGATGCGTTCCGGGTCAAAGGCGTGTGGATTTTAACAAAAGGCTCACGCTTGTCAATTCATTAATCCGCGCGCGTGCGTCGAATCCAAGCGGGACGACCGCGAATGTGTCGGCGTCCACATACGTACACGCGCGGCCGGGTGGCGTAGACAAAAGGCGCCACCCGGCCGCGCGTGTCGCGGAGAAATTACCCGGCCTCAAACTCCCTTGCGTCAGCGCAGACGGCTCGAAGGGTCACCGAAGAAGACCCAAGTGCGGCGCACGTCGCGGTCTGTGGTCGCAGACTTGGCACGTCTCACCGCGTCGCCCAAACGAACCGTGCCGCCCTCCGCGAAGATGATGCGGTACAGCTCGCGGTTGGCTTGGGCCTGCGCGCTCGGCTCGGTCATGCCCGAAGAGGCCCAGACGGCGTAGGCGCCGCCCTGCTCGGTCTTCAAGACTGACTCGGCGAGACTGTCGAGCCCTGTGCCTTCGTAGTAGCCGTTGAGACAGGTCATCATCACGAAGAGCGGCAGGCGGCTTCCGTTCTGAAGCGTGGGCGCGTCAGAGCCGCGCAGCAGGCCGTCGCCCGTCCACACGTCGATTGAGCCGTGACCCATCCAGTTGACGACGAGTGGGCCGGCGTTGACGCCCGAGACGATCTGGCTTCTCACGGTCGCGGCGTCCTGCGCGCGACGGTTGACGCGCGCGACGCTTGTGCCCGCGGGCAGGAGAGCCTGCACGCCGTCGGTCGCCGACTCGAAGTTGTAGCCGTCAGCGCCGTCGCGGTCGGCAACCATCAACGCAGAGGTCTGCGCAGGGTCGTAGGTGCGCGAGAGAATCTTGCTCACCACCGTCGAAGCCTCGGCGGGCGTCCGCACGGGCAGGCGACCGACGGCGACATCGCTGATGCCGTCGTCGTCAAAGTCCGCGAACCAGTCGTCGGAGGCCGTCTCCATCGCACCGGCATCGACGAGCTTCGAGGGGACGAGGTCGTAGCGACCGCGCCCGAGGTAGCCGCGCGGGTCGTAACTTCCGTCGCCCACGAGGAGCACGTAGGCGGGAGCCTTCTCCCAGTTGGCCCGCGTCCAAGCGAGGAAGTCGCGCACGGCCTGCGGAGTGTGCGCGCCGTAGGAGAACTCGTCATAGAGGTCTTCCACGTCCACGACCTTGACGATCATCCCTTCGGCCTCGCGCTGTGCGACGAGCGGCGCGACCCTCTGCGCGAAGTCGCCGTGCGTGATGATGACCATGTCGGCCTGCTGCCCCGCGTCCACAGACCAGTTGGAGGGCGCGTTCGCCACGATGGAGGCGGGCTGCGAAGCCTGCGTGTCGGTGAACGCGAACAGCTCACGCGCGCCGCCTGCGCCCGCGGCGTTGAACCTCACGCTCCAACCGCCATGCGCGTCGGGCACGGCGTCATCGCTTATCTGCACCTCGAAGGGCGCGGCCGGGTCGGTCACATCGACAACGCGTATGCTGGGCGTGCTGAATCCGCCCACGCGCACAGGGCCGGCGGGCACGTTGAAGCGTAGACGGTCGTCGTCCGCGTTCATGCTGTGCTGGTAGGTCAGGCGCAGGCGGTCTGTGAGACTCACGTCGCCGGAGCCGGTCGAGGCAAGCTGCACCTCGTTGTCTCCCTCGTGCAGCATGTAGCCTTCGAGGAGGAAGGCGGCCGACTTGTTGGTCTGTCCCGCGAAGTCGAGCGTGCCGAGATTAGACCCGTTGTAGACGACCGAGACGTGATGCTCGCCCGCGGTCAAGCCTTGCAGAGAGACTTCGAGCGTCGCGGTCTGCGCGTCCTCTTGTCGGAGGTTGCGCACGGTCAACGTCTGCGTCGAAGGAGTTGAGTTGACGACGTTGCCGAAGAAGTTCTCGGCCTCGCCGTTCTGAAGCCCGGAGAAGTAGATCGTGCGGTCGCGCCGCTCGACGGTGTAGTTGAAGAACTCGGGGCCGTTCGGCGACGGGTCGAAGGGCGTGATCGTGATGCCGTTGGCACCGTTCGCCTGTCCGCCGTCCGCTTCGCTGCCGAGGCCGCCCGCGCCCGCCGCAACGTCTTCACTGCCCGTGGAGACAGGTGCGTCAGAGGCGCCACCGTGCGCTGCGTTCGTGCGCAGCCCCGCGGTGTCGCCTTCGACGAGCCAGTAGACGCGCGTGTCTGTGGACTGCACGTCGAGCCCCTGCCCGTAGAACTCCAAAGAGCCGTCGGTGCCGATGCGGATGGGCACTTCGACGCCGCCCGCGTACAACTGCAAGCGCGCCGGGTCGGCCGCGGCGCTGAGCCCAGCGACCGTCAACTGCTCACGCGTGACGTGATACCAGCCCGTCGAGCGCACGCCTATCTTCACCGCCGGTCGCGAGGCGAGCAGGCGTTGCTTGTCCTGCGCCGCGGCCGATGCGCTGCCCGAGGCACGCGTTAACTGTGCGCGCGCGTCGTCTGTGCTTGTCCACTGGTGTTGTGCGTCCGGCGACGGCGTAGCATCGGTCAGCCCCGAGATGACGGGCGAGCGCACGCCCTTCGCCACGCGCCCGCCGACACGCGTCGGGGTGTAAGGGCCGTAGGTCGTGCTCTTGCCCGCAAGGTCAACCTCTTCGAGGTAGTAGCGCGCCGAGGCGCCGCCGACGTAGTCAGTCCACGTGTAAGAGTTGCCGGCCGTCAAAGTAACCTTCGGCCCCGCGACGAGCGCCGAGCCCGCGATGAGCGACGAATTGACGAGCGTGCGCCGTCCCGCAACTTCTCTGTAGACGTTGAACCCGAGGTTATCCACTTCGAACCCTGTCTGCCAAGAGAGCACTGTGCCCGCGTCGTACTGCGTCGCGGAGAACGAAGACAGGCGCGACTCGGTCAACGCGTTACCCTGCGCCAGAGTCCAAGGCGAGAACTGCGTGACGACGTTTGATTCAATCCAGTTGTTGGTCAAGTCCTGCCCGACGATGGGCGTCTTGACGACCCTCTGCCACACGGTGCCGTTGAAGCGCCAGAAGTCGAGCAGCGCCTCTGTGTTCCCGTTCAGCTCCGCGTCGAGGTAGTGCAGGCGCAGCGTCGCCGTGTAGCCGCTGCCGCCGTTGGGCGTGATGGTGTATGTGCGCTTGACGGCGTTGGGATAACCGAAGCCCGGGCCGGTCGGCTGTGACTTGACGAGGTTGACGAGCACGTCCGCAGGCGGCGTCCCCGTCTGGAAGCTGATCTGATTGTTCGGGTTCCCGAAGCTCTTCGCGTTGGTGACGGCCGGGCCGTTCGCGAAGCCCGTGCGACGAACGTTGCCGACCACGTCACCCGCACCCGTCGAGGTGGCGGCCGAAGGCATGTCGATGGTGTTCGCGCCGGTGTTGATGTCGCCCGAGGTGAGGTTGAGTGTGCTGTTGACGGTGAGGTTCGAGCCGAGCGTGGCCGACGCGGACGCGCCCGTGCGGTTGATGGTGAGCGTGCCGAGGTTGAGGTCGCTCGTGAAGGCGAAGGTGCCCATTGCGCCGCCCGGCCCCGTGCCGCCGTCCTGAAGCGAGAGGGTTGAAGCGGTGCTGCCGACAAGGCCGGAGCCGGCGGGCGGCGTGCCGATGGTCGAGCCGAGCGTGAGCGTCTTACCGTTCAAGGTGACGGTGTTGGTCGTGCCGAGGAACTGGATAGAGTCGCCGCCCGCGGGAGCGAGCGCCGTCAGGTTCGACTGTAGAAGGACTGTGCCGCCGCCCTTGTTGACGCGGACGTAGGGCATCGTGGCGGTGCCGCTGCCGTCGTTGACGTTCTGTGTCGCCGTGCCCTCAAAGAAGACCGCGCGATTGTTCGGCGTGAACGTCCCGTTGTTGGTGAAGTTGCCCTGCACCTTGAGGTCGCCGCCCGAAGCAATCGAGAGGCGGAGCGTGCCGCCCGCATTGACGATCACGTCTTTGAGGACGGTGAGCGCGGCCGTCATGGCGTGCGAGGTGTCGTCCATTGTCATGAGAACACGGCCGCCGCTGTTGGCCGTGAGATTGCCCGCGGCCTGAAGCGCGGTGCTGGGCGTCGTGCTGCCGAGGTCGAGGTCTGTGCTTGTGTTGACCGTGACGTTGTTGGGAGCGCCCGGCCCACTCGTCGCGCTCGTCCACTCGAAGCTGCGCCCGAAGACGCAGGTGCAGTCGTAAAGGAGCGTCGAGGCCGCGCCGTAGGTCGGCGGGTTCGTGTTGACGAAGCCGCCGCCACCGATGGTGAGCGTGCCGTTGACGGTGGAGAGCAACGCGCCGAAGTCTACGCCCGCGTTGAGCGTGACGTTGACGTTCGTACCGAAGGTGAGCGTGCCGCCCACGGCGTTGGTCACGGTCTTGCTGCCCGTGAAGTTGAAGCTGCTCGGGGCGGCGTTGCTGTTGAAGATGTTGCGCGCGCCGCCGCTCGTGAGGATGTTGCCGCCCGCGTTCTGCAACGTGATGGCCTGACCGTTGAGGTCGATGCCGCCCGCGTTGAGGATTTGCAGAACGTCGCCGGTGGTGGCGTTGACGATGACGTTGGTCGCGGGGCTGCTGCTCAGGGTCAGGTCGCCGCTCGCCTTGTTAACGATAAGGTAGTTGAACGTCTCTATGTCGCCGGCGGAGGCGCGGGCGATGGTCTGCGTGCCTGTGCCGTTGAAGGTGACGGCGCGGCCGTTGGGTGTGAACGTGCCTGTCCTCGTCCAGTTGCCGCCGACCTGTATGTCGCCGCCCGAAGCAGTGGAGAGCGTGAGCGTGCCGTTGGTGTTGACGTTACCCAGAACCCTGAGCGGCGCCGTCATCGCGGGCGAGCCGTTGAGGTTCATGGTCGAGCCTGCATCAACGGTGAGGTTGCCCGACATCTGGAAGAAGGCGCCCGCGGAGCCGTTGGGAAGGTCGAGGTTGGTGTTGTTGCTCAGTTGGACGTTAGCAGGATAGCCCGCGCCGCTCGTCGCGTTCGGCAGCCACTCGCCGTTGCGACCGTACGAAGCGTTGACGTTGTACTTCAAAAGCGAAGACGCGCCGTAGGTCGGCGAGCCCGATGTGAAGCCGCCCGCGTTGACCTGCGACGTGCCGTTGAGCGTGAGGTTGCCCGCACCGTTAACGCCCGCCGCATACTGGAAGAGCAGCCCGACCGTGCGCGCGACGTTCAACGTGATACCGCCCGCGCCCTTCACGTTAACGTTCTGCGGCCCGCCCGTCGTCGGCCAGTAGGGGTCGTTGTTAATGCCGTAAGGGCCGGTGCTATTGTTGAAGACAAGCACGCCGTTGGTCTGGTCGTAAGAGTAAGTCCCGCTGCCGCCGCCGGGGAAGCCGCCCTCATTAATTTGGAGCGTGTTGTTGATGACGGCCTGACCGTTGTTCGTGATGTTCCCTGCGGTGGCGACCGTTCCGTTGTCGGTAAGGTCTGTGCCTGTGCCGTCGGCGATGGTGAATGTGATGCCGTTGTTGACGCTGAGCGTGCCGCCGCTGTCAACCGTCAACTGGTCTGCGTCAACGCTGGCGGTGACGGTGACAATGTGCGGGCTCTGAATCTGAATCGTGTCGGCGGCACTCGTCGGTGTTTGACCGCTGACGGCATTCACAAAGCCGCTGCCCGTATCCGTCTGCCACGTATTAAAGTCGTTCCAGTTG
>JBJMGQ010000244.1:0-22892 GCA_045807845.1 Pyrinomonadaceae bacterium | reverse complement strand
GACGACGACGCCGGGGCCGCGCCCCGACTCGGGCAGAGACAGGTAGCCCTCCGCCTTCCCGCCGTTGCTCTGAAACTCGATCATCTGGCCGGCCATCTCGTTTCTAATCCCTCCTGAACATTCCCGCACCGGTTCGTGGCAACTTGCGGCGCCCCGGCGCGAATAGTTTACGGCTTCGTTCTTAGTTTCGGGTTCGGCCGTCCGTTTTATCGACGCGCGACGCGGAAGTCAAGGGCGCCCTCACGTAGTATTCTACGCCAACGAGAACAGCCCGGGGCCGATAGGCGGCGCGAGCCTCAGGTCGATGTCTACTGACTACTATCTACTTCTTTACTATTCCCCGCGATTCCCTTATCATCGGCCCGCTCTCGGAGAGTTTTGAAGGTCTGTTCAAAAGCCCGGCGGTCAACCGCCGACGGCCTCTCCTGACCGACTCCTTTTCTATAGATACGGCGCGCGCAAGTGGCCAGTCCAAGCGGGACGCGGCCCACGGCCGCAACTCCCGCCCGTGCGGGCGCGGACGCTAACCTGTAGTTCTCAAACCTTGGAGAATCCGAAATGTTTAGACAGGGAAGAAATCCGAAGGATCAGACGCACACCGCAGACGATACGGCCGATCACACGCCGCAGAGCCCCGCTTCGGGCGCGGGCTCCGGCTACAGTTCCGCCCCCGCCTCGACCCCGGCCGCCACGCCGACCGAGGCGTATCAGCAGTCGGTCTACACGCAGACCACCTCGCGCGCCGTCACCGAGAGCGAGTCGCTCGCGCGCGACATCAAGGAAGGGACGCTCACCGGCTTCGTTGGCAACGGGACGACGCTGACGGGCGAGGCCAGCTTCAAGGGCATGCTGCGTGTGGACGGCGGGCTTTCGGGTCGCGTCTCCTCGGCCGACGGCACGCTCATCGTCTCGACCAACGGGCGCGTGGACGCCAACGTCGAGGTCGCGGTCGCGCAGATCTTCGGCACGGTCAACGGCGACATCACGGCCACCAAGCGCATCGAGATGGGGCGCGTCGCCAAGGTGACGGGCAACATCGAGACGCCCGCCCTCGTCATCGAGAACGGCGCCGTCTTCGAAGGAAGCTGCCGCATGGTGACAGTCAAGGAGCAGGCCGAGAAGGGCACTGCCGGCACCACCGACACCGCCTCCGCTTCCGCCGCAGCTTCGACCGGCTCGTCTTCGACGGGCTCGTCTTCAACGGGCTCGTCCAAGTACGGCTCCGGCTCCTCCCGCTCGTCCGCGTCGGACACCTCGGCCTCCGGCTCAGCCTCCGACAGTTCCGCGACCGACATGACGAACGCGACCGACGTGGCGAGCTAGCGCGTCGAGCACTGGTCGGGACTCCGGAGCCGCCCGCGCATCATGTGTGCGCGGGCGGCTCCCGTCTTTGCGCCGGCACGCCCCCACGGCGCTTTGAGCCGTGCGCTCAAGCCACAAACTCGGGGCGTAAGGCGGGTTCGTATCGGCGGCGGTCAAGGCGTTGGCGCGCTCTCATTTGGTCATCTAAAAGTCGGCGGCGCTTGCGAAAAAAAATCTTGACAAGACATAAACTGCCGTTTTAGAGTCTGCGCGTTTCCAATACTTGAGCTGCTTGAAGTAGCGGCAGCTTGATCTCACGAGAGCGAGCAGAGGGAAGAAGTAAGGCGTCGCCTCCGGCAGCCTCACTCAACCTGTTAACACGAACTCATTCAAGCGGCGCTCGGACGCGCGCACCGTTCTCTCCCGGGCCCGGCGCATGTAAGCCTATGCGCGGGGGACGTGTGCCCCGTAGCCCCTTGAGCCTTACGGTAAGTTTTCGGCTCCCCAAAAACCCATAACCACTTGACCAGATAGACGACGCCCTCGTCCCGGTCGGCCCGACCGTTTTTACACGCGCCGGGGCGCAGGCGTCAGGCTAGCTGTCCGCCTCAGGTTTCTCCCCAGCACAGACCAGGCTGGGGCCTCGCAGCCGACGGTGATTGTGGCGGCCCTTTGTCTCCCGAGCCATGAGCGCTCTTGGCTGTACCACTCAAAGCCCAAGGAGATAAACCTCGTGTACAGACTTCTACTCACGCTGAGTCTACTTTTCTCCGTAACCACACTCCCCTCCAACCAAATCATCATCGCGTCGGCGGCGGGCGGCGGCGCGACGAACTCCGCCGGCAAGTCGTCCGGCGGGGCGGCCTCGTGCCCGACCTGCATGGGCGGGGCGGGGACGCAGGCCGATGCCGTCTCCAAGAGTCTCGACAGCGTGACGGCGCTCGGGCGGCGCACGCAGGCGTCCCCCTTACGGCCGCTGCCCTTCTCGCTCTTCGAGGGTGCGCGGATCAATCTGGTCAGCACCGCGACCGGCGGCCTCTCCTTCACCGTCACAGACCTCGGGCTGCCCGGCTCGCTGCCCGTCAGCTTCGAGCGCGTCTACAACAGCAGCCGCGCCCGGGACACGGGCCTCGGCGCGGGGTGGTCTTTCATCTTCGACGACCGCATCAGCGTCGCCGGCGGCGCGGCCACGCTCTTGGCAGGCGATGGCTCGGTCACACAGTTCGTCGGCGACGGCCAGGGGCGCTTTACGCTGAAGACGCCCGCGCCCGGCATGCACCAGTCGTTTGCGCTGGTGGGCGACGGCACCGCCGTCGAGCAGGTCTCTATCCTGACGAGGACGTACACCAAGCTGGGCGGCGAGTACCGCCTGAGCCAGATCGCCGACGCCAACGGCAACAGCATCAGGATCGGCTTCGACGCGCGCGGCAACGTCGCCAGCATCGCCGGCCCCGGCGGCACGATCAGCCTCACGTGGTCTGACGGGAAGAGCCCGCAACTGCTCGCGGCGGGCGACAGCGCCGGCCGCCGCGTCAGCTTCCGGCAGGACGCCGCGCGCCTCCGCGCGGCGACGGACGTGGCGGGCGCCGTGTGGACGTACGACTACACGGCGCAAGGGCTGTCGCGCGCCGTCGATCCCCTCGGCCGCGCGCTGCTGCGCGTGCGCTACGACCGTGACGGGCGCGTGGCCGAGGCCGGCGACGCAGCGGGCACGAGCCTCTACGAATACGGCGCGGGGGCCGTCTCGCGGCGGACGGTCGTGACTGACCCGGGCGGCGTGAAGACGGTCTACGAGCACAGCGAGCTGGGCGCGCTGACGGCCATGCGCGAAGAGGGCGGGCAGGTGTTGATCGAGTCCGACTACGACGCGGCGAACCGCCCCACGCGCGTCTCGTCCCCGGCGGTCGGCGAGACCCTCATGTCCTACGACGCGCAGAACCGTCCGCTTCGCCTCACGGCCAGCGACGGCAACTCCACGGCCTACGCCTACGACGCGGGCGGGCAGGTCTCCTCCGTCACGCAGGGGGGCGTCCGCACGGACTTCACGCGCGACGCGCGCGGCAACGTCGTCGCCGCCAAGAGCAGTGACCCGGCCCGCAGCTTCCAGGCCACCTACGACGCGCGCGGGCGCCTCGTCGCGATGGCCTCCGACTCGGGAAACAAACTCTCACGCGAGTACGACGCGGCCGGGAACCCCACGGCCTTCACCAGCGCCTCCGGGCGCTTCACCACCGAGCGCGACGCGGCGGGGCTCATCGTCGCCGAGAGCCTGCCGTCGGGCAAGACCTACAGCTACGCTCACGACGCGCGCGGCGCGGTGACAAAGCTCAGTGACAGCCACGGTCACACCTTCACGCTTGAGCGCGACGCCAGCGGGGCGCTGTCGAAGGTCGTCAGCTCCAATGGCCGTTGGATCAGCGCGACCCGCGACCAGTACGGCCGCGTCATGGCGCTCAGCACTTCGGCCGGCAAGTCGCGCCGCTTCGGCTACGACGCCCGCGGCTCGCTCGTTGACTACACCGACGCGCAGGGGCTGCACAAGCACTTCGGCTACGACGGGCGCGGGCGGCTGCGCGACGTTACCGCCGACAACGGCGAGAAGACCGTCATCGCCCGCGACGGCTTGGGCCGCGTGCAGAACATCGCGTCCTTCGACGGCAAGGGCACGGTCTACAAGTACGACAAGGACGGCAAGCTGACCGGCGTCGAGCGCGTCGGCGGCGACGCCGCGCGCTTCCTGCCGGCCGCCTACAGCCCGTCGCCGGCGCGCGCCCAGTGGGGCGGCTACGGCTGCATGTTCGGCTACGACGGGTTCATGATGGATCCCTACGAGTACGATATGTTCGGCTGGGGCTACGGCTACGGCTACGACATGATGGACATGGGGTTCATGTTCGAGATGGGCTCGTGTGACGCGTTCGGCTACTTCGGCTACTTCGGCAGCGGGTGCAACGACCCGTACTACTACTACGACCCGTTCGACTTCTTCGGCTACGGGCTCGGCTGCTACTCCTTCGGCGAAAGCCATGACGATTGCGTCAAGCGTCACAGACACGCCTGCGACCTTCAGTTCTACGCCTGCCTCTCGGCGCTGGTGGCCGGGGGCGTAGCGTTCGAGGCGTCCTGTACGATCACCACGCTCATCGCGGGCCTGCCAGCCTGCACGGTCATCACAGGAATCATCGCCATCTTCGGAGGTGGGGCTTGCATCATCAACGGAGTGGCGTGTAACAATAACGCTGAGGACGGCTGTCCATAAACGGCCGTGAAGTACTGACGCGGATGCGCCCGTTTGGGGGCGCCGGGGTTGGCCTTAAGAAAACCCGGCGCCCCCAAACGGGCCAACACTAGGGAAGGAGGCTCAGGATGTTTGAGAAGAAGGAACTGGCCGCGAAGCTCTTCGGCGTGACGCGGGCGGCCTGCGTGCTCTCGCTGGTTTCGGCCGGCGCTTTATACATCTATGCTACCTATGTCAACCCGTCCGCCCGGGCGGACTTGCTCCCGAGCCTTGCCCTTATTCTTTTAGTCGCCCTCACGGCCTCGCTCGCGGCGGCGAGCCTGCTCTACCTCTCGGCCAGAATAAAAAAGAGCCGCCCGGCCGCGGCTCGTAACCTGATATTTCTGTTCTTCGCCGTGACGGTCTTCTCCCTGTTGCTGCTCCCACGCGTGTTCGGCTACCCCGTCGAGAGCGGTCAGATTCTCATCTATTTTCTCTGCTGGATCGGACTTTCCTTAGCCCTCCACGGCGTTCTCTCCGCGCGTTCGGAGGGCTAACCGAGTTCAGAAAAGGCGGAGCGTCCCACGCCGCAGGCTGGATGGGACGCTCCGCCTTTTCCCGTTGACGCCGGAAGGAACGCCCCTTACGGCGCGGGCGTGAAGCCGGTGAGAGGGTTGCCGTAGAAGGCATCGGTTCTCCAAGCCGCCTTGTCCCAGACGCCGTCCTGTTCGCCGATGATGGTGACGGGGACGATGAGGCGGTCGGTGCCGAGCTTGTTCGAGGCGGCGAGGCTGGTGTCGAGCCGGCCGCCGGCCGGGACGTTGAACTTGACGGAGCGCGCCAGCTTGTTGTTCCAGAGCAGCTTCATCTCGTACTCGCCCGGGTTCTTGTCGAGCTGGTAGAGCGCGCCGAACATGCCCGGCGCCTCGCCCGACCTGTCCCAGCCGCGGACGTTGTTGAAGCTGCACACGACGCGCGACCACTTCGCCTTCTGCGGCGCGTCCTTCTCGTCCACGAAATTCGTGGTGTTGTTCTCCACGTCCGCCTCGCAACTGGCCTTGCCGACCTGCTCGCCTTGATACAGGATGCGGCCCACCTCCGCGCCCTTGTAGAAGAGGTGCGGGTCTAAGTTATACGCCTCGCCGCGCACCCAGAACGAGACGTTGAGGATGGGCCTGTCCCAGCCCTTCAGGTCGTCCTGCGTGTAGTAGACATAGCCGATGGGCAGGTTCCAGTCGCCATCCACGTAGTAGACGAAGTGGTTGGCGAACTTGCCGGTCTTGATCTCGTTGGAGTGCACCTTCGCGACCTTCGCCTTCCCCGTGAAGAGCGTCGAGTCGGTACCGGCCAGCTCGTTCCGCAGCTTGATGGCGAAGTTGAAGGGGCCGGTGTAGGTTGTCCCCTTCTCCTCTGGGACGCCGTCGCGCCCGCCGCACTCGGTCTTCAACCAGCGGTCGGCCGGCGTCTCCTCGGTGCTGCAATCGAACCTGATGGCCGGGCTCCCGGGCACGGTGTATTCGACGTAGAGCTGGCCGCCGGAAGGTACGGGGCCGTTGACGCGGTAGCTGATGAGCGGCGCCCAACTGAAGGTGTCGTAGCTCCCCTTGTAGGAGCTGTAGGTGAAGGCCCTCAACTGCACGGAGTCTTTAGCGATGGTCGGCCCGCCCTGCGCCGAGGCGGGCGCCGTGGGGGCGGGCGCGGCGCTGGCCGCCGGCTGCGCGGCCGGCTGGGCGTCGCTGTTCGTCGTGGCCGGCTGTGCGGCCGGCGTCGGGGACGGCTTCGGCTTGCCGATCTTGGGAATCTTCGGGAACTGAGCCGCCGCCGTCGTGTGAAGGCTGAAACCCGCGAGGGCTAAGAACGCCAGGGTTAGAAATGAACTGCCCTTCATACTTGAGTCTCTCCTTTTCGTCTGCTCGCTCTGTGTTTGGATGACCCGTCGTGAATGCTTGTGGCGGCGGCAGTATCGTTGCGGACGCGCGGCCATGTCAACGTCCGCAGCGCGCGGGCACGAGATTTGTTACGTGTCGCCTCGAAGCCGCGGCCGGCGCCCCGGAGGCGCACACGCGGGGATTTTCACCCGGCCGCCGCGCGATTTTACGCGCCGCGTCGCACGGACGGGGTCGCCTTGAGTTTGCCGAGTGCGGGTGTGTAGAATGAACGAGAACGCAAGACCGCCTCGGGACTTCCCCGTCACGGAAATTCTTAAGCCTAATGAAGTCGCTTCCAGCCATCTCTAACCACCCGCATCCCACTGACAAAGGATCGAACCAAGAGTATGAGCGCCATCATCGAGAATCCACCCGCCGACGTGCGGGAGCGAGACGTTGAAGAGCTAGAGACCGTGACCATCCGCTTTGCCGGCGACTCCGGCGACGGCATGCAGCTCACGGGCACGCAGTTCACCAACACTTCGGCCATCTTCGGAAACGACATCTCGACGCTGCCCGACTTCCCCGCCGAGATTCGCGCCCCCGCCGGTTCCTTGCCCGGCGTCTCCGGCTTCCAGCTCAACTTCTCCAGCCAGCACATCCGCACACCCGGCGACCAGCCCGACGTGCTCGTCGCGATGAACCCGGCGGCGCTCAAGGTGAACCTCGAAGACCTCGAAGAGGGCGGCACCCTTCTCATCAACACCGACGAGTTCAACAAGGAGAACTTGAAGAAGGCCAACTACGCGTCGAACCCGCTCGAAGACGAGACGCTCAAGGGCTACCGCGTCCACCGGCTGCCCATCACGACCGTCAACATCCGTGCGCTGCAAGAGGCGGGCATCAAGCTCTCGCGCAAGGAGATGGATCGCTGCAAGAACTTCTTCGCGCTCGGCATCCTCTACTGGCTCTACGACCGCCCGATGGAGCCGACGCTCGAATGGATTCGCACCAAGTTCAAGAAGAACGAAGAGGTCATGCGCGCCAACGAAGTCGCCTTGAAGACCGGCTACAACTTCGCCGACACGACCGAGGTCTTCACCACGCACTACAAGGTGAAGAAGGCGGCGACCGCCCCCGGCAAGTACCGCAAGATTACCGGCAACGAAGCGACCGCCATCGGCTTCGTCGCCGCCGCCGAGCTGGCTGGCCGCCCGCTCTTCTACGGCTCTTACCCCATCACGCCCGCCTCCGACATCCTGCACGAGCTGGCGCGCCACAAGAACTTCGGCGTCAAGACGTTTCAAGCCGAGGACGAGATCGCCGCCGTCTGCGCCGCCATCGGTGCGAGCTTCACCGGCCACGTCGGTTTGACGGGCACCAGCGGCCCCGGCGTCGCGCTCAAACAGGAAGCCATCGGGCTCGCCGTGATGACGGAACTCCCGCTCGTCATCATCAACGTGCAGCGCGGCGGCCCTTCGACGGGACTGCCGACGAAGACCGAGCAGGCAGACCTCTTCCAAGCCGTCTGGGGCCGCAACGGCGAGTGCCCGGCCATCGTCGTCGCGCCCGCGACGCCCGCCGAATGCTTCTCGATGGCGATTGAGGCCGTGCGCCTCGCCTATCGTTACATGACGCCGGTCTTCTACCTCTCGGACGGCTATCTCGCCAACGGCGCGGAGCCCTGGCTCGTCCCCGAGATTGAAGACCTGCCGAAGATCGAAGTCGAGTTCGCCACCGACCCCGAGGGCTTCATGCCCTATGCGCGTGACGAGGAGACGCTGGCCCGTCCTTACGCTTTGCCGGGTACGCCCGGACTCGAACACCGCATCGGCGGCATCGAGAAGCAGCACCTGACGGGCAACGTCAACTACGACCCCGAGAATCATCACTTCATGGTCTTGATGCGGCAAGCCAAAGTTGACCGCGCCGCGCAGGACGTGCCGCCGGTCGAGGTCTACGGCGACCCTTCGGGCAAGGTGCTCGTCCTCGGCTGGGGCTCGACCTACGGCTCGATCACGTCGGCCGTCGAGAAGCTGCGGGCCGAAGGAAAGTCTGTCTCGTCGGCGCACCTGCGCCACCTCAACCCCTTCCCGTCGAACCTCGGCGACGTGCTCCGCAGCTTCGAGCGCGTCATCGTCCCCGAGATGAACCTCGGCCAGCTCTGCACCATGATTCGCGCGAAGTATCTGGTAGACGCAGTCGCCTTCTCCAAAGTCAAAGGGCGCCCCTTCCAGATTCGCGAGATCGTCAAGAAGGTCGAAGAGTACCTGTAACGGCTGGGCTGCAAGGGAATCATTCGAGAGGAACCGAACATGAGCACGAACGGAAACGGCAACAACGGCAACGAGGTTGTAGCGCAGGGCGCGGACGAGACGCGCGCGAGCAGCATCGGCGGCAACGTGAGCGGCGCGGGGCCTTCGCCCGAGAGCGAGCCGGGCTCGGTGACGGCGGGCAAGCCGGCGCCGCCGCCGGGTAAGCTGACCAAGGCCGACTTCACTTCGGATCAGGAGGTGCGCTGGTGCCCGGGCTGCGGCGACTACGCCATCCTCAACAGCATCCAGAAGGTGATGCCCGACCTCGGCATCCCGCGCGAGAAGATCGTCTTCGTCAGTGGGATCGGCTGCTCGTCGCGCTTCCCCTACTACATGAACACCTATGGCTTCCACACCATCCACGGGCGCGCGCCGGCCCTTGCAACCGGCATCAAGGCTTCCAATCCTGAGCTGAGCGTGTGGGTCGTGACGGGCGACGGCGACGGCCTCTCCATCGGCGGTAACCACTTCATGCACGCGCTCCGTCGTAACCTCGACCTCAACATCATCCTCTTCAACAACCGCATCTACGGTCTGACGAAGGGACAGTATTCGCCCACCTCCGAGTTCGGTAAGAAGACGAAGTCTACGCCGATGGGCGTCATCGACTACCCCGTCACGCCGCTCTCGCTGGCGATAGCAAGCGAAGCGACCTTCGTCGCGCGCGCCATCGACATCGACGTGAAGCACCTCTCGTCGATAGTCGAATCGGCCGCGAAGCACAAGGGCGTCAGCTTCGTCGAGGTCTACCAGAACTGCAACATCTTCAACGACGGCGCCTTCGAGTCGTTCACCGAGCGCTCGGTGCGCCCCGAGCGCGTGCTCTATCTTGAGCACGGCAAGCCGATGGTCTTCGGCAAGAACCGCGACCGCGGTATCCGCATGAACGGCACGCGCCCCGAGGTCATTCAACTCGGCAGCGAGACGGGATTGAACGAATCGGACTGCCTCGTCCACGACGCGAACATCGAAGACCCCTCGGTCGCCTTCATGCTCGCGCGTATGGAGCAGCCCGAGTTCCCGCAACCCGTCGGCATCTTCCGCAACGTGCGGCGCGAGACCTACGAAGACATGATGGCGCACCAGATCGAAGAGTCGGTCGCACGTCAAGGGCGCGGCCAGCTCCACAAGCTCATCCACAGCGGCGACATGTGGGTGGTCGAATAGACGCAACCAACCACGACAGTAGGAACGCTGAACGCCGAACTGAAGACAACGGGTTTTCAGTTCGGCGTTCAGCGTTCCGGCTTCTGCGCTTTGACGAGCGCGCTTTTGACAAAGAGGGGCGGCGGGCTTTAGTTTGAAAGCAGCAGTCATCCACAACTTTCATGAAGGAGATTCGGTTCGGCAGTAACATGGCAAAATCCGGTCATAAGGGAATCAGCCGCATCGACAGCGAGCAGAAGAAGATGCACGGCTGGTATGTGCGCGTGAGGTTCAACAACGAGACGCGGTCGAAGTTCGTCACCGACCGCCAGCACGGGGACAAGGAGGCCGCGCTCAAGGCGGCCGTCGAGTGCCGCGACGAGCTGGAGCGCGAGCTGGGTAAGCCGCGCACCGACTGGGTCGTCGTCGGCAGTAACCCGCGCAACACCGTCGGCGTCGCCGGCGTGCGCCGCGCGGTGAAGAAGTACAAGGGGAAGGACGGCAAGGTCTACGAGAACGAGGTCTACGAAGTCTCTTGGAACGCCGGCCGTGAGAAGAAGGGGCGCACCAGCGTCTCGATTCGCAAGTACGGCGAGGCGCGCGCCTTTCGCATGGCCTGCGCCATCCGCCGCGAGAAGGAGCGACAGATGTACGGCGAGCCCGTCGCGGCCAAGTGGGCCGGCGCGCTCAGCAAGGTCTGCGCCGCCTGACAACCCTTTGCCGCGCGCCGTCGCCCGCGTCAATACAACCGCAATTTTCCACGCGCCCCGCCGGCTCCCCCGCGCGGGGCGCCTCTTTTTCAGACCTCAAAGAGGCCGGTGGATGTATCATTGAACCGAAGAGAGACCGTTCCGATCACATGGCGCAAAAATCCGGCGACTGCTACATAGACGTTTGGCGCGACGCGCACTTCCGCGGCGAGACGCTACGCATCTACGGCCCGGCCGAGCTATCCACGCTCGACTTCGAGCGAGGGAACTGGGGCGACGACATCGGCAGCCTCCGCGTCGGCCCCAACGCCTTCGTCATGGCCTACCAGCGCCGCGACTTTCAGGACAAGCTCATCACCTTCGGCCCCAACGACGAGGTCGCAGACCTCTGCGAGTTCAGGTTCAACGACCTGATCGAATCGCTCAAAGTCATCGACTCCCTCAAAATCTTCAACCACCTCGACTACAACTCCGCCCTCACCCCCAACAAAGGCAACCGCCGGAAGAGCAAAAAGCGTTAGCCCGCCCTGAAGCCAGGCGTCCACGCTTTCGTACTTCCAGCCTAAACTTTCCACCCGCGGCGACCGTAAACAGGTGAGTACCGCCCCGTCGCACGCCGGTACAATTTTCAAGTTCACAGGCAGGAGAAACGAAACATGCACGTCTGGAGACGTTCCCTCAATCTCGCGCTGTCGGCCGCGCTGCTCTTCTCAATCGTGCCCGCGCTCGCGCCGCGCGCACGCGCGCAGGAGGCCAAGCAGACGCAGGCCGCCGCCGCGCCCGCAGACCTCGACGCGAGGCTCGCCGTCATCGAGAAGGCGGTCGAAGAGAAGCGCTTGGCGAACGGCATCCCCGGCCTCTCGCTCGTCATCGTCAAGGATGACAAGGTCATCTACATGAAGGGGTTCGGCTACAAGGACTTTGAGCGCAAGGTGCCGGTGACGCCCGACACGCTCTTCGCCATCGGTTCGTCTTCGAAGGCGTTCACGGCGATGCTCGTCGCGATGGCGGCCGACGAAGGCAAGCTCACACTCGACGACGCGCCGAAGAAGTTCCTGCCCTACTTCAAGCTGCAAGACCCGGAGGCCGACGCGAAGATCACGCTGCGCGACCTGCTCTCGCACAGCTCGGGGCTGAACCGCACAGACCTCGCTTGGGTCTCGGGCACGCTCAACCGCGAGGAGGTCATCCGCGTCGCCGCGCAGGCCAAGCCCACGGCGAAGCTGCGCGAGAAGTTCCAGTACCAGAACGTCATGTACGCCGCGGCCGGTGAGATAGTCGGCCGCGTCGAGAATGAGAGCTGGGAGAAGCTCGTCAGCGAGCGCATCTTCAAGCCGCTCGGCATGAGAGCTTCGGACACCTCCGTCCCCGAGATGCTGAAGGCGCGCGACTACTCGTACGGCTACGTCTACGAGGACGGGACGAAGGAGACGCGGCGCGTGCCGATGCGCGACTTCCCGGCCGTCGCCCCGGCCGGCGCCATCAACTCCAGCGCGCGCGACATGGCGCAGTGGCTCCGCCTGATGCTCGGCGGCGGAGTGTTTGAAGGCAAGAGGCTCGTCTCCGAGCAGAGCTTCGCGGAGCTTCTTAAGCCGCAGATGAAGATCGGGGCCCTCGTCAGCTACGGGTTGGGCTGGTTCCTGCGCGATTGGAAGGGGCACAAGGTCGCCGAGCACGGCGGCAACATCGACGGCTTCAACGCGCAGGTGGCCTTGATGCCCGACCAGCATCTCGGCTTCGTGATGCTGACGAACGTCTCGGCCTCGCCGGTGCCCGCCTCGACGATGAACGTGGTCTGGTCGAACCTCGTCGGCGACCCGGACGCGGACGCGCAAGCCCCGGCCACCGTCGCCGCCGCAGACCCGGCCGCGAAGATTGAGAACTATGTCGGCGACTACCGGTTCGAGGAGGCCGGCTTCACCGTCTCCGTCTCGGTCAAGGACGGGGTGCTGAGGATGGCGGTGCCGGGGCAGCCGACCTACACGCTCCAACCTGCGGGCGGGCGGCGCTACAAGCTCGCGGAGATCGAAGGCTTCTACGCGAACTTCCGCCCCGCGAAGGAGAACCCGCAGGAGACGGAGATGTACCTTGAGCAGCCACAGGGCAACTACACCTTGAAGCGGGTGAAGGCCGCGGACGCTTCGAACGCTTCGGCCGATTACGTCGGGCCGCTCAAGGAGGTCGTCGGCTCTTACGAGCCGGAGAAGCAGGGGCCGGACGTGGAGGTCGCCGTGCGCGACGGCCGAGTAGTGCTCGTCGTGCCGGGTCAGCCCGCCTACCCGCTCGTCGAGCGCTCGAAGGATGTGCTCGGCTCGACCGCCTTGCCCGACACCTACAGCATCAACGTCCGCCGCGACGAGGCGGGGCGCATCTCAGGGCTAACTTTGAAGCAGCCCGGCGCGGAGAGCGTCTTTAACCGCAGGGCGGAGTTCAAGGCGTCGATGACCGTGGACGAGCTGATGGCGAAAGTGGTCGAGGCCGAGGGCGGCGAGGCGGCGCTGCGCAGACACAAGACGCTGCGCATCGTGGCCGACGCAGACCTTCTGCATCAGGGCGTCGGCGGCGAGGCGGTCATCGTCGCGCGCGCGCCGAACTCCTACGCGCAGGACGTTACGCTGACGGCGCTGGGGAAGAAGATCGGTTCCTACCACGAGTACTTCGACGGCGCGCAGGGCGGCGAGGAGGGCAGCTTCCTGCCCTTCGACCCGAAGACGGGCAAAGAGCTGGACGAGACGCGCAACACCTCGGACTTCTACGAGTCGCTCAACTGGAAGACGATCTTCAAGACGGCCGAGATTAAGAAGATGTCGAAGGTGGACGGAGAGGAGACGTACGTCGTCGTCTTCACGCCCGAGAAGGGAAGCCCGGTCACGCAGTACATCTCCGCGAAGACATACCTTCCGCTCAGGGTGGACACGATAACGACGAGCGACACCATCTCGATGCCCGTGACGGAGACGCTCTCCGACTACCGCAGCGTGGACGGCGTGATGATTCCGTTCAGGCGCGTCTCGAACTCGCAGGCGATGGGCGACACCGTGCTCAGGATTCGCGAGGCCAAGTTCGACGTGCCCGTGCCCGAAGAGGCTTTCAAGCGGAAAACCGGCGGGAAGTGAAAAAATGGCCTGTCTCGAACTCGTCACGCGAGCGCAATCTGTTTGCAACCAAAGGGGGCGCGACCGGGCGTACTCTGTACTCACCTAACGGGCGTTCCTTCTGAGAACGAGTGAAACTTTGGGGCAGGCCACGCGAGTGGCCATCGGGGTCGGGCTTGGGGGAGTCCGACCCCATTCTTTTTTTGTAATCGGTAAGAAACGAAGAGCCCTGTTGGACGAAGCGCGTGTTGCTTCATCCAGCAGGGCTCTCTTTTAGCAGGCCCCGTGGGCTGTTGTTGGTCAGTCCCCCGGGCTCTTTGAATTTTTACTTCCGGCCTTTGCGCGCGGTCTTCTGCCGCGCCTTGAACTCGGCCTCGCCGCCCGACTCGCCTATCTTCATATTCGTGGGGATGGCGGCGGGGATTGAAGGCGTGTTGTCGCGCAACGTCTCGCCGCGCGTGCCCGTGCTCTGAAAAGATTCGTCGCCGAAGAACTTGCTCGCGTCTTTGCGGCGGCCGCGCAGGGCGGGCGTCTCGGTCTGTGCCTCGTCAATCTTGGAGGGCTTGCTGCGCTCGTCGCCCATCTGTTGCCCGCGCCGCTTCTCGGGCACGCCGGCCTTCGCCTGTGTCTTCCTGCTGGTCGCCATCCTCTCAGTCCCCCTCGTTTAAGTGAGAGCCTTCAACGTCCACGCGCGCGGACGGGCTCGGGCTCCGGCTGCTTCGACTGCTGCGCGCTTGTGCGCGCCTCTTCCGCCTGCGGGTCTGCGGGCGGCGGCGGCTGCGCCACAAGCTTTTCGAGCGTCTGCTCCAACGCCTCGCCGATGCGCGAGACGTAGACTATCTCAAGCTCTTTGCGCACGTCTTCGGGAATCTCCTCGATGTCGGGCTCGTTGCGCGCGGGGAGCACCACGCGGCGCAGGCCCGCGCGGTGCGCCGCCAAGACCTTCTCCTTGATGCCGCCGACGGGGAAGACGAGCCCCGAGAGCGTGATCTCGCCCGTCATCGCCGTGTCGTTGCGCACGCGCCGCCCCGTCATCAGCGACGCGAAGGCCGAAGTGATGGCGACGCCCGCCGAAGGGCCGTCCTTCGGGATGGCGCCCGCGGGGACGTGGACGTGGACGCCGTAGTTCTTGAACATCTGCGGCTCGATGCCGAACACCGAAGCGTGCGACCACAGATAAGAGCGCGCCGCGCGCGACGACTCCTGCATCACCTCGCCGAGCTGTCCCGTGAGTTGCAGGCCGGAGCTTCCCGGCAACAGCGTCGCTTCGATAAAGAGCAACTGCCCGCCCGTCTCCGTCCAAGCCATCCCCGTCGAGACGCCCGCGGGCAACTCCTTGCGCGCCTCTTCGGGGTAGAAGCGCGGCGCGCCGAGCATCTCTTTCAGGTCGTCGGCTTCGACAACGATCTTCTCCGTCTGCCCCTCCGCGATACGCAGCGCGGCCTTGCGCGCGACGCGCCCGACGGTGCGCTCAAACTGGCGCACGCCCGCCTCGCGCGTGTAGCGCGAAGCGATGAGCGCGAGCGCCCCGTCGGTGATTTCGAGCTGGCTCTCTTGGAGACCGTTCTCGCGCGTCTGGCGCGGGACGAGGTACTGCCGCGCGATGTGCAGCTTCTCCTGTTCGCTGTAGCCCGCGAGCCCGATGATCTCCATGCGGTCGCGTAAGGGGCCGGGGATGGGCGCCAACTGGTTCGCCGTCGCGATGAAGAAGACCTTCGACAAATCGAAGGGCAAGTCGAGGTAGTGGTCGCGGAAAGAGTTGTTCTGCTGCGGGTCTAAGATTTCGAGCAGCGCCGACGAAGGGTCGCCGCGATAGTCGTTGCCGAGCTTGTCTATCTCGTCGAGCATCATCACAGGATTGTTGACGCCCGCGCGGCGTATCGACTGGACGATGCGACCGGGCATCGCGCCGATGTAGGTGCGCCGGTGGCCGCGCAGCTCCGCCTCGTCGCGCACGCCGCCTAAACTCAAACGCTCGAACTGGCGGCCGAGGGCGCGCGCAATCGACATGCCTAAAGAAGTCTTGCCGACTCCGGGCGGGCCGACGAAGCAGAGGATGGGACTCTTCGAGTCGCGGCGCAGTTTGACGACGGCGAGGAATTCAAGGATGCGCTCCTTGATGTCTTCCAGCCCGTAATGGTCTTCGTCAAGAATACGCCGCGCCTCGGTCAGGTCGAGCTTGTCATCGGACGACTTGTTCCACGGCAGCTCGATAACGAACTCAAGCCATGTGCGGATAACGTGATAGTCGGGCGCGGCCTGCGGGAGCCGTTCCAGCCGGCGCAGCTCGCGCTCGGCCTCCTTGCGAACCTCTTCGGGCAGGTCGGCCGCGCCCAGACGCTCGCGCAGCATCTCGGCCTCTGCCTCCTCACCGCTTTCGTCTTCACCCAACTCCCTCTGGATGGCCTTCATCTGCTGGCGCAGGAAGTAGTCGCGCTGCGCCTTCGACATCTCGCCCTGCGCCTCGGCCGCGATCTTCGTGCGCAGCTCCATGATCTCTATCTCGTGCGCGAGCCGGCTGTAGGCGATCTGCAAGAGGTCGTCCACGGTGTCGGCCTCAAGCATGTTCTGCTCCTGCTGGACGCCGAGGTTGAGGATGGAGCCGAGGAAGTATGCGAGCTGCACGGGGTCGTTCGTCGAGAGCACGGCGTTGCGCACCTCGGAAACAATCTCGGGGAGCATCGCGAGCGCGCGCTGCACGAGCGACTGCACGTTGCGCGTCAAAGCCTCGACGGCGTCGGCGTCGCGCACGACGGGCGCCGGCGTGATGCGCACGCGCGCGCGGATGTACGGGTCTACTTGCATCCACTTGACGACGCGCACGCGCTCGGTGCCGTGGACGATGAGCTGAAGCCCTTCGGTCGTGCGCATCATGCGCTTGACCATGACGAGCGTGCCCGCTTCGTAGAGGTCGCCGGGCGGCGTGGCCTCCGCTTCGGGCAAGGTGCGACCCTCGCGCACGGTGATGCAGGCGAGCAGTTTCTCTTCGGTGGCGAGCGCGGCCTCGACCGCCGCGACCGAGCGCGGCCTTCCCGCGGCGAGCGGGATGACGGTGCCCGGGAACATCGTCGTCTGCTGCAAGGGCAGCACCGCGATCTCGAAGACCTCGGAGGTCGCGGCCTCGGCCGTCGCCGCGTCGGGCGCGACGTAGGCGCCGCCCGTGCCCGCCTCCTTCGACTCTTGCAGCGCCTCCTGCGGCGTCGTCTCCGGCGCGGCGGGGTTCGTCGCGGCCGACGTCTGCTGCTCCTGTTCGCCTCTCGGGGTCTTGTCAGCCATAAGGGATGATTATCCTCTTCAAGTTTGAAAGGGAGAGCTCACGCGTCTAACTTTTCAGTCGCACTCGGCGGGGCTGCGTATGTAGAGGATGAGCAGGCCGTCGCGGTAGCGTTGCTCGACGACCGCGCCCTCGACGGGACAGGGAAAGCGTATGGTCTTCTCGAAGCGGCTGTAGGTTATCTCAAGCTGATGGTACGAGACCGTCTCGGTCAGCATCTCGTCGCGGCGCGTGCCGGCCACGCGCAGCGTGTCGCCCGAGATTTCGACCGACAGCTCGTCGGGCACCACGCCCGCCAGCTCCAGCTTCACCACCCAACCCTCGTTCGTCTGATACACATCGGCCGCCGGATACCAGAAATTCTCCGAGCACCGCAGGCCGCTCGCCTTCGGCATCATCCGCAGGTAACGCTCGATTGATCGCGCCATACTTTTACGAAAACAGTGACGAGTGACCAGTTAAGACAGCTTCTTACTCGTCACTCGTCACTGCTGTTGTCATGCAAAGATTCTGTGCCAGAAAGAGGAGCCGCTCGAAATCTCTTCGAGGGCTTCGCCGAGTTCGCGGTCGGCCTCGGTTTCGAGGGCGATGTCGGCCATCGAGATGATGCCGCGCAGATTCCCTTCGCGGTCTACGACGGGGAGACGGCGCACCTGTCTGTCGCCCATCTTGCGGATGGCCTCGATGACGCGGTCGTTGGGACGGACGGTGTGCAGCTCCTTCGTCATCACGCTCTCGGCCGTCAAGACGCGCGCGTCCTGACCTTCGGCGATGGCGCGGATGACGATGTCGCGGTCGGTGATGAGCCCGACGAGACGGCCGTTGGCCTGCGTGCGCGCGGGCACGCGCTGAACTTCCGTGACGGAGTCTGAAGTTGTCTCACCCGGCTCGACGACGGGGATGACGCCCGTGTCCTCGTCGCGCATCATGCGTGCGACCTCTTCGAGCGTGGTCGCGCGCATCGCGACCGTCACGTCGCGCGTCATGATGTCGCGGCAGCGCAGGTGCGAGCGCGTGGCTGCGCCGCGACGACGGCCGCGCCCGTACTCTTCGCGCGGCGGTGGCGGCGGCGGAGGCGGCGTGCGACCGTACTCGCGCCCTTCGCGCCCGGAGTCGCGCGGGGCGTTGTAGTATTCGTCGCGGTAGAAGTCTGCGCGCCCGTAGGCGCGCTCGTCGTATTCGCCGCGCACGCCCCAAGGGCGCCCGCCGCGCGCCGCGTCGCGCTCGTCATGCTCGTAACGGCCGCGTGGCGGGCCGAAACCCGGCCCGTCGTCACGCCGGTGCGCTCGCCGCTCGCCCTCGTAAAACTCTTCGTCCCAATCTCTGCGGTGTCTCGACATCGAAAGCCTCCACGCCTCCCCGACGGCGACGCCGGCCCCAGACCGCACACGTCAGCGCGAGCCGGGGTCACATCGAATTTACGTCGAGGGGAACTTGAGGCCGATTATACTCGCTTCGCTTGAGATTGCCAGCAAGAGAAAGGATGAAGTATGAACGATGAACGATGAACTGTAAGAGAGATGTTTTCAGTTCATCGTTCATCGTTCATACTTCATCGTTCCGAAGTCTCGACCTCTGCGACGAGCTGCACCTGCGCGCGGATTTCGAGGGAGCCGGGTTCGACGGGCGTGGCCGTCTGCGCGGTGCCGGCCGAGCGGCCGAACTCGGCCGTGTAGACTGGGGCGGGCGGACGGAAGGCGCCGGCCTCCTGCACCTCGACGACGCGGACGACGGTGCCGCCGAGCGTCTGTGCGATGGTGCGCGCCTTCGCCAGCGCTTCGCGCGTGGCATCGGAGAGCGCGCGCTGTCGCGCCTGCTCGTCGCGGCGGAGCGTGAAGGAGAGGCCGTCCACGCTGTTGGCGCCCGCGCGCGAGGCGGCGTCGATGACGGCGCCGACGCGGCTCAGCTCGCCCAACGTCACCGTGACGCCGTTGCGCGCGATGTAGCTCGTGAGAGCGGGCGGCGCGCCCTCCTTGTATACGTACTGCGGCTGGAGGCTGTAGCCGCTCGTCTTAACTTCGGCGCCCGTCCCCGCGGCCGCGCGCACGGCGCGCACCACCGCGTCCGTCTTCGAGGCGTTCTCGGCCTGCGCTTCGGACGCGCTCGCGTTCTGCGTGACGACGGCGACCGTCAGGACGGCCGTGTCGGGCTGTGCCTGCACGTACGCCTCGCCCATGACGACGACGCGCACGCTCGCACGCGCGCCCGTGCCTGCGACGGCCTGCCCGCCCGCGCTCTGTCCCGCGTTCTGTGAAGCACTACTTTGCGAGCCGCCGCTTCGTGAACTCGCACGCGCGCGCATCGTGCGCGCAGTGAAGGGGATGCCCTCCATGTGAATCGACATCACGTCTTCGTGCACGCGCCCCGTCGCCTCGACCGACGCGCCCTCGCGGAACCAGGGCTGGCGCCGGAACTCGCCTGCGTTCGTCAGGAGGTACTTCCCGTAGTCGGCGACGACGAGCCACCCGCCCGCCTCGACCGTCGGCGTGAGCCTCCCGACGACCGTCAGCTCCTTCGTCTCCTTCGTCTCCTGCGCCGCCCACGCCGTCTGCGCCGCGAACAACAGCACGAGCGCCCACGACGCCGTGCGCACAACCAACAGACTCCTCCGCATGATTGCTGTGCCCCTTTCTTCGATTAAGAATTATTCTATAGCCATTTACACTCAGGCGCGACCCGGTTGACTTGGGAACGTGCGGAAGGGCGGGGCCGTTTGTTACGATGCCGGAGAGTTATGCAGCCGACGGGAAGAAGATTCACGAACCCCAAAAGCCCCGCGCGCGAGGGCAAGCTCGTCACGGTCGGGCGCGTCGAAGATGTGCCCGAGGGGCGCGGCGCCACGGTCGAGCTGCACGGGGGCAAGGAGCTGGCGCTCTACCACATCGACGGCCGTTTCCACGCCATCGAGAACTTCTGCCCGCACAAAGGTGCGCCGCTCGCCGACGGCCAGCTCAACGGTCACACGGTCGAATGCGACTGGCACGGCTGGCGCTTCGACATACGCTCCGGCGCCTGCCTCAACCGCCCCTCCGAACCCGTCGAGACCTACGAGGTCGTCATCGAAGATGGGTGGATAAAGATAAGAGTTTAACGATGAAGGATGAACGCTGAACGATGAACTGAATACAAGCTGCCTTCAGTTCATCGTTCAGCGTTCATCCTTCATCCTTTCTTACCCGTCGTTGCCGATGGCTTCGACGGGGCAGGCGAGGAGCGCCTCTTCGCAGAGGGCGCGTTCGGCGTCGGACTGTGGTTGTCTGTAGACGAAGGAGTAGCCGCCCGCGTCGGCGCGCGTGAAGTTGTCGGGTGAGGTGTCGCGGCACACGTCGCAGTCGATGCAGTTCGTGTCCACGTAATAAGTGCCCGGCACATTCTCGGGCACGCGGTCGTTCGAGTCAGCCATAAGTTGGTGAATAGTGAATGGTGAATGCTGAATGGATTAAAGCAGTCTCGATTCACCATTCACCATCTACCATTTACTTGATCGCAAGCATCCGGTCGAGGGCGACGTGCGCCCAACGCGCCGTCTCTTCGGGAACGGTGATCTGGTTGACGACGCGCCCCGAGAGGAGCGAGTCGAGCACCCATGCGAGGTTCTGCGGCGCGATGCGGTACATCGTGGCGCACATGCAGAGGTCGGGCGCGAGCAGGCGGATCTCCTTGTCCGGGTGCTGCTTCGCGAGCCTCTGGACGAGGTTGACCTCGGTGCCGACGGCCCACTTCGAGCCCGCGGGCGCCTCCTCGATGGCCTTGATGATGAACTCGGTCGAGCCGTTGAGGTCACTCTTCTCGACGACCTCGCGCTCGCACTCGGGATGGACGAGCACCTTGACGGCCGGCACCTCTTTGCGAATCGTGTCCACGTGCCAGGGGCGGAAGCGGCCGTGCACGGAGCAGTGACCCTTCCAGAGGATGAGCCGCGCCTTGCGCAACTGCTCGGGGGTGTTGCCGCCCAGCTCCTTGTTCGGATCCCACAGCACCATCTCGTCTAAGGGGATGCCGAACTTGACGCCGGTGTTGCGTCCCAAGTGCTGGTCTGGGAAGAAGAAGAGCTTGTCGGCCTCCTTCAGATACTTGTCGAAGAGCGGGACGGCGTTAGACGACGTGCAGACGACGCCTTCGTGCTCGCCGCAGAAAGCCTTGATGGCGGCCGAAGAGTTCATGTAGGTGACGGGCGCGACCTTGAACTCTTCAAGCAGGCCAATCGAGCCTAGCTGCTCCCAAGCGTCTTCGACCTGTTCGGCCGTCGCCATGTCGGCCATCGAGCAGCCCGCGCCGAGGTCGGGCAGAATCACCTTCTGGTCACCCGGCTTGAGGATGTCGGCCGACTCGGCCATGAAGTGGACGCCGCAGAAGACGATGTAGTCAACCTCCGGGCGCTCGGCCGCGAGCTTGGCGAGCTTGAAGGAGTCGCCCATGTAGTCCGCGTGGCAGACCACGTCGTCGCGCTGGTAGTGGTGGCCGAGGATGACAAGACGGCTGCCAAGCTCACGCCGCGCCGCCTCGATGCGTTCGTACAGCTCGGCCTCCGGCAGCCCGAAGTAGTCTTCGAGCGCGGGCGCCGCCGCCTTCGTCTCGACTTCCAGAGTCTCAAACGCCGTGGTCATCTTCCTTGAATCCTCCAAGCTACCCTTGAACGCACAGGCGACTTTGACGCTGCCCGCGCGAAACGCGAAATATAAGCCTTCGACGAACGACCCGCAAGCGCCGACGTGGGCCTCTCACGGGTCGTTACTTGGATGCGGGCGGTGACTTGAGAGTTCGTACCTACTCTCGTTCTAAGGGTGGGTCATCTCCTCCGGCTTGACGTACTCGTCGAACTGCTCGGCGGTGAGCAGTCCCAGCTCGACGGCCGACTCGCGCAGGTTGATGCCACGCTTGTGCGCGTGCTTGGCGATCCGTGCAGCGTTGTCGTAGCCGATGTGCGGGTTGAGCGCCGTGACCAGCATGAGCGACTTCTGCAAATTCTCGTCGATGCGCGCGCGGTTCAGCTCCAGGCCCTCGATGCAGAACTCCACGAAGCCGCGGCAGGCGTCCTTCAGCAGCCTGATCGAGTGGAGCAGGTTGTGAATCATGACGGGGTTGAAGACGTTCAGCTCGAAGTTGCCCTGCGAGCCCGCGAATCCGATGGCCGCGTCGTTGCCCAACACCTGCACGGCGACCATCGTCAGAGCCTCCGGCTGCGTCGGGTTCACCTTCCCCGGCATGATGGACGAGCCCGGCTCGTTCTCGGGCAGCACCAGCTCGCCCAGCCCCGCGCGCGGCCCCGAGCCCAGCCAGCGCACGTCGTTCGCAATCTTCATCAGAGAGCAGGCCAGCGTCTTCAAAGCGCCGCTCGCAAAGACCAGCTCGTCGTGCGCGGAGAGTGCCGCGAACTTGTTCGGGTGCGACTTGAACGGCAACCCCGTCAGCTCCTCTATCTTCGCCGCGGCTCTCTCGGCAAACTCCGGGTGCGAGTTCAAGCCAGTCCCCACGGCCGTCCCCCCGATGGCTAAATCGTAGAGCCCGGGCAGAACCATTTCGAGCCGCTCCACGTCCCGTTCCAACAGCGAAGCCCACCCGCCGAACTCCTGCCCCACGGTCAGAGGCGTCGCGTCCTGCAAGTGCGTCCGCCCAATCTTCACCACGTCGGCGAACTCGCGCGCCTTCGCGTCGATGGCGTCGCGCAGGCGCTTCACTTCCGGGATGAGCTTCTGCATCTGCTCGGCCGCCGCGATGTGCATCGCCGTCGGGAAAGTATCGTTTGAAGACTGCGACATGTTCACGTCGTCGTTCGGGTGGACGGGCTTCTTGCTCCCAAGGACGCCCCCCGCCATCTCAATCGCGCGGTTCGAGATGACCTCGTTCGCGTTCATGTTCGTCTGCGTCCCCGACCCCGTCTGCCACACGCGCAGGGGGAAGTGCTCGTCCAGCTTCCCCTCGATCACCTCGTCCGCCGCGCGCTCAATCAAACGCGCCTTGTCAG
>JBJMGQ010000243.1:0-7059 GCA_045807845.1 Pyrinomonadaceae bacterium | reverse complement strand
ACGGCGATCAGGACGAGGCGCGCGACGCCGCCGACCCGCTCGTGCGCTTCTACTGGAACCTGACCGCCGCCGCCGCCGTCGAGTACGTCGCGCTCGTCACGGGTCGCTTCAACCACGAGGGCGTGCCGTTTCGCACGAAGGTCATGGCCGACCCTTCCTCCTACGTGCGCGCGGACGGCGGCGTGCTCTACCTTGAGCGGCGCCACTTCCCTGCCGCCCGCCGCCTCATCCTCGAAATACACGAAGCCATCGAGGGAAGGCTGCGCCCCGGCGTGCCGATGTTTACGAAGCGGCTGGCCGCCGGGCTCGGCATGGCCGAAGACCCCGGTAGCCAGATGAGCTTCGGCCAGTCGCGTTGCCGCATTGCGGCGCGCTCGCTCTGTTTGTCGGCCGCGCGCGGTTTGAGCAGACTTGAAGAGCGACTCGACGCGCTGGCCGCCGCGTTCCGCGCGGAGGGTCTCGACCCCGGCGCACCGTTCCTCGAACGTGGCTCGGTTGACTTCTACACGCTGTCGGATGAGCTGCCGGCGGCGGCGCGCTTCACACGCCCTGCGCGGCCCGCGCGCCGCCCGAAACGGCGCTGGAAGAATCACGCCAAGGGGCACAACCAGAGCGGCGTCTGAGGGTGAAGAGGATGAGTGCGCGAGTTGACGTTCAAGAGATGGCGCTGCGTGCAGCGTCCCGCATCGGCCGGAGGCTTTGCGCGACCGCCTTCTGGGACGAGGACGGGCGCCTCTGTACGTGGATGGGGCGCACAGACGTTGAAGACTCTTCGGGCGCGGGCTATGCGGCGGCGGTCGCGGCGCTCGGCCCGCATCTCTACGGAGGCACGGCGGGCGTCGCGCTCTTCCTGCTCGAACTCTACGGCCGCACGCAGGACGAGGACGCGAAGCGCACGGCCGAGGGGGCGCTGCGCCGCTCGGCTAAGTACCTGCGCACACACGACGCGTTGACCTCGCCGCTCTCCTTCTTCCTCTCACACGTCGGGGTCGCTTACGTCTGCGCGCGCTTCATGGACTTCGGCCTGTGCGAAGACTTGCGCGACGACGCGCACGGGATGCTGGACAAGGCGGTTGAGGCGCTCGCGGGCGAGCATCTGCTCGACGGGCTCGGCGGCAACGCCGGGGCCATACCGGCGCTCCTCTCGATGGCGGAGCGGCCGGGCTTCGAGCGCTGCCTCGCGCTGGCGCGTGACTTCGGTCAAGACCTCTGCCGCTCCGCCGTGCGCGACGGTCAGGTCTGTTACTGGGAGGCGACGCGGGCGAGCGGCGAGTCTTTCCAATCGCCGCCGATGACAGGGCTCTCACACGGGGCGTGCGGCATGGCGCTCGCGCTCTTCGAGCTTTACGCGCGCACGGGCGAGGTCGAATTCCTGCGGACGGCGCGCGCGGCCTTCGCTTACGAAGACTCGTTCTTCAACCCCATGCAATCCAACTGGCTCGACCTGCGCTTCCCACACGGCGAGCAGGAGGGGGCTTGGGCGGGGACGTTTCAAACGACTTGGTGTCACGGCGCACCGGGCATCGGCCTCACGCGCCTGCGCGCGATGAAGCTCGACCCGGAAAGGGCCGAGGGCTATGACCTTGCGGCGCGCGCCGCCCTCGCCACCACGGTCGCGGCCGTCGGCCGCAGCGCACAGGCACCCGGCTCCGACTCGACGCTCTGCCACGGCCTCTCGGGACTCTGCGAGATCGCGCTCATCTTTGCCGAAGCCTTTGACGACGAAGGCGGCCGGGCACTGGTCGCAGGCACGATGGCGGAGCTGATTCGCAGGCACGACGAGGCGGGCGACTGGCCCGCGGGCAACGTGACCGGCGGCTTCAACCCGACCTTGATGATCGGCGCCGCGGGCGTCGGCCATCACCTCCTGCGCCTCAGCGCGCCGAAGACAGTCCCGCCCGTGCTCATCATCAAAGGCAAGGAAGAGTCTTGAAGGTGAGCTGCGCTTCTTGTTACGTCGCCTCCCTTGTGCCGTGAAGCGCATCAAGTTCCCGCAACGCCTTCAGCAGACAGGGATCGTGCGGCGCCGGCTTCTCTTGCCAGTCAACCGAAACGTCCGGGAGCACGCCGCGATTCTCCACGCGCGCCCACTCGTGCGGCCTCGCGATCTCGATCTCCGGCAGAAGGAGACTTGAGCCGTCGGCCAGCCAACGGCTGAAGGTGTTGCCGATCCCGCCGCCGAACGTCTGCTCGCCGACGACACGCCCGCCCGCCAGTTGCCGAAGCGTCTCGGCCAGCAACTCTCCGCCCGACGAGGTGAAACGATTAGTCAGGACGGCGACGGGCCGGACGCCGGCCCCGGCCGGCAGCGCGCGCTCCGCCGACCAGCGTGTGCGCACGAAGGCTATCGGCCGCCTTGAGAGCAGCTCGGCGATCTCTCCACCGTAAGTGCCGCCCTCGTTATAACGCACGTCAACTATCAGCGCGCGCGCCTCCTCGTGACACCAGAGCCAGCGCTCCACGTCGGCTCTCGTCTTCGGCGACACGTCCGGCAGGTGTGTGTAAACGACGGCGCCGCCCGTCATCTCCGACACGAGCCTCCGGCGCTCGAACACCCAAGCCGCGTAGTGTAGAGGACGCTCGTCCGCGAGCGCATCGAAGACGGCTTCGCGACGCGACCCGCCCGGCCCCTCAAGCTCATAGCGAACCCGACGCCCCGCCTTCCCTACGAGCTGGCTGTGGGGACTGCGTTGCTCCGAGAGCGCTTGGCCGTCTATCGACACCAGCAGCTCTCCTTCGACAGCACCGCCCGCGGGGTCGGCGAGTCCCCAAGGGGGACGCACACGGCCGTCGAACCGCGGTACTCTGTTGACGCGCCAAGCGGCAGCCGTCTCGTCGAACTCCACTTCGACGCCGAGCAACCCCTGTCGCTTCGAGGTTCGGCCGCGCGGCTCGCGCGCGAAGGCGTGTGAGAGGCCGAGGCGCCCGAGCATCTCGTTCAAGAGGCCGACGAAGTCGCGGCCGGCGCAAACCCGCTCGACGAGCGTCGCGTAACCGCGCCCCACCTCGTCCCAGCCGGACGCCTCCAACGCGGCGGGGAAGACGTGCTCAGCCGCCAGCCGCCAAGCATCTCGGAAGGCCGCCTGCCAAAGCCTCCCTGGCATAAATTCGACATGGAACGAGGCCGGCTCGACCTCGAACGTGTGGCTCACGAGCTCTCCCTCTTGAATGCGCCAAGCGCGCAACTCTGAGCCTGCCTGCGTGACGAACCCCTCGCTCCCGAAGTTACAAATCCTATCGGCGACGACTCCCCAAAGCCTCAACTCCCCACCGCCCTGCGACAAGGGCGTCGGCTGCCCGTTGCCCTTGAACCCGCCCGCCGCGCGCGCCTCCGGTCTCAAGAGGAGCACGGCCTCTCCGTGCACCGAGGCCGCTTGAGCAAACGAGGCTTCGGGAGCCGGCAGACGCCGAACGCGCCACGTGCCGCGCACGCTGCCCGCGTCGCCTTCGACGGGCGGCGTTAACAGGTTGACCGTGGTGAAGAGTTCGTAATCAGGCTCCGCTCTCGTTTGCAGTGATAAGAAGAGGACGGAGCCGTCGGGCCTGAAGCTCGGCGAGAAGTCCGCGAGGGGCGGGTCTGTCTCCCACACGATGCCGCCCCCGTCAGTCTGCGCCACGCGGAGGATCGTGCGGTGAAACGCAGCGGGCAGAGCGTAGACGCAGAGCGTTCCGTCGTCGCTGATGTCCGCCTGCTCGACGGCGCGGTGCGTCGAGTTGTCGAGCATGACGGTTGCGCCGCTCTCGACGTTGATGCTGAGCACCTGCTGCCGGTTGTTGGTGACGAGCACGAATGAACCGGACGCGGGCGCGGCCAGCGTCAGTATCCGCCCCAACTCCCGGTCTGTCCTGACGTTGCCGTGGCGCCCGCGGTCGGCGCTCACGATGATGAGTTTGTCTCCCGCGGCTTCACGCCTGACGACGAGCAGACGCCCGTCGTGCAGGTAGCTCACGTGTGAACAGTAGCCGGGCAGTTTTATCTTCTTCACGTCCAGTTCGGCGGCCGTGTATTCGAACACGCTCCCGAACGCGCAGCAGGCGATGGACTCATCCCGGCCCGACCCGTCTACGTCGCGCAGGTCTTTGCCGACGGGCAGAGACTGTTTCCGCCGCCCTTCGGGCAGCTCGGCCAAGCCGATGTCGATGCGCGTCGGGCCGTCATGAGGGTCTAAGACGTAGAGGTCGGCCCCGGCGCAGTAGACGATGCGGGCGCCGTCGGTGGCGGGCGAGTGCACGGCGAACTCTTCGTGGCTCGTCTGCCGGCGCAGGTCGAGCCCTTCGAGGTCGCATGAGAAGAGGTTCGGCTTGCCGTCGTCGTCAAAGACGAAGTAGACGCGACCGGCGCAGAGGAGCGGGCTTGAGATGTTACCGGCGACGGGAGTGATGCGGCGGAAATCGCCGCTGCCGACGGGGTCAATCCAAATCTCGCCGCGCGCGCCTCCCCCATAGCGCCGCCAGTGCTGCGGATTCACCCCCGGCGGGCTGTAGACGGAGGCGCCGCCCTCGCCCTTGCAGAAGTGCGCGAGGGGGCCGGTTGACATTCTCTCTACGCGGCCGTCGTCTATGCCAACGAGCAGCCCGAAGGGGTCTGGCGGAAGGGGCTGCCGAAAGAAGAGCTGAAGACGACGCGGCCGTCGTGCGACCAGCCGAGCACACGACACGGCCCCCCGAAGTGTGTGAGCTGGCGGACGGGGTCGCCGCGCCTGATCACGCACACCTGCGGCGGGCCTTCGTGCGCGGCGGCGAAGACGAGGGCGCCGCGTCGCGTCTCAATAAGCGGCGTGGAGATTGTTGGGAGGCGTGGCGTCAGGCGCTTCGCGCGCCCGCCGTGCACCGAGACTTGCCAGATCGAGTGGTCGCACAGGAACACGACCACGTCCCCGTCAACCGCCGGGTCTGCATAGAAGCCGAGCTGCTGTCGCCTGTCTGCCTGCTTCAAGGGGTGATACCTTCACGCGGCCCGCCGGGCCTGTGCCGAAACGATACCACCCCGCCCGCCCTTGACGAATCGTTATGCACGCCACGCTTCGTCAACGCGTGCGCCGCGCCGCGTTGCGCAGGAAGGGGACGGCCGCCTGCGTGTGCTCGACGACGGAGACGCTGACGTTGTAGCTCTGCGGGCCGTTCGGCTCAATCACGACCGCGTCCGGGTCTCTGTGAACTTGCGCGCCGCGCACCACCAGACGCGTCCACGCGCTCCCGCCGCCCCCGGCGGGCGACACGCGCACCGTTTGACTCAGGTCGTGAGTTGCGGGCGGGGAGCCCGCGCCCGTCAGCCATTCGTCGAGCCGCTTCGACTCTTCCGTCACGTCCACGAAGGGCACCGCGTCGCTGCGCACGACGTGCGCGTGGTTGCCGCGCGCGAACATCACGAGCGCGCCGTCGGGCGTCTTAAACGCGAGGTCTCCGGCGCCGCCCTCCCACGGCTTAAGCAGCGGACACTCTATCTCGTTGGTGAGATGGAGAAGCATGTTTCTGGCATCGGCGCTCGAAGGCGTGTCGAAGGATTCGACGCGCAGGCGCGCGCTCTCTTTATCGTCCGACTGCCACCAGGTGACGTGCACGCCGGTCGGTTGCGCGGCGCGGCTGGTGAGCACGTCGCCGGCCGCGAGAGTGTGTAGGCCGGTCGAGGGCGGCGCATGGGTGGCGAACCTTTGCAGGCGGGTCAAAGACCAGCCCGGCAGCTCGGCCCCGCAGAACTTGAAATCCTGAATGAAGTGATCTTCCGCTTCCGGCGCGAAGCCGTGCGTGTCAAACCGCACGCGCACGGCCGCGCTGCGCAGGTGTGTGCTGATGAACGGCGACGGCGCGGGCAGCGACGGCGCCGTGAGCGAGCGCCGCACCCTGAGCCGCGGCTGCGGAACGCAAAGGACACGGTCTGAAGGCGCCGACAACTGGTCGCGGTAGCCGCCCTCTCCGGCGCGCCCGAACAACTGATTGGTCGGCAGCGACGGTCTCTGCGGCGCGGAGGTCGGGTCTTGGTCGGCGTCGGTGAGCAGGCACGCGTCGTAGACCGCATCCCCCTCGGTACATCCACCCGTCCAAGCGACTTCGTGGAAGGTGAACCCGCCCCAGAGCGTTGACCACGTCTGCAAGCCGATGCCGAGTATCGGGTTCAGCGCGAAGCGCGGCGCCACGAGCCCCATCTTCGACTGCCACAGGTCTGCCCCGAGCACGTTGGCGAAGGTGGAGACGATGGTCGCGCAGTCGGAACAGTTGACCAGCGGCCCCGCGCCCTCGCCTCCATACACGCGTTCGATGAATGCTTCGCACAGGAAGCGCGGGACGCCCAGAACCGTGTAGTGCGGAGCGCCGACCGGGGCGTCATACGTCAGCAGCTCGCCGCCGAGGTCGAACACAGCCTTCGTGACGAGCGACGCGGCTTTGACCACGTCGCGCGCCCCGCGCGCCCACACGCACGCGATGTCGAGCACATCCGTCCACGGCAGATTCGGGTTCGACGGCCCGGCCGGGGCCACGCTCCAAGGAGCGGTCGGCGTTGAAAGCACGATGTAGATTTTGTGGACGCTCCGGTCAAAGTCTATCCAAGGCACACCGGGTGCGCGCCGGAACTGCCACGTCCACTCCGTGACCGAAATGCCCACGCCCCCGTCCGCGAAGGGCGCCGTCCGAAGCGGGAACACGCACCACCCGGAATCGCCGCGGGAGAAGCTGACGAGGGACGGCGGCAAATCCGGAAGCAGCCCGTCTTCCAACGCACCGCCGGCGGCCGAAGCGTTGGCCCTGATCTCAAGCACGGGCGGCTCGCCGGGGGTGACGGCGAACCGCGCCAGCACCGACGCCACATCGGGGACGCGATCTTGTATGTAAGCCGCGACCGACGGCAGCGGCATCCCGCGCACCCACTCGGGGACACTCACCGGCAGGCGCTCGTTAACGCGCAGGGGCAGCGTGTACCTCGGCAGACCGCCCAGCCCATGGTCGAACGCGACGGCCGTCAAAGCAATCGTCATACATCACCTCCGTACAGCGTCTCGGCCGCGCCCTCCAACTCGTGGCTTCGGGGCAGCCTGACCAGTGCGACCTCCATCTCGTCATCGT
>JBJMGQ010000242.1:0-16866 GCA_045807845.1 Pyrinomonadaceae bacterium | reverse complement strand
ATCGAAGCGGCCGGCGTTGAAGAGAACGCTGGCGACGCCCGTCGCCACCACGGGCGAGCGCGGCGCCGCTTCGCGCGCTCTCTCAATCTCCGCGACGGCCTCGTCGTGCCGCCCCATCGCCGAGAGGTTGAAGGCGTGCCAGCGGCGCGCGACCGCGCTCTCGGGCTTCAGCTCGACGGCGCGGCTCAACTCTCTTTCAGCGCCCTCCCAGTCGCGCTCGTAGTAGAGCTTGACGAAGCCGAGCGAGGCGTGCGCCTCCGCCAGAGTGTCGTCGGCCTCGACCGCTTGGAGCGCGGCCGCGACCGCCTTCTCCCAAGCGCCCGCGGGCGGCGGCTCAACGTACCAGTTCATCAGCGCGTAGCAGTCGGCCAGCTCCGACCAGGCGGACGCGAAACGGGGGTCGCGCTCGACGGCGCGCTCCAGACGCTCGACCGCCTGCCTTATCCCGTCGGCCGTGCGGCGCGTGGCGAAGTAGCGACCGGCGACGTAGAGCTGGTGCGCCTCCTCGTCTTCGGTGAGACGCGGGCCCGTCGTCGGCGTCGTATGCACGCCCTGCGAAGGCAGAGCGCGCGTCGGCCCCGTCGTGCGCACCTTGTCCGGGTCGCCGGTCATGACGCCGGGCTCGCGCAGGGCTCCGGCGCCGTCGTTTCTGCGCGCGGCGGCGGGCTCGTCGCCCGTCAGGTGCGGCAGGAGCGCCTGCGCCACCTGCTCTGAGACGGAGTCTTCGACGGCGAAGAAGTCCGTGAACTTCTCGTCGAACTTCCCGGCCCACAGCGGCGCGCCGTCGCGCGTGCGGACGAGTTGGACGGTGACGCGCACGAGCTCGCCGCCGCGCTGGATGCGCCCGTCGAGGACGT
This sequence comes from Pyrinomonadaceae bacterium, assembly GCA_045807845.1. Taxonomy (GTDB): domain Bacteria; phylum Acidobacteriota; class Blastocatellia; order Pyrinomonadales; family Pyrinomonadaceae; genus QHXN01. The sequence continues at coordinate 16,009 of JBJMGQ010000242.1, read as the reverse complement.
ATGAAACGTCAAGCTCGTGGCCCGCGAGCGCGGCCGATTGCTCGCCGTCGAAGTACTTGATGACGGAGCTCGTCGGGCGGACGACGATGCCGCCGACGTTCGACAGCTTCGTGATGATGGCGTCGGCCATGCCCATGCCGAGGAACTCGTCGCGGTTCTCTTCGTGACTCAAAGTCTTGAAGGGAAGAACGGCGATGGACTTCCCCGAGGGCGCGGGCTCCGCTTCGCCGACGCGCGTCTCGGCCGTGACGGGGAAGTATGCGGGCGCGCTGACGGGACGGCCTTCGAGGTAGTGCTCGATGTCGCGCGCGAACTCTTCGACCGACTGGTAGCGCCGCTGCGGCTCCTTCCTGAGCGACTTGAGGACGATGTTGTCGATGCTGCCCGAGAGTTGTCTTCGCAACTTCTCAAGGCTCCCGTCGCGCACGCGGCTGACGGAGTCGGGCGTGATCTCAAGCGGCTCGGGCCCGCGCGAGGGGATGACTTCGATGAGGTTGACGGCGACGCTCGGCCGCTCCGGCTCCTGTTCGCAGATGACGCGCGCGATCTCCTCGGGCGAGCGGCTGCGCAGTGTGTAAGGGCGATGTCCCGTGAGCAGGTCGTAGAGGAGAACGCCGAGAGAGTAAACGTCGCTCACCATCGTCACCGTCTCGCCGCGCACCTGTTCGGGCGAAGCGTACTCGGGCGTCATCAGACGCATCGCGAGCGTCGTCGGGTCGAGCGCGCGCCCGCCCATCTCGGGGTTCAATAACTTGGCGATGCCGAAGTCTAAAAGCTTCGGCGTGCCGTCGGCCATCACCAACACGTTTGAGGGTTTGAGGTCGCGGTGGATGACGAGGTTGTGGTGCGCGAAGCCGACGGCGTTGCAGACCTTGAGGAAGAGCCGCAGGCGCTCGGGCGTCGAGAGCTTGTGCGCATCGCAGAACTGGTTGACGGGCAGCCCCTCGATGTACTCCATGACGAAGTAGGGCAGCCCGTCGTCGGTCGTCCCGCCGTCCATCAGGCGCGCGATGTATGGATGGTCGAGCGAGGCGAGAATCTGTCGCTCCTGCCGGAAGCGACGGAGGATGAAGTCGGTGTCCATCCCCCGCTTGACGAGCTTGATGGCGACGCGCTTCTGGAACTCGTCGTCGGCGCGCACGGCCAAGTAGACGGCGCCCATCCCGCCGCGCCCCAACTCGCGCACGATGCGGTACGAGCCGATGCGCCGGCCGATGAAGGGCGCATCCTCGTCGAGTCTCCCGGGGTTGGTGATGACGCCCGCGACCGCCGGCTCTTCGATGAACGAGCCGGCCGCATCGTGCGAGCGGATGAGCAGCTCGACCTGACGGCGCAGCTCCGCGTCGCCGTCGCAGACGGACGCGAGGTATGCGTCGCGCTCGGCGGGCGCGAGGTCGATGGCGGCGTCGAAGACGCCCTCAATCTGCTTCCAGCGTTCGGGTGTCAAGGGGGAACTTCTCTAACAAAGGGGCGGCCCCGGCCGGACTGCTTCCGCCTCCGGCCCGCCGCCGCCCACGAAAAAGCTCGCGTGTCTGTCAGATGATTTTCAGGACGTGGCGGCTGCTTCCAAGGAGAGGCAAGACATCTATAGACGCGCGGCGATTATAACAAACGGAGGGAGCGCGTGGAACCTTTCAGCCCCGCGCCGACTGTAAACGGGACGAGCTTCGCCTGAATCTTGACACCATTCGTGCGAGTAATATAATTCGGGTCGCGCTGGCGCTTCCCGTCACTTTCCCCTTGTTCCCGTTCCCCGCTTCGCCCATTCAAACGCGGCACCATCCCCCGAGCCTGTCTCCCGCTTGAGCTTTGATTGAGGGGTTCCGGCTTACTCTGCCAAGCCACCCGAAAAAGGGAAGGTAACGCTATGGGTCGTCCCGAGGAACTTAACGGGCAGATGTTCTGTGCGCCGCGCTCCTTCGCAAAGCGGCTGAACTTATTGACCGCTATAGTCACGGCCGCCGCCTTCGCGCTGCTGTCTTCGGCGCCCGCAGCGAAGGGGCAGGGCCGCGCCGATGTCGTCTGGTCGAGCGCCTCCGGGCAGGGCCCGATTTCCGTCGCCTACGCGCCCGACGGGCGGACGGTCTTCGTCGGGCAGTCCAACCGCGCCGCCGGCCTCTGGCGCGCTTCGGACGGGGCCGCGGTGGGTCTCTTCGCGTTCAACGAGCTGGGGTGCGGCACGGTCAACGACGTGACCTACTCGCCCGACTCGAAGACCGTCGCCGCCATCTCGGGCTGCACCGCACGTCTCTTCAACGCGTCGGACGGGACGCTCGTCCGCAAGCTCCAGACGGGCGTTTGTGCGGATGCAGTACTACGGCTATCTGCGGCGAGACCCGGACGCGGAAGGCTACAACTATTGGCTCTCGAAGCTGGACAGCTTCCACGGCGACTTCATCCGCGCGGAGATGGTCAAGGCGTTCCTCAATTCGGCGGAGTACCGGAGACGCTTCGCGGCGCGTTAGTTAGAAAGACAGCTAGCCACCGCAGAGACAGAGAGCGAGACGGCTTGATGCAATAACGCTTCAAGCCGTCTCGCTCTATCTGCGTGGTCAATGCCTTCGGTCTAAGAGACGAAGGTGAGGTAGATGTGCGCCTTCTGGCGGAGGAAGGAGAGGGCGTTGGAGAGGTCGCCGTCGCGGAAGGCTTCGAGGATGTGCGGGGGCGCGCCGTACTTCTCTCTGAGGCACTTGTAGGACGCGATCCACTCCTTCGGGTTGCCGGCCGCGCCCGCCGACATCGCCGCCCAGACGCGGTAGAGGTCTGCGTAAGCCTGTACGGAGAGCCTGAGCGCCGTCTTCTTCTGGCACTCCGGCAGATCGAGCAGCGTCCGGTTGACCTTCGACAGGGCGAGCATGACTTTGCGCTTGTACTCCTGCCTGTCCACGCGCTCGGGCGGCAACTCAGCGCCCTCCGCGTCCACGAAAGAGCGGCTGAGCTTCTTCAAAGCACTGACGCCCAACCTGATCGACTTCGTCTGCGCGAGCGAGAGCGAGAACTTGTTCTCGTCCTCGCCTTCGACCTCCGTGTAGCGGACGCCGAAGCCGACGCCGGGGAACTGGTTCGTCACCTCGCCCCAGACCTTGACCCACTCGCCGTCGTGCAGCTCGACCTCCACCCGAATCAACTCGCGCAGGGTCATCTCCCGCTCGCTGAGGATGAAGCAGCCGCCCTCGCTGATGTCGCTCAGAGTCCCTTCGTAGCAGCCGAAGAGACCTTCCCAGCGCACGCGCAGATAGATACTGACGCGCTCGTGCTGGCGGCGCTCGATGGGCTCGATTGAATCTACGTCTACGACGGTCGTGTCTGGGCCCATGGCCTCGGCGTTGCGAGCCATGACGGGCGCGTCGTCGGTCGTGTCGGCCGCTGTTGACATCTCTCTTCCCTACTTCCAAATGGGCTCGACGGGCTGCTGCGGCATGCCCCGCAGAGCCTCGCGCATGCCGACGTGGTGGATGAGCGTGCGCAGGTATTGCGAGAACTCGTGGAGCACCGACTCGAACTCCTCCATATCCTCGAAGGCGCGCTTCACGTCGTCCACGTAGCGGCCGAACTCGCCCCAGTCCTTGTACATGAGGAAGTGCATCGTCTCATCGCGGAAGTGTTCGAGGTGGCGAACGAGCGTGTGCTTGAGCAGGATGCCGCTCGAACGCTCGGCGGTCGAGACCTTCTGCAAGAGCGATTGCAGCTCTTGGTAGAGCGTAAAAGAGTTCTCGACCTTGCTGCGGTAGTCTTCAAATAAATGCTCGCCGGTCACACCGGGCTTGAAGGCTTGCGCGAGCGTGATGGTCGTCTGTTGGAGGCAGTTGTGCAAGAGGCCCCATGCGCGGCTGAGGTCGGCGCGCGTGTAGGAGCGTGCCTCGTCACAGAGGCCGGGGAACTCTTGACGGAAGACCTTCGTCAGCTCGTGCCCGATGACGAAGCGCATGCCGTCGAGCACGTCGTGAACCCTGCGCGGGAGACGGCTGCCGCCCGAGACGGCCTCGGTCACATGCGAGAGCAGCGAGGCGCTCTGCGACCTCACCTCCTCGAAGAGCGGCCCGACGCGCACGGCGCGCGGCTGCGTCAGCGCGTGCTCGATGCCTGCGAGCGTGTCGAGCATCTTGAGCAGGCGCGCGAAGGCCGAGCCGACCAGCTCGCGCAGGTCGCCCGGCACCTTCGCCGAGACGATTTCGGAGAAGGCGTTGGGCAGGCTATAGGACGGCGGCGCAGGCTCCGCGGGGTCGGCGGCCTCCGCTGTGTTCGGGGTCACGGGCTGGTGTGCAGGCGTGGTTGTGCTGACCTGGCGCGGGGAGTTCTCCCACTGCGCGGGCGTTGACCAGACCATGTCTCCAAGGTCTATCTCGACTTCGAGGTCGTTGTCTGAGGTTGCATCGCTCACATGTTTGTGGGAAGGCCCTCAAGGGGCCGGGCTCATGTACACGTGTGCCCGCGGCGCGTCCCGCGTCGGGGGGGGACGGGGCGCGCCGCGGACTTCGAGCGAGGTGGAAGAGCGCGGCGCCCGGTCTACTTTGTCTCGGAGAGCGCCGCGATGTAGCAGCCGCGCGCGGTCGCCGTCAGCGGGTCGGAGGCCATGCGCACCTCTGAGAGCGGGACGGGGAAGTCGCCCTCGGCACGCAGGAGTTGTTCGAACTTCTGGAGGAAGCCCGTCGGGCGCGCCGTGCCGCCCGCGAGCACGACCGTCATCGGGCGGTCAACCTTCGGGAGCTGACCCGACTTGGCGAACTCAGAGCGCAGGCGGTCGATGAGCGTGCGCATCAGGTCTTCGTAGAAGATGTGGAGCGCGCCGGTCATCTCGTCCTTCGGCGGGCGCGAGAGGTCGAGCTTCTCTTCTTTGAAGAGGCGCACCTTCGTCGTGTTGTTCTCGCCCATCACCTCGGCCACGCTGCGGTCGATGTAGTCGCCGCCCTTCGGCACGCTGAAGGTGATCATCGGCATCGACATAAACGAGACCGAGACGTTGCACATCCCGCCGCCGAAGGAGAGGCCGATGCCGGTGAAGTTCTCGTCCTGCAATTCGGAGAAGACGACGGCCTGCCCCTCGTTCAGCGCCTTCGCGTTGTAGCCGAGCGACTGGAGGAAGTTCTTCAGCACCGCCTCGTGATAGACGAGGTTGCCGTTGACGCCCTCGCCCTTGCCGGGGACGCTGAAGCAGAGCACGTCGTTGCGGCGCGCGCGCGGCACCATCATCTGGATGATGCGTTGAATCATGTGCTGGCTGTTCTCCTCCTTCGGGTTGATGAGCCCTTCGCTCATCGGGCGGCGCGCGTCCGTGTCGAGGAAGCTGGCGAAGAAGTCGGAGTCGTTGCCGTAGACATAGAGGTTCTTGCAGTTGCGCTCGTAGACCATCCCTCTCTGCTTGAGCATGTTCTCGGCCATCTCGGAGACGGGGACGGGGACGAAGGCGTTGAGCTGTGAGCGACGGCGCTCGCCGTCGGGGCCGTCGGCGACGACGATGCGGCTCGTGCCGATGTCGAGCCCGACGGGGCCTGTCTTCACTTCCGCTTCCGTCTTCGCGTTGGTGGGGGCCTGATTCTTCTCTTCCATTTTCATCTCCTCGGTGGTTTCTATTTTTTTATTGTGGGGACGGTCTGGAGATTCAGACTGTCGGCGGAACCGCTGTGACGGCGAGTCCGCCGCGGCGTCGCCGTTCAGACTTGCAATGCGCGTGCCTTTCTGGAACCGGGGAGTGTGACTTCCAGGAAATGGTTGAGAGCAACTTTCAGGATTCGGGGTCGGCCTCGGCCGTCGAGGCGTCGCGCTCCTCTAACTTCTCCGCGCGCAGCACGGCGCGCTGCGCCTCCATCCGCTCGCGGTAGACCTTCTGCATCCGGCCGCGCAGCTCTTCGGGGCGCGCGCCCTCACCTTTGGCCCTGCGCGCAAACGCTTCTTCGCCCGCCGTCACCCCCGGCCACATCTGACCGCCGAGCAGCGCCACGAGTTCCGGGTCATAACCAAAACCGAGTTCCGCGACGCTGGCGGGCGCGACCGCGTACTTGTCCGAGAGCCCCAGCGCCTCGAACGGGAAGCCGTGCGCCCAGTCGTGATGGAAGGCGATGCGGCCGTTCGAAGGGTTGACCGAGACGAGCCCATGCACCGTGCAGTTGGCGTCGTCAATCTGGTAGCGGCTGCGTAAGATTTGTGTGAGCAGACGACCCGCGAGCACCTGCGCCTCAGTCAACTGCTCGCCGCCTTCGGTCACGTCGGCCTTCGTCTCAAAGCAGACGCCGATGAAGCTCTCGTTCAGACCCGTGTAGACCACGCGCCCGTCCGACCAGACGGAATTTCCGGCGTGAAAGGCCGCGTCCTCGTCGCGCACGACGCGGTAGACCTGGCCGAAACGGTCGATGACGTAGTTGTAAGATTTGTGGTCGCGGACGTAGGCCAGCAGGTTCTTCGAGCGAAACTCGATGGAGCCGCTGTTGTCCTCGACGAAGGGAAGCAGGACGCTCTCGGAGGTGTGATAGACGATGCCGACGGGCGCCGACTGCGCCTCGGCCGTGGCCTCCGTGCCGCCCGGCTTGAAGGTCAGGAAGCGACGTGGGCGGTTCGTGGTCTCGAAGGTGTTGATGATGCGCGCGCCGTTGCTGTAGCGCTCGAAGCCTTCACCCTGCTCGACCAGCCAGACCTTCTCGGGCTGGTAGGAGGGCAGGTGTTCGGCGAGCCCCCCGGACGCATCTTTGTCAGTGGCATAGATGCGCTCGACGCTCTTGTAGCGACCGGCGAGGTACGCGTTGGCGCGCGCCGCCGTCCACGTCGCGCCGCGGTATGCGCCGAAGCAGAGCGCAACGGCGACGACGGCCGACACGGCGTAGAGCGGGCGGCGGAACTGGTAGCAGCGGTAAAAGATGCGCGCCGAGAGCGGCGCCTGCTTGTGCAGCCTGAGCAGGCCCCGCTTCCCGCCCGAGTCCGACGGCAGGAGATGGCTGACCTCGCGGATAATCAGCGCGTAAAGCGAGAGATTCAGCAGCTTTTCAAAGAGCCCGTACTTTCTCAAAAAAGCCCAGCGGCCGAGCGTCTCCTCCATCCGTGCGTTGCGTTCGGCCTGAAGCGCGAGCGTCTTGTTGAGGAAGCGCAGACGCACCTCGGGGCGCGCGAAGAATCGCGCGTAGCTCTCTACGATCTTGAAGTGCGAGGAGGCCGCTCCAGAAATCGCCGCGTCGCTCAACAACTGGTGTGGCAGAACCGTGGCCATCTCCACCCTCTGGTCTTAGAAACTTTCCAAGCTCTACTTCTGCACGGGGACGACGAGAGCAGCGGCAGCCGCGCCCTTCGAGCGCAGGGCGGCGACCGTCTTCGCGGCCTCGTCGCGGTCGGCGAAGCGGCCGACCTGCACCCTGTACCAAGTCCCGCGCCCGGGCAGCTCGGCCGCGACGGAGCGCGCGTCGAACCCTGCGGCCCTCAGACGAGAGACCTGCTGGTTTGCCTCCGACTGGTCGCTGTGTGAGCCGACCTGCGCCGTGAACTTTCCTTCGCCGCCGGCATCCTGCGCGGGCGTTTCGACCCGAGCTTTCTCATCCGCTTTCGGGGCGGCGGCCGGAGCCGGCTGAGGCGCAGGCGCGACCGGCGCAGGCGCGGCCACAGCCTGTGCGGGCGCGTCGTTCGCGGCCGTTGACTTCGGGCCGGAGGCAGTTGCCGTAGACGCACTTGCGGGCGCATCGGCCTCCGCCTTCGGGCTCGTCTCTTCGGCCGCAGGGGCGCGCTGAGCGGCACGCGCGTCGTTACGTTTGGAGGGGAGCGTGACCGCCTCGGCGTCGCCGCTGCCCGGCCTTACCCAGCCGAGCATCAGGACGAGCACGGAGCAGCAGACGGCCGTGAACAGCAGCCATGCGGGGGCTATCTTGAGCACGCGGACGCCGACCGCGAAGGGGTCGGGCGCGGCGACGCTGCGCGGCGCGGGCTTCGCGGCTTTCGGCTGCGGGGCGGGGCTGGGGGGCGAAGGCGGCACATACTCGATGACTGCGTTCTCTTCGAGCATGATGGTCGGCTCTTCGTCCACGACGGCCGGGGCGGGCATGTCGTCTTGGGTCATGGCAACTCCAAAGTTCTCGTCCGGAGAATCAGAAAAGAGCTGCGAGCGCTGCGAGGCGCACTCGCGCGTCTACACTTCCACGCTGACGTTTACAAGTTCTATGCCCCGCCCCTTCGTGAAAAAAATTTTGTCGGCCCACGCACTTGACGCGCCCGCGACGGGCTTTTCTTCCGCGCGGCCGCTCATCTCCCCCTTTCGACCACGCCTTGCGGGTGACGTAACGCGCCCCTGTGCCGCGGTTTGTCACCAGTGGGCTGCCGCGATTTGTCACTAAGTCATGCGAATAACATTGTGCGACCTGCCTCCTCTGCTCAAACCTCAGCATTGCTTGTTCGCCTTCGAGCCTTACGGAAGTTAGGCGGCGGGAACGAGCCTTGCTTGAGAATGCGTGGTTTTCTCTCCCCGCCGCCCCGAACGGTGGGCGTGAGGCTTTAACCTTTGACACGAGAGAGCAGACTCAATCCGCCTCGCCCTTCAAAGAAAAGACCCCGACAGCCCTTTGCCGCGGAAAGATAGGGATGCCCCTCAAATGATTCTGACATACACGAAGCGCCCGGCACGCGCCTACGCGCTCGCGGCCGCCACACTCGGGGTGGCCGCGTTGGCCGTCTCGCTTCCCGCCTCGGCGCGCCTGCTCTGGGACGCGCGCTACCTCATGCTCGCCTTCTGCGCGCTGACCCTCGGCACGCGCGTCTACGTCAAAGTCCCACACGCGGCGAGCGCCGTCCCGCTCTCGGCGGCCTTCGTGCTGCTGACGGCGCTGCTCTACGGCTTCGACGCGGCGGTGCCGCTCGCGGCTGCGGCGGCCGTCGTCTCTTCGCTCAGGCTCTCACGCCGCGGCGCCTCGCTCCTCTACGACGCGGCGCCCGCGATGATCGCGACCTTGCTGACGGGGTGGTGCGCGCACTGGCTCGGCCTCCTCTCCCCAAAGGCGCCCGCGTTCATAGCAGCGTTCGCGGCGCTTCTCTTCTCCTTCGTACAGTCGGCGGTCGGGGCGGCGCAGCACACTGTCTACGCCCGCGGCGGCGGCGCGCGCTCGGCGGCGCGTGCGTTCCTCGACGCTCTCGCGTGGACTTTCACAGCCTACCTCGTCACCTCTACGCTCTCGGTGCTGGCCGCGCAGGTGCCGGCGGGGCTCGCGCTCGACGCCTTCCTCGCGGTGGCCTCGGCGGCGGCGGCGGCCGACGCGCTCTATCATGCGCACCGCGGCAACTCTTCGGCGGAGCGCGCTTGGGCCGGAGGCCGCACGCGCGAGCAGTTCGCCTCTACGCACACCTTCGGCGCGGCCTTCGAGCACGCGGCCATCGGCATGGCGATTCTCTCGTCAAAGGGGAGCCTGCTCTGGGTCAACCGCTCGCTCTGCGACTTCCTCAGCTACACGGAGTCGGAGCTGATGTATTCGAGTCTGAAGGCGGTCACGCACAAGGACGACTTCGTCACCGCGCTCGCGGGTCTGAAGAGCATGCTCAAGCGCCGCTCCGACTTCCTACAGATGGAGGTGCGCCACCAGCGCCGCGGCGGCGAACAGGTCTGGGCCTTATGGAACGTCGCGCGCTTTCAGGATGGGCGCGACGACGAGACCTATCTCATCCTTCAACTGCAAGACATCACCGAGCGCAAGCAGTCCGAGGAGCAGCTCCGTCACGACGCCTTCCATGATCCTTTGACGGGACTGCCGAACCGCGCGCTCTTCGCCGACCACGTCAAGCTCACCATCGCGCGCGCCAAGCGCGTGCCCACGCGCCGCTTCGCCGTCCTCTTCTGCGACCTCGACCGCTTCAAGGTCATCAACGACTCGCTCGGTCACGTCGCGGGCGACCAACTGCTCGTCGAAGTCGCGCGCCGCCTTGAGAGCTGCCTGCGGCAGGGCGACACGGTCGCGCGCGTCGGCGGCGACGAGTTCACCATCCTGCTCGACGACCTTGCGACCGACCACGAGGCCGTCAACGTCGCCGAGCGCATCCAGCAGGAGATTACGGCCGCCATCATGCTGACGGGGCGCGAGGTCTTCACGACGATGAGCATCGGCCTCGCCATCGGCACCGGCGACTACTCCGACCCCGAAGACATCCTGCGCGACGCGGACACCGCGATGTATCGCGCGAAGTCTCTCGGCAAGGCGCGCCACGTCGTCTTCGACCACAGCATGCACGCGTCGGCCGTCAACCTCCTTCAGATTGAGACTGATTTAAGGAAGGCGCTTGAGAAGGAGCAGTTCTTCCTGCTCTACCAGCCCATCGTCTCGCTCGACAACTTCAAGCTCTGCGGCTTCGAGGCGCTCGTGCGCTGGCACCATCCGGAGCGCGGACTGGTCTCGCCGCTCGACTTCATCCCCATCGCGGAGGAGACGGGGCAGATTATCCAGCTCGGCGAGTGGGCGCTCGAAGAAGCCTGCCGCCAGATGCACGAGTGGCAGGAGAAGTACCCGCAGGCGTCGCCCTTCTTCATGAGCGTCAACCTCTCGGCCAAGCAGTTCAACCACACGCAGCTCATGTCGCAGGTGGACGGCGTGCTGCGGAAGACGGGACTCAACCCGCGCCAGCTCAAGCTCGAAATCACAGAGGGCGCCGTGATGGAGAACATCGACACGGCGACCGAGATGCTGCGCCACCTGCGCGACCTCGGCGTGCAGCTCGCCATCGACGACTTCGGCACGGGCTACTCTTCTTTGAGCTACCTGCACCGCTTCCCCATCGACACTTTGAAGATCGACCGCTCGTTCGTCACGCGCATGGCGAACAACCTTGAGAACGTCGAGATCGTCCGCACCATCGTCATGCTGGCGCAGGTGCTTGGCATGGACGTGGTGGCCGAGGGCGTCGAGACCAAGGAACAGTTGAAGGTCTTGCGCGACCTCAAGTGCGAGTACGGGCAGGGCTACTACTTCTCGCGGCCGTCGAGCCCGGCCGACGCCGAGAAGATCATCGTCGAGACCAACGAGAAGGTGCGGAAGGTGCACATGCCCGAAGAGGCGCCGCCCCCGCTGCCCGCCCCGAACACAACCGTCAAGTCCGTCCGCTTCGTCTCCGCCGACTGAAAAGCACCGAAGGGCTACGCCACCATGAACGATGCGAGAAAAAAGACGCGCTTCCTCTCCGAGCTCTCCTGCGCCTTCGGGCCGACGCCCGACACCCCGCGCAGCGGCACCATCACGAGCATCGGTCTCAGGGAGTGTTTCGTGAAGACGAAGGCCATCGTCATCGAAGGGCAGACCCTTCACGTCCGCGTCTGGATACCCGAGAACTGCTGGCTGCGCCTCTCAGGCCGGGTCAAGTACCACATGGAGCGCGTCGGCTTCGGCGTCGTCTTCCAAGACCTCTCCGACGCACAGCTCGGAGACCTCTCCCGCCTCGTCGAACAACTCCGCCACCAGCACCTCGCCCAACTCCGAGAGGACGAGCCCGCCGACGAGACCGCCGACGTGAACCCGACGGTCTTTAACTGAAGTTCTGAACGACACACGCGGGCAAAGGATTCTCGGGCTAAGCATGTGGCTTAGCCCGAGAATCCTTTGCCTCTTAATTCTTCCGGCCGCTATACTGTCGGCAATTACGGCCCGAGGAGTTTTACCTGTTATGGAAGCAGTTAGTGTTAAAGACGAAGCGCGGCGCCTGATTGAACGTCTCCCCGAGGATGCCACGTGGGACGACCTCATGCACGAAATCTATGTCCGGCAGGCCATCGAAGCCGGGCTCGAAGACAGCCGCGCGGGGAATCTGACGAGCGTCGATGACGTGCGCGCGCGACTCGGATTGTCGCAACAGTGAGAGTCCTCTGGACAGAGGCGGCGCTCAAGCAGCTTGAGGCGATTCGCGATTACCACGCGCAGACCTCGCCCGAGTATGCGCGCAGAATTGCCGAGCGGTTGGTGAATCGCTCAGAGCAGATCGCCGCCTTCCCTCATTCCGGGCGCATGGTTCCCGAGTACGAGATAGACGAAGTAAGGCAGGTCTTGGAAAGCTCATACCGCATCATCTACCTCATTAAAGAAGCACAGGTCGAAATACTGGCCGTCATCCACACATCCCGCAAAGGTCTTCCGCAGGAAGACTAGACTCCCTTTAATCAACCTTGCCTGTTCACGGCCGCGTCAGTTCTTCGACGAGGGGGCCGGCATCGTAGAGCTTGCGGAGGGCTTCGAGGATAGCCGCGGAGTGGACGGCGACGGCGCGGCCCCCATCCGCTTCGTCCACGTACCAGTAGCGGTTCGGGAGCTTCTGGATGTTGCTGTCGAAGTTGAGGCCGACGACCTCCGCGTCGCGGTTGACGACGGGACTGCCGGACATGCCGCCGATGGTGTCGGCCGTGTAGACGAAGTCGAGCGGGGTCGCCAGCTCAAGCTTACCCTTCCCCTCGCGGAAGCGCGCGGGCAGTTCGTAGGGCGCCTTGCCGCCGAAGCCTTCGGCGCGGTCGAAGAGGCCGTAGAAGGTCGTCTTGAAGGGCACGAGCGTCGTGTCCTCTTCGTAGCCCTTGACCGTGCCGTAGGTCACGCGCAGCGTCGAGGTCGCGTCCGGGTAGGTCGTCTTGCCGTAGACGCTGAAGCGCGCGAGCGCGAGCCTCTGGCCGGCCGATGCTTCGACGCCTTTGACGTGCTCCTCCTCCCACGCACGCAGCTCTCGGTGGATGGGCTCAAGCTGTCGCGCGAGCACTATCAAAGGGTCGTCGGACTTCGCGATTGCTTCCGCGCCGCCTTCGAGAAGCGCGCGGCGTTGGGGCGGGTCGGCGAGCTTCGTCCCGGCGACGAGCTTTCGAGCCGCCTCTTCGGGCGTCGAGTTGCCGAGCGCGGCGCGCACGAAAGGGTCTTCGGCGCCGAGCGCGGCGCGCGCCTCCGTGAACCAGGCGGCGAGCACGGCCTCTTCCATATCCGCGTAGACGGGGGCGGGCGAGAGGAGGCTGATGGCGAGCGAGGCGAGCCGCCCCTCTCGGAACTCGGGGTAGCGCTGCGCGTCGGGCTTACGGACTTCTTCGGCGCGGCGGACGAGGTTCGTGGCGATGGTGCCGAGGCGCGAAGGGACTAGCGTCGTGAAGGAGATACGTTTCGCCATCCGCGGGTAGTCGCGGTAAGCGGCCTCTATCTCGTCCCACGCGCCCGCGTACTCGCGCTGCAATTCGGCGCGCGCGGCGACCGCTTCGCGCAGAGCCTTCTCCTCCGCCTCCTTCCGCGCGAACGAGCGCGGGCTGCCCAAGCCCTCCTGCTGACCCACGAGCCGCTTGATGGAGTTCTCTAACGAGCGCTTCGCAGACTGCGCGCGCCGCGCCTGTTCGGGGCCGCGCGCGGCGTAAGCGGCGAGCGCGTCGCGGCGAGAAGTCCACACGCGCATCTGCAAAGGGTTGCCGGTGTCTCGTTGATACTTGAGCTGCGCGACCGTCAACAGGCGGTCGGTCGAGCCCGGGAAGCCGGACGCGACGACGAACTCACCCTCCTTCGGCCCCGCCTTCGACCACTTCAAAAAGTTCTCCGTGCGCGCGGGCTTGCCGTCTTCGTAGACGCGGAAGAAGGAGACATCGAGGTCGAAGCGCGGGTAGGTGAAGTTGTCGTAGTCGCCGCCGAAGAAGGCGGCCTGCTCCTCGGGCGCGAAGACGAGGCGCACGTCGGTGTAACGCTTGTAGCGATAGAGCCAGTACTCGCCGCCGCTGTAGAGCTTGACGACGCCCGCGCCCAAGCCTGTCTTCTGCGTTGACTCCTTCTCGATGGCCGCAATCTCCGCCTGCCGCTGCGCGTTCGCCTCCGCGGGCTTGGCGCCGCGCTTGACCGCGCCCTGCACGCGCGCCGTCACGTCCTCGTACGAGACGAGCACGCTCACCTCGTAGTCGGGGCACTTCAACTCCTCGGCACGCGTGCGCGCGTAGAAGCCGTTCTTCACGATGTCGCGCTCGGGCGTCGAGAGCTTCGCGAGTTGACTGGCGCCGACGTGCTGGTTCGTCGCCACGAGCCCTTCCGTCGAGACGAACGAGCCGCTGCCGCCGCCCGTCGTCGTCCCCACCTCGGCCAGACGCACGGATGCGAGCCGCAGGCGTTCGAGCCACGCCGACGTAGGCTCGAACCCGTAACGCTCTTTCCAGAGCTTCAGCGGCGGGTTGTCGAAAGTCCACATCCCCTCGTCCGCACACACGCGCGGCACGAACGCGACAAACAGCAGCGCCGCCGTCAACAAACAATTCGTCGTCCTCAACAAACTCCTCTTCAAAACACCCCTCCTCATTGAGAAAAACAGCTAACCCTCTTCACGCTCGGCCGCGCTCGCGAACGGCCACTCGCGGCGCGCGCGCGACCTCAGAAGGTAGACGGCGAGCCCGGCCGCGATGAGCACGAAGGCGAGGCGCACCTCCTTCTGAAAGTGCTGCCGCATCAGCAGGACATAGACGAACCCCACGAACGCCAGCAGCGCCGGCAGCGGATAGAGCCACATGCGAAACGGCCTCGGCAAATCGGGTCGTCGCACACGCAAGACGATGACGCCCACGGTCTGCGCGAGGAACTGCACGATGATGCGTATGACGACGAGCGCGGCGATCACGTCCGCCAGTCTGAAGAAACAGAACAGGGCGGCCAGTCCACCGAGCACGAGCAGCGAGACGTTGGGGAAGCGGTGGCGCGAATGCACGCGCGCGAAGATGCGGAAGTAGTTCCCGTCCGCGGCGGCTGCGAAGGGCACGCGCGAGTAGCCGAGCAGTAGCGAGAAGACCGACGCGAAGGCCGTCCACATGATGAGCCCCGTCGCCAAGAGCCCCGCCCCGCGCCCATAGAGTCGCTCCATGAACGAAGAGATGACGTAGCGCCGCGCGTCCGAGTCGGCCGTCGCCTCGAACTCGCGCCAAGGGATGACGCCTAGGATAGAGACGTTCATCACGATGTAGATCAGAGCGACCAGCGCTATCGACAGAAGCACGGCGCGCGGGATGGTGCGGCCGGGGTCGCGCACCTCGCCGCCGAGGAAACAGACGTTGTAGTAGCCCCAGTAATCGTAGACCGCGATGAGCAGCGCCGAGCCGAGTCCATAGAAGAACTCGGGGCGGAGCGTGAAGGCGCCCGGGGGGAAGTCGAAGGCGAGCTTGGGGTCGAAGTGCCAGAGCCCCGACGCGACAATCCACACGATGGTCAGCATCACGCCGAGCCAGAGCAGGTTCGACAGGCGCTCGATGATGGTTATCTTGCGGTAGAGCAGGACGACCGCGGCGACGCACGTCCCGACGGCGACGAAGGTGCCGGGCGTGACCGTCATGCTCAGGTTGATGTCGCCCAGCAGGGGCAGCGGGATGTGGAGCGTGCGCGCGGCCCACTCCGCGTCGAGCGCGGGGAAGGCGTAGGCCGCGTACATCGAGAACCCGATGCAGCCCGAGGCGATTGAGAGCGGCGCGCTGAACGTCAACTGCCAGATGAAGAGGAACGACATCAGTCGCCCCAGACGCCCGCGCCCGTAAATCTCGCCGAGGTAGCGATACGTCCCGCCCGTCCCCGGCATGGCCGCGCCCAGCTCAGCCCAGACCAGCCCGTCGCAGACGACGAGCACGGCGCCCAAGACCCATCCGACCATCGCCTGCGGCCCGCCCATCGCCGCCACGATGAGCGGGATGGTGATGAAAGGCCCGACGCCGATCATGTCGATCATGTTCAGCGTCGTCGCCCCGGCGAGCCCCACGCCGCGGATGAGACGTGGCTCCGCCGTCACGGAATCGTTCTCCGTTGCATCTTCGGCCCCTGCCGTCCGGCGTTCATCGTGCACGCAAGGAGTTTATATTACTTTCAGCTTGTGAGCAGAGTGGAGGGCGTTTCACCACCGCAGACGCAGAGGACGCAGAGGGGCACAGAGGGTTGCATGTCTCTGCGCATCTTCTGGGCCCCTTGCGTCTGCGGTGGTTAATTCTTCTTCGCTAAGTCCGGCTGCAACTCGACACCGGCATCGACGCTGTTCGGCACCCAGAACTCGCCGTCGCGCGTCTCGATCTTCTTCAGGCCGTGCGCGGGCAGGCGGCTCT
>JBJMGQ010000241.1:0-8870 GCA_045807845.1 Pyrinomonadaceae bacterium | reverse complement strand
GGAGTTGGTTCCGCTCCGCACGGCGATTGGGGCCGTGCCCCCCTGATCGCTCACGTCCACGTCCGAGAGCGAGAAGGTGCCCGAGCCCGTCCAAGCGCGCTGTGCGCCCGCGGCCGACGAGCGGAGCAGGATTGTGTCCGCGTCGCCGCAGGCCGCGCTGCCGCCGTCGAGATGGATGGTGCCGTCGTTCGACACGTCGCCCCCGAGCGTGAGGTCGCCCGTGCCGATGCTCTGGAAGACGCCGCCCGCGGTGACGGTCAAAGTGCCGGCCGAGAGGTTGAAAGATGCGCCCTGCGAGAACGTCCCGCCGCCATCGATGGCGAGCGCGCCGAGCGTGTGGTTGCTGCCGAGCGTGACGGTCGCGCCCGCGAGCACGTTGGTCTTCGAAGAGGCGGCGACCGTGCCCGTCCCCGCGAGCGTCTGCGACGTGCCGCCGAAGCGGAGCGCGGCAACCGTGATGGTGCCGTTGTTCGTAAGCGCGGGGCCGTCGAAGCGGAAACTGGAGGTCGCGTCGCCGCCCGTGAGCGCTCCGTCGAGCGTGAGCGTGCCCCTGAGCGTGCCGGTCTGACCGGCCGCGACGTTGAGCACGGCGCCGCTGTTGACGTTCGTCGTTCCCGTGTTGAGCGTCCGGTTGGCGGTGATCGTGAGCGTGCGTCCCGTCTGGACGTTGACGCTGGCGGCCGAGGCGTCGGCCGTCGAGATGGTCGGCTCGTTCGTGACGCCGGCCGCGGGGATGATGACGGTGTCGGCGGCGGTCGGCACGGTTCCCACGTCCCAGTTGGCGCCGTTGTGCCAGTTGGTGTCGGCGCTGCCGTTCCAGTTGAAGGGGGCGGCCGTTACCACGCGACAGGGTGAAAACTCGGAGGTGCTCGGGGCTTCGCCGGTGGCCGTCGCCGTGATGACGTGGCCGGCGGTGGTCGGCACCGACACTGTCGTATTGAACGCGCCGTTGCCGCCGTCGTCGGTGCTGATATTCGTGAAGCCGAGGTAGGTCTGCCCCTCGCCGTTACCCGACTGGTCGCACGTCGGGCTTGAGTAGAGGTCGAGGCGGAAAGCGCCCGCAGGCGAAGAGTTGAGCGTTCCTGCGATGAATGTGTTGTTGCCCGCGCTCGTCGCCGAGGTGACGGAGGGAAAGTTCTGTAACCCGTTAGCCCCCGTGTCGCCGTCGCCCGCGTCGTTGGGCGTGACGGTGCCGTCGGGCTGTGCGTCGCGCAGCTCGATGCCGAGCCCCGCGTTCGACGAGATGGAGTTGCCGCGGACGGAGTTGTTCACGCCCGAAGCGATCTCGACGCCGTCGCTGCCGTTGTTGGCAATCCGGTTGCCCTCGCCGTCGCCTTGGCCGCCAATCGAGTTGCTGTCGCCGAAGACATAGACGCCGTTGCCCGCGTTCGGCAGCGCGCCGCCGCCGCCGCTCACGCCGATGCGGTTGCCCTGCACGGTGTTGGAGTCGGCGTCCTGCCCGGCAGCGCTCTCCTCTATATGGATGCCGTCGCCGCTGTTGCCGGAGATGAGATTGGATTCGCTCGGTGCCGCGCTGCCGATGGTGTTGCTGCCGCTGTTAACTATCGCGACGCCGTGCGCGGCGTTACCGAGCGCGGCCGTCCCCGTGTCGTTCGTGCCGATGTAGCAGCCCTTGACCGTGTTCTCGGCGCCCGCGTTGATGAGGATGCCGTTGCCTCTGAAGCGGTTGACGACAAGGCCGCTCACGGTCACGTTGATGCTGTTTATCTGAAGGCCGTCGGCGGGAGTGCCCGCGGCCGACCCGTCAAGCTCGACGAGCAGGACGGCGTTGTTGCCCACCCCGAGCGTGTTGGCCGACGCGCCGGGTTGCGTGTAGCCGTCGATGACGACGGGGTCGTTGATGACCGGGAGCGGCGACGCGGGCTTGATGGTGTGGAGGCCCGCGCCGTTGATGTTAAAGGTGATGTCGTCCGGGCCGGGGTTCGCGTTCGCGTCGAGGATGGCCTGCCGCAGCGAGCCCGCGCCCGCGTCGTTCGTGTTCGTGACGACGAAGCCCGCGAAGTAAGGCGCCGCCGCGCTCACACGACGCGCGTGCGTCAAGCTCCAGAGGAGGCCGGCGAGTGTCAGCAGCAACAGCAGCGCCGTAGTTGAAAATGATGCAAGACGGCGGGGGGATTTGGGCAAGAGCATCGGTCACTTTCTTCGGAAGAACGGTCGCGGCGGGGTGCTGAACCGCGCAGCCAAGGAGGAGCGAAAGAAGCCAGAACCGGTCGCACAGGAAATTAACACTCGCCCGCCCGTTCTGGCAATCTGCTCGACGAAACGTTGCGCCCTTCTTTTTGTCGAGAAACGTCCCGCTGCCCGTGGGAAATGCTTGATCCTTGACAAGGCTCGCGCGCGTGACCTACCGTGAGCCGTCTTTCCGTTCGAGCACTCGTTCAAGAATTTTCTCGCCGACGGGTTGCTCCTTAAACGCCGCTCCGATGAAAAGCAGAAAACAGTCGAACGCCGGTCGAGCGCCGTGCGCGCTGCGAATACTCCTGCTCGTGTCGGCCGCGCTCTGGCTCGTGTCGGACGCGACGCGCACGGCCGCCGTCGCCGCCGCGCCGCGCCCCGAACTCGTCATGCAGACCGGTCACGCGATGCGCGTGGACGCGCTCGCCTTCAGCCCCGACAGTCGGCTCGTCGCTTCGGGGAGCGCAGACAACACCGTGCGCCTCTGGGACGCAGCAACGGGGCGCGAGCTGCGGCGCTTGGCCGGTCATACGAACTACGTGCGCGCCGTCGCGTTCAGCCCCGACGGCGAGACGCTCGCCTCCGGCTCGAACGACGGGAGCGTGCGTCTCTGGAACGTCGCGACGGGAGAGCAGCGGCGCTCGCTCGAAGGACTCGGCGGCGTGGTCAGTCTGGCCTTCAAACCCGGTGGACTGATGCTTGCCGTCGGGACGACGGAGAACCTTGTCAGGCTCTTCGACGCGGCAAGCGGCGCAGAGGTTCATAAGGAGGTGGGACACAAGAGCTGGGTGACGAGTGTTGCCTTCAGCCCCGACGGGCGGCTCGTCGCTTCAGGAGGAAAGGACGGCGCGGTCAAGATTTTCGAAGCGGCCTCGGGCAGCAACCTCCGCGCGCTCGCGGGGCACACGGGCCTCGTCAAGTCGCTCGCCTTCAGCCCTGACGGAAAGATGCTCGCCTCTGCCTCGTTCGACGGCACGGTCAAGGTCTGGGAGACGACGGGCGACGGCGAGCCGCACACGCTCCGGGGCTTCAAGGGCAAGGTCGTTGCCGTCGCCTTCGCGCCGGACGGGCGCACTCTGCTCGCGGCAGCGAGTGATCGCTCGGTTCGAGTCTTCGACGCGCAGACGTGGAACGAGACGCGCGCTCTGCGCGGCGCGGATGAGGTGGAAGCGCCGAGCGAGGTCGCCGCCTTCAGCGCGGACGCGCGGTCGCTTGTGACGAGCAACGGCGACAAGACCGTCCAGCTCCGCGAACTCAACGCCGACGGCGTCAACACTCCGCGCGTCTTCGAGAGTTATTCGAGCGGCATCTACGCGACGGCCTTCAGCCCCGACCGGCGCTGGTTCGCGGCGGGCGGCAAGGACAAGACCGTCCGCGTCTGGGAGATTAAGACCGGGCGCAAGGTGCGCACGCTCGCGGGGCACACAGGCTGGGTCACTTCCCTCGCCTTCAGCCCCGACAGCCGCCTGCTCGCCTCCGCTTCGCTGAGCGGCCACGTCAAGCTCTGGGACAACGAGACGGGGCTCGAAGAGCGCACGCTCGCGGGACACACGGAGAGCGTCAACGCCGTCGCCTTCAGTCCCGACGGAAAGATGCTGGCGACGGCGAGCGGCGACGCGGCCGTCAAGCTCTGGGACGTTGCGACGGGGCAACTCCTGAAAACGTTCAGCGGACACAAGGCAGAGGTCAACGCCGTCGCCTTCAGCCCTGATGGAAAGACTATCGCCTCGGGCGGCGCCGACAAGATGGTTAAGCTGTGGGACGTGAGCGGCGGCCAGTTGACGCGCGAGATGCAGAGCGCGGGCGAGGTCTTCGGCGTCGCATACGGCCTCGACGGGCGCACGCTCGCCGTCGCGGGGGGCGACGGCTCGGTCAAGCTCTACGACGCGGGCGGTGTCGGCACTCCGCGCACGCTCGCGGGGCATGCGGGCGGCGTGCGCGCCGTCGCCTTCAGTCCCGACGGAAAGACGCTCGCGACCGCTTCGACGGATGGGAGCGCGCGCCTTTGGAGCTTTGAGACGGGCGGCGAGCTGTTTCGTTTGAGCGGGCACACGGACGCGGTCAACGGCGTGGCCTTCAGCCCCGACGGCACTTGGCTTTCGACGGGAAGCGAAGACGGCAGCACGCGCGTGTGGGACGTGAAGACAGGCGAGCAGGCCGCGACCCTTGTCTCGACCACGGACACGCGCGACTGGCTTGTCACCACCCCCGACGGCCTCTTTGACGGCTCGCCCGCCGCTTGGCAGCAGATCGTCTGGCGCTTCAATCAGGACACGCGCAGCTTCGCGCCCGTCGAAGCCTTCTTCAACGAGTTCTTCTACCCAGACCTGCTCGCGGATGTCTTCGCGGGCCGACGGCCTCGGCCCGCGCGCGGCATCGCGCAGATCGACCGGCGACAGCCCGTCATCAACGTCTCGCTCGCGGGCGGCGCGGCGACGGACGCGCCACTGACCGCGCGTACAGTGAAGCTGCGTATCGAAGTGAAGGACGCGCCCGCGGGCGCGCGCGACCTGCGCCTGTTTCGCAACGGGTCGCTCGTCTTTATCGAGCGCGGCCAGCTTGCCTCGCGCATGAGCCGCGCGGCGCTCGAAGCGGTCGTGCCCGTCGTCGCGGGCGAGAACGTCTTCACGGCCTACGCCTTCAATCAAGACAACGTGAAGAGCACCGACGCGCGCCTCACGCTTCGCGGCGACGAGCAACTGCGTCGCGCGCCGACGACGCACATCATCGCCGTCGGCGTCAACGAGTATGCGAACGCGCGTTACAACCTGCGCTTCGCCGCGGGCGACGCTAACTCCTTCGTCGCTGAAGTGAAGCGACAGCGCGCGCTCGTCGAGCCTACGGGGCGCATCGTGGCGGTCACGCTGCTCGACCGCGAGGCGACGAAGGCTAACATTCTAACGGCGCTGCGCCGCCTCTCGGGCGCGGAGACGGGGCCGCTGCGCGCGGGCACGCCGAAGTCGCTCGAAGCGTTGAAGCCCGCCGAAGCAGAGGACGTGGTGGTCATCTACTTCGCGGGGCACGGCACGGCGCAGCGGAATCGCTTCTACCTCATTCCGCACGACCTCGGCTACGCGGGTGAACGCGACAAGGTGACCGCGGAGGGTCTGCAAGCCGTCCTCGAACACAGCATCAGCGACGAGGAGCTGAGCGCCGTGTTCGAGCCGCTCAACGCGAGCCAGCTCGTCCTCGTCCTCGACGCATGCAACTCGGGGCAGGCGCTCGAAGCGGAGGAGAAGCGGCGCGGGCCGATGAACACGAAGGGGCTGGCGCAGTTGGCCTACGAGAAGGGCATGTACGTGCTGACGGCGGCGCAGAGCTATCAGGCCGCGCTCGAAGCCGCGCAGTTGGGTCACGGCCTGCTGACTTACGTGCTGATTGATGAGGGGTTGCAGAAGGGCGAGGCCGATTCGCGCGCGGCGCACGACGGGCAGATCGTCGTCCGTGAGTGGTTCGACTACGCGGCGGAGCGCGTGCCCAACATGCGGCTCGAACAGTTAATGCAGAAGCGTGGACTCAAAATCGGCTCCGCCGTTCCCACCGCCGACCGAGCCACCGCCGAAGAGCAAGTGCAGCGCCCCCGCACCTTCTATCGCCGCGAACTGGAGACGCAACCGCTCGTCATTGCCAGACCTTAATCCCCGTGGATAAGAGACCGCCGCGCCTTAGTTCCTTAAGGCGCGCGACTCACGCTCCTTATCATTGAATCTCTTAACCAGCTCCGTCGCCTCCGTGTAACCGAGGTCGGTTCTGATGTCGTCGATCCGGCTCTTGTGACTGGCCGAAGCAGGAGTGTGCTTCCTTCTGACTCTGTATGTAACCGACGTATCCCCGTCGAACTTTGCTTTGTAGCCCGGCATGGCCTGCATTGTATATGTGTACATACATTAGTTATATCATCTGCAAGGGGTCTGTGTCTGTGCGTGAACACTCATATAGACGACTCACGGCACTCCTTTTACACAGACGTTGACTTTTAGTGACATTCTCCGCGCCTGAGTTGACATCCGCCGCCCCCTCGCGCAGGATGAAGACAACGGAATTAAGCCATCCACATTTCAGTCCTTCTGGAATTCCCCAGACCTGAATTAACGGCTCAAGCGGCAACACGCTCCGCAGTGGAACGTCCGCCCTTTTTTTAAGAGCATGAAAGGCGATTTATGAGAAAGAAATTGGAAGAGCAGCCGAACGCAGACGGCATGGCGCTCATTAGTCAGGCGAAGGCGGCCGAGATGTGCGGCATGACGCGGGCGGCAATTCATGACCTCGTGCGCCGCCAGCGCTTCCGCTCGGTTGCCATCGAAGGTCGCGACCTCGTCTATCTCAAAGAGGTCGAGGCTTTCGAGAAAGAGAGTCGAGTGAGTACCTAACGGCACACGCCGCGACGAAACCTCACACTACTGAGCCGATACGAGCCGGGATAGTTGCGCGCGCTCTATTAGACGGCCTCTGCTCAAACTCGTGAAAGGGTCTTCCACCAGCCAGAAGTCCGTTTCGCCCGCGCCGTTCGCCGGCACAAGCTCCTCAAACGCTCGACTGTCGAGCGCCACCGGCTTGAAGAGCCGCATCCCCCAATGGTTGACGCGCGCCATCAACCCGCTCTGCTGACTGTTGAATAACGGCACACGGAAGCGCCCGCGGTCGTCGAGCGCGAACCAGTCGCCGTTGGCGCGTCGCATGGCAAAAAGATTGTTCATTGCCGTTCTCCTAAATTCAGGAATGCGTTTCGTAGCGCGCGTACTCGTATGAAAGCAGTTGCCCCTCGGGGTTGAGCATCGGATTCTCGAAGGCGGCGACGGCCTCCGGCTCGCTCTCGAAAATGTCGAAGACGCTCAAAAGCTTTGTGATCGACATCATCTCCCGCAGCGAACGCGTCAGTTGCAGCAGCTTGAGCTGCCCGCCGTCCTTGTTGAGCCCGACGTTGGTTTCGAGCAGCTCGCCCAGCCCGCTCGCGTCGATGGCGGAGAGCCCCGCGAGATTCAAAAGTATCTGGTTGCGCCCCTCTTTCGACAGGCGCGCGAGGGCATCGCGCAACGCGGCGCGACTTCCGCCCGTCCTCAGCTCGCCTTCAATATCAAGGATGGTTACGTCCCCAATCCTGCGCTCATTAATCTTACAAGTGACCATCATCCTTATTTCCTGCCCGGGTTTCATTAAGCGGGCTTTCGACGCCGAACATGCGGAGCGCCGCCGGACACATAAGGCGTTCCCGGCGGCGCTCCGCATGTTCGAGTCGCTGCTTAGTCTGAGCT
Source organism: Pyrinomonadaceae bacterium (assembly GCA_045807845.1). GTDB lineage: Bacteria > Acidobacteriota > Blastocatellia > Pyrinomonadales > Pyrinomonadaceae > QHXN01. The sequence continues at coordinate 1,422 of JBJMGQ010000241.1, read as the reverse complement.
TGACCTGACGGAGCGGGTCAAGCTCGGCGCGGCCTTAGTATCTACCGCCGCCGCCGCCGCGACCTTCGTTGCGATTCTCGCGCGGCTTGGCGACGTTGACGGTCAGGTTCCGGCCGTTGAGGTCGTTGCCGTTGAACTGCGCGATGGCGGCCTCGCCCTCTTCCTTCGAAGACATCTCGACGAAGCCGAAGCCACGCGAGCGACCCGTCTCGCGGTCTTCGACGACCGTGGCCGTCTCGACCGTCCCGGCCTGCTCAAAGTGCTGACGGAGGTTGTCGCCCGAAGTCTCGAACGCGAGGTTGCCGACGTAAAGTTTCATAGACATGTGTGTGTACCTCTCCCTTTGCGGAGTATCAAGAGAAGCTTTCGTATCCAAGTGGCTTCGTTGTAACGGTGGCAGCGAAGGCTGGTGTCCGGGTGCTCTGTGCGGAGCGGCTTCTGTGTTTTAGAACCGGCCTGCTCTCGAACTGTCTGAACCGCCGACGCCTTCGGGCGTGGAGCGCTTCACCGTGAACGCGCAAGAGAAGGTGTAACTGACACATTAGATGCGCTCGCCGTCCTGTTTGAATGAATTTGATGTTCTCTTTCTATGTCTTTTAGGTGATTGCGGGGATATTTCAGCTCCGCGGGCTTGGTATTACACAACTATTACACACGGGCCCGCACAAACCGCTCAGGCGTGTTATCTAAGTAGAGGCACAAATTTTCGGAACAAGCTGGGAGACCGACATGCTCAACGAAGCCATCACCAACATTCAAAGAAAGACCGGCATCAACCGTGCGACATTCATCACGATGATCGCTTTCCATCTCGGCGCGGTGGCGGCGCTCTTCATGTTCAGTTGGCCGGCGCTCGCCGTGAGCCTGCTGCTCTGGTGGGTGAGTGGGAGCCTCGGGGTCGGCATGGGCTTCCACCGTCTGCTGACGCATCGCGGCTTTAAGACGCCGAAAGCGGTCGAGTACTTCCTCACCTTCTGCGGGCTGCTGGCGCTCGAAGCCGGGCCTATCGCTTGGGTCGTCACGCACCGCATCCATCACGCGCACACGGACGCGCCCGGTGACCCGCACACGCCGCGCGACGGGAGCTGGTGGGCGCACATGGGCTGGATTCTGACGGGCACCGCGCAGCGTTACGACGATACGGTATGTCTGCGTTACGCTCCCGACCTCATGAAAGACCCCGTGCATCGCTGGTTCGAGAAACTCTACTTCGTGCCGATTATCGTGCTCGGCGTGGTGCTGCTGGCCGTCGGCGGCTGGTCGATGCTGTTCTGGGGCATCTTCCTGCGCGTGACGTTCAACCTGCACACGACTTGGCTCGTCAACTCGGCGACGCATCTCTGGGGCGGGCGCAGGTTCGAGACGAAGGACGACTCGCGCAACAGTTGGTGGGTGGCGCTGCTCACTTGGGGCGAGGGCTGG
>JBJMGQ010000240.1:0-10240 GCA_045807845.1 Pyrinomonadaceae bacterium | reverse complement strand
GTGGTCGACGACGTACTGCTGCGCCGGGTAGCCGTCCTCCTTCTCCTCCCTGACCACGTTCCAGAGCTTGCTGTTGTAGTTCGCCCGCACGGTGAGTGAGAGCTTGCCGCCGGTGATGGGCGGCAGCGAGGCGAGCGGGATCGAGAGGTTGACGTTGCCGTTCTGGAGGCTGATGTTCTCCACGTCCGAGACCGAGTAGGCTCCGCCCGGGTTGACGCCGCGGTCGGGGCGCGCGGCGGTCTGCCCCTGCTGCGCCGCGGTCGGCGCGCAGAGAAGCGCGAGCAGGAGGGTGGCGGCCAGGGTCTTGAGGTTGAAGGCGTGGGAACTGAGACGCGAGATGCTGTTCATGACTGAGGGCTCTGGGTTGGCTGTGCTGCTTCTGCTCTGCTCTTACTGCTTCGGGCCGTGGGCGGCGTTCGTGACGGCGAGTTCCATGAAGACCTGCCCCTGCCGGCTCCAAGTGATGTGCGAGGGCTGCCACTCCCCTTCACGCTCGACCCACCCCATGAGCGCGGCCTCGACCCGCTCGCCGCCTTCTTCGGTGGCCACCCTGTCGAGCAGCCCCGTCTTCGTGTCGAGGTAGTAGAGCCTCCACGCGGGCGCAGAGCCCTCCACGCGGGCCGGCTCGCCGACGCGCACCACGTCGTAGAGCGGGCCGGCGTAACCCTCCCCGCCGCCCTCGTCCGCCCTGACGCTGCGTCCGACGACCGTGTAGGAGGCGCCGCGCAGTTGTGCCAGCACGAACTGATCCGGGCCGTCGAGCGCAATACGCTTCGCCAGCGCGGTCTCCTCTGCGTCGGCTGGACGCCCCGCCTGCACGGCCCCGTCGATGGCGTCCCACGTTAGCGGAGCGCCACCGCCTGCCACCGTCACCTCCACACGCTCGCCCGCGTCGTCCTGCACGCGGTGGACGACCACGCGGCGGCTGTCCGAGCCTTGGGTGAGAGCGCCTTCGAGCACCGTCACCTCACGTCCGGCCTTGAGGAACCGCTGCCCGAGTTTGCGGCCGAGGCCGAGCGCCGCCGGCTGCAGCGCGAGGTTACGGCCGCGCCACCTCGGCGCCGGCGGGCTCGCCTGCTGCTCCCGTTGCGGCTGCGGGCGCGAGCCCAGGGCGCGCACCATGCCCCAGGCACCCACGCCGGAAACGGCCAACAGACAGAGGGTGAGTAGGGACTTCACCCCGCGAGACTGCCATGCGGAAGAAGCAAGTGGACTGGTCATGGATAGATATACCCCGGCGCGAAGCGCAGCCCTGTCCCCCGTCAGACTACGACGCCGATAGGGGACAGCCCGGAAACATTTTGTGGTTGTGAGGCTGATGACGTATGCGGCGAATGTCAGCTCTCGGTTAAATCCGGCGGTGTGGACCGCCAGCGTGAGTACGAAACGCGGGAGTGTACGGGCGCCGATGCTCTTTGTCAAACGGCGCCCCACGGTCCTGTCGGCCGGAGGTCATGTCAGGGATGGTCAGCTGCTCGGAAAAGGACATAATGGACATTATCGGGCTCTAATCACCAGTAGGATATAAGCGAGCATTATTAGTGGATGCCTTCATTAATCACCGCTACCCATCGCTATTACCCGCGACGGGAAGGCGGAGTATTAAAATTGCAGCGCGTAGGTATAATGAAGTCCCCCATTTGAACAAGGAGGGTTTCCGATGAAGGCGAAAGCAGAAGTACGCGTTGAATCTTTCGATCAGTTCGGCCTGGGCGAGCCGCTACTGAAGGCGATAGCCGACGTTGGGTATGAGACCCCTTCGCCCATCCAGCAGAAGACTATCCCGCTGCTCCTCGAAGGGCGCGACGTGGTCGGTCAGGCGCAGACGGGGACGGGCAAGACGGCCGCCTTCGCCCTGCCCATCCTGGAGAGGCTGGAACCGGCCAGCAAGGGAGTGCAGGCCCTCGTGCTGACGCCCACGCGCGAACTCGCCATCCAGGTGGCCGAGGCGTTCCACACCTACGCGAAGCACATGGGCAACGTCCGAGTCCTGCCCGTCTACGGCGGCCAGCCTATCGGCCAGCAGCTTCGGCGGCTCCAGGGCGGCGTGCAGGTTGTCGTCGGCACGCCGGGGCGTGTGATGGATCACCTGCGGCGCGAGACTTTAGCCCTGGCGGCTCTAAAATTCGTCGTGCTCGACGAGGCCGACGAGATGTTGCGGATGGGCTTCATCGAGGACGTGGAATGGATACTGGAGCAGACGCCGCCCGAGCGGCAGACGGCGCTCTTCTCCGCGACCATGCCCCGCGAGGTGCGCCACATCGCCGAACGCCACCTGAGAGACCCGGCCGCCGTCGAGATCGAGCACAAGACGCTGACGGTGCCGACCGTCGAGCAGCGTTACGTCAACGTCTCCGAGGGGCAGAAGCCGGACGTGCTGACGCGCCTGCTGGAGGCCGAGGCGGGCGCGGGTGAGGCGGCGCTCATCTTTGCACGGACGAAGGTCGGGGCGGCCGAGCTGACCGAGAAGCTCCAGGCGCGAGGCTACGCCGCCGAGGCGATGCACGGGGACATGAGTCAGGCGCAGCGCGAGGCCGTCGTCCGAAGGATGCGCGGCGGGCAGGTCGAGATCGTCGTCGCCACCGACGTGGCGGCCCGCGGCCTCGACGTTGAGCGAATCGGCCTCGTTATCAACTACGACATGCCGAATGACGTGGAGTCCTACGTCCATCGCATCGGCCGGACGGGGCGTGCCGGACGAGCGGGCCGGGCCGTGCTCTTCGTGACGCCGCGGCAGCAGCGGATGAAGCGCGAGGTCGAGCACTACACCGGCCAACGCATCGAGCCGATGCGCGCGCCCACGCAGGCCGACGTTGCCGCCCGCCGGGTGGCGCTGTTCAAGGAGCGCATCCTCAAGGCGCTGGAGAGTGAGGAACTTGACCTCTACCTGTCGCTCGTCGAGGAACTTGCCGAGGAGAGCGGGCGCGACATGGTCGAAATTGCCGCGGCGGCCGTCCGTCTGGCAGGTGGTGACAGGCCGCTTGAGGTCACGCTGGAGCCGGAGCCGGAGCAACTGGGGCGGACGGGCGACGGCATGGTGCGCCTGTTCATCGACGTGGGGCGCAACGGCATGGTCGGCCCCTCCGACATCGTCGGCGCTATCGCCAACGAGGGCGGCGTGCCCGGTAAAGAGATCGGAGCTATCGACGTTCACGACCGGTTCACGCTCGTCGATCTCCCCGAGGAGTACGTCGAGGAGGTGCTCCGGCGGATGAAAGGCAGCCGCATACGCAACTACAACGCGAACATCCGCGTGGCGGCCGAGAGGGGGCGGGACGGAGAACCGCGCCCGCGTTCCGCGAAGAAAAGCGGCAGGCCGAAGGTGCGGGCTATCGGGCATAAGGGTCGCGCCAAATCTTCCAAGCAGTGAGCCAGAACATCTCTTCCCGCCCCTAAGTTTCGTCGCTAGTGCTACTTGATGTACGGCAAGCGGTTTAGGTGATTACATGGAAATAAAACCATAAACGACTATTATCGGGCGTTGTGAGTATGATAAGAAATTGTTATGAGTGTACATGAGGGTTCTACTCGGAGTGAAGTTCTTACTCAGGCTCCAACCATTCAAAGTAGAATACATCCCCCTTAAAATCCACCAACTCATACCGGGGTTGCTCACCAAGGCGCAACCTTGGCGCAGGCGAATCCTTTTTCGGCACCCTTTCCAAGAAGCCGAAAAACTCTTCCCGTGACAAATGCCGCTGCTCAGCCCTGCCATCACTCGGCCCACCCAGATGGCGGAAGGTATAGCTTTTACCCATTCGACACTCCAACAGCCGTCAGAACACATACTCAAGACGGCGGTAAGATAGCATGAGGCGGCTGGACGTGATCTTGAGTTATAAGGAACGCTGTAATGGATGATGTGGAGATGGTAGCTATCGAGAGCCGCGCGCGGGAATTTCGTGCGGCGCTGGAGGTATGCGACCCGAGGTTATTGACAGTCTGCCTCGAAGAGTTTCCCCACGGCGCCTGCGGGGATGCTTCACTGCTGCTTGCCGAGTACCTGCACGAATGTGGCCTTGGTCCTTTTGATTACGTCTGTGGGGAGAAGTGCGATGGGAACGACGATTTCCAGAGCCATGCTTGGCTCCAGAAGGGAGATGTCATTGTAGACATCACCGCGGACCAGTTTGAGGGGGCACCGGGGTCTGTCATCGTCACGAGGAGTCTAGACTTCCATCGGCAATTTGAGGTCGAAAATAGACATTCTGCAGAACTTCGACATTATGATGAGCGCACGCAACGCGTGATGTCGCGGGCATACAAGCATGTGCGGGCTCTTATCGCCTAGGGTGACCCCTGAAGGGGCGTGACGAAGGCCGCGTCAGGCCCCGGCCGCCTCGTCCGCGAGCGCACGAGTGCTTTCGCGCGCCTCTGGGGCGGCGTCACGCAGCAGAACTTCGGCGGCACGCTCAGCGATGACCACGTATCGAGGAGGTAGAGTCGAAGAGGAGAGAAGGGGGAAAAAGTAAACCTTGGGGATTTGAAGGCTGGAAAATAATAGAGAGAAAGTCTTCTCTCTATTTTAAGGAGCTTAATTCCCCTCCATTTGAATTTACTACGACGTGGCAGGCCTTCTCAAATCGCCTTGTACAGGCTGTGAGTGTATTTCGTCACACGGCTTCAAATTCTGCCCCCAACCAACCATAGAGCCTGAGAGTCTTGACGTCCCATCGATTCAGGAATAAAGTTTGCGCGCTTTCTGTATTGTTCACAGACTGACCTCTGGGGCCGAGCCGCAAGCCTCCGCCCAGCCTCATCTTATTCATACTGTGCACAGTTCCTTTGAACGGCATGGGCTCCTAGGTGCTGGCTGGTATTTAACGCGCACCCACGCCGTGTAGTTCCAGGTCCGTTAGGCGGCGCACACACTCGCCTCCGCAACGCACTCTATAGGAGAACGTCATGTCAACTCAGAGCCTTCGCGCGTGCGCGTGCGCCTTCCGCTTCTTCTTGCTCACGTTCCTGCTGGTCGCCCTCCCCGCGGCAGCGCGCGCGGCCGTACACCCGGAGATAACCTTCTCTTCTTACTTCGGTGGGAACGGCAACGACAACAACGAACTCGGCGACGGCGGCATCGCCGTCGATGCGGCGGGCAACGTCTACGTGACCGGCACGGTCTGCCCCGACAACCGCTGCACAGCCTTCGTCCTGAAGGTAGACCCGGAAGGCACGCCCGTTTACGTCAAGTACCTCGGCGGCGGCGAACTGACCTATGGCAACGCCATCGCGATTGATGCCGAGGGCAACGCGTACATCACCGGCTACACCTTCGGGCGCGTGCCCTCGGTCAACCCGGCGCAACGCGGGCCGCAAGGCGGACTTGACGCCTTCGTCGCCAAACTCGACCCGACCGGCTCCTTCTTCATCTATTGCACTAATCTTGGCGGGAGCGGACACGATCTCGGGTACGGTATCGCGGTCGATGCCGAGGGGCGCGCGTACGTGACGGGCAAGACCAGGTCGGCCAACTTTCCGCTGGCCGGCTCATCGCCGGCCATGCCTGGCGGTAGCGACGATGTCTTCCTGACTGAGCTCAGCGCCGACGGCTCGGCGTATCTTTTCTCCACCCTCATCGGCGGCTCTGGCGACGACACGGGCTACGCCGTCGCACTTGACCCCGCGGGCGGCATCTACGTCGCGGGCTCCGCCATCTCCTCGAATTTCCCCGTGACGGCCGGCTCGCTCCAGACTTCATACCGCTCGGGCGACGCCTTCGTCGCCAAGTTCGCCGCCGGGGGCTCGTCGCTCATCTACTCGACCTTCGTCGGCGGGTCTGACTTCGACATTGCCTTCGGCCTTGTCGTTGACGCCTGGGGCGACGCCTACTTGGTGGGTAACACCCTGTCGGCGGACTTCCCCACGGTCAACGCCTTCCGCCGCTCGTTCGGGAGCGTCGGCAACGTGTCGCAAGATGCGTTCGTCGCGAAGCTGAACGCCAACGGCTCCGCGCTCCTCTTCTCTACCTTTCTCGGCGGGCGCGAGAACGACGGCGGCAACGGCATCGCTCTCGACGCGTCCGGCAACGTTTACGTGACGGGGAACACGGGCTCGCTAGACTTTCCGCTGGTTGGCACGAACGTCTCGTCCAAGACGAACAGGCACCCGTCGGCCTTTGCCGCCGAGTTCGACCCGTCAGGGCGCGCCCTCTACTGCACCTACTTCGGTGGGTCGGAGATCGACGACGGTTACGGCATAGCCCCGGACGGACATGGCGGCGCTTGGGTGACCGGTGCCACCGCCTCGACGGACTTCCCCGTCGTCAATCCCTTCCAGCCTTCTCTCGGCAACGGCGGCATACCCAATCCCTTCGACGCGTACCTGACGAGACTCAGGACATCGTCCGACGTGACGCCGCCGACGACCACCGCCGCGCTCTCCTCCCTTCCTAACGCGTCAGGCTGGCTTAATCGCGAGGTGACCGTCACTCTTACAGCCTCAGACGAGGTCGGGGGCTCAGGCGTGCGTGAGATAACCTATAGCGCCGACGGTGCCCTCAGCAGCGCCCCGATGACCGCGGCCGGCGCAACCGCCTCCCTGACAGTCACTGCAGAGGGCGAGACGACGATCACCTTCTACGCCACCGACGCGGCAGGCAACCGCGAAGCGCCACACACGCTGACCGTCAGGATAGATACGTCCTCGCCCTCGGTCTCCTGCGACGCTCCCGACGGGCTCTGGCACGCGCAGGACGTGACGCTGAGCTGCGCCGCCTCCGACCCTCTGTCGGGGCTGGCCGACCCCGCCAGCCAAAGCTTCGGCCTCGTCACGGGGCTCGCCCCGGGCGAAGAGTCGCCCAGCGTCCAGACTAACAGCCGCGAAGTCTGCGACGCCGCCAGTAACTGCGTCACGGCCGGGCCGGTCGGGGGCAATAAGATCGACAAGAGGCCGCCAGTCATCAACATTACTTCGCCGACGGCAGGCATTTACCTGCTCAACCAGCTCGTGCTCGTTCACTTCAACTGCACGGATGGCGGGTCTGGCGTAGCCACCTGCTCAGGCACCTCCACAACCGGGTCGAGCCTGAACACTTCTTCAGCTGGTATGAAGATCTTCACCGTCACCGCAGCCGACATGGTGGGCAACGCCGCAGCGCCGTCTGAGGTCGGCTACACGATCTCTTACGGGGTGCGCGTCCTGTCCGATGTGTCGAAGGCTGCCAAGAGCGGGAGCACCATTCCCTTAAAGGTCCGGCTCGTCGACGCCTCCGGCGCTAACGTCTCTTCCCCCGCGGTTACTTTGCACGCGGTAGGAGTCGTGCAGATCGGCAGCTCGGCTGTACCACTCCTCGACGATGCAGGAGAGTCGAACCCAGACTTCGATTTCCGCTACGACTCGTCGTTAGGCGGCTACGTCTTCAATCTGAAGACGACCGGCTACTCGACCGGCACCTTTCTGCTTTACTACACGGTGGGTGCGGACCCGACGCCACACTCGGTACAGTTCCAGGTAAGGCGGTGAAGTGTAAACCCCACGCTGGCATGAAGGCAGCGAAGTACTAACGCTCTGCTGCCTTCATGCTGGTCTTTTACCCCGTAAATCATAAACTCTATTATCTGACATGGGGTTGACTTCTACATCCATCAAGAGTAGTTTTCCCTGTCTTTTCGTGGGCCGTAGGAATTATTAGCCTCAATACACATGACCGACGACTCAACTGCACAACAAGTTCAGAGGGCCAGTTCCCCCCAAACTGGCACGTCACAATCTTCCGAGGTGGACCGATTACGCCTCGAAGTAGAAGCGATTAAGCAACAGAAAGAATCGGAAGCAAAGGGATTTATTGGGTGGACTAAGAGGTGGGGCGGTATTTTAGGTTTGATAGCTTTATTATTCTCGGTGCCGAAGGGCGCAATAGATCTGTATAAGGCCGTGCGAGATTTAGATAAGCGGCCTAATACCCAAATGTACGACGCCGCATACATCGAATGGTCTTATGTCCCTCAACAAAAACTCCTGACATTAAGTTTCCCATTCACGCTTATAAACAGGGGCGACGACGATGATCTGCTCCAAACTTTAAATGCCAAAGTAGAAACAGCCTCCCTCAATTCCAGGACAATCACCGAGTTCGATTACACAGACTTCAAATGTTCGGCAACGGAAAACCCGCAACCTTTACCCATGCCACTTCACTTGGCAGTGAAGGAGAGTATAAGTAAAAAATGTTCAATGAGTGCGACACTTGGCGACGAAGCTGCAAGGATAGTTGAAGGCACCATAAAAGCGTCGGACCCATTGCGTTTGACTGTCTTAGCGGTAGGTGAAAATGAGGTCAAGCATGAGTTAAAGATGTGCTTCAACCCCGACGAAGATCTTCGCGGGAATGTTGCTGATCCCAGGTGCTTCGACGGTGAAGGTAAATAGGAGGCTCTGATGTTCACATATTCTAGAAAACTGATGCTACTGGCAGTACCGATTGGGTTGATTTGCGGAGTATTGCTTTGTGGACAAAGCACGCTTAGTGCGTCTGCTATGTTCGCGGTAGAGATTACGGCTGCCGCTGAAGATCAATCTGCACGTGGTGTCATTGTACGAGAAGAAAATGGGGTCCTCACTCTAAACACTAACCCATGTGCGGACAAAGAGAACCTCATGGTCTTTAGAGGCTCGTACGTAAAAAAACAGATTCCTCCAATAAGGTGCGGTAACCGCATCGTTAATGTAATTTTAGTTAAGGAAGGACTCTTTGCAGCCCCTGATGTACAGGCAGCACCAAAACCTAAAAGGAAGCAACCGAAGCAACATTAGGCGTCCGCTAGTATGCGGATGAGAGGGGGTTCAGATGAATTGTGTAAGCGAATTCCCGTCGAGCGTCGGGCTTGAACGGCCCGAAAGCCATAATGGCTATTATAGGACGTTGGGGTGCGATGTAACAGTTCAGCAGGCAGACCTATAGATTACCTCTCCTTATTTTTTCTAACCGACGCTTATATGGTTTTGGTGAGTTGTGGCACTAACCAGCAGCGGAGCAAAGTCGGCGGCAGGGTGGTTTTTAGGTTTTGTTGTTATGTCCTACAGTTACCACCACTTTTCCTTGAGCGTGTCCGTCTTCCAAATACCGGAGAGCGGCAGGGGCTTCACTCAAGCTGTAACACCTATCGATGACCGGCGTGACCCTTCCGGCTTCTATGAGCTCCCCCATGATGCCCAGGTCTTCTTTGCTGAGCTTCGTCATGAATGTGACGAACTTCTGGCTCACGAAACGTGGCAATACAAGCTCTGTGATCTGATGAGCCACGAGACGGATTATCGACCCACCCAGGCCGACGATGCCGGCCCCGATGTACATCCCCTTGGGGGCTAAGACGCGTCTGCGCGCTGAGAACGAATGGTTCGCCACGAGGTCGAAAATCAGATCGTAATGTTGTCCACTTTTGGTGAAATCCTCTCGGGTGTAATCAATGACGTGATCTGCCCCGATTGCTCTGATCATCTCAACGTTCCTCGTACTGCACACGCCTGTAACTTCCGCGCCGAATGACTTCGCGATTTGCACAGCGAAGGTGCCCACGCCTCCCGCAGCACCGTTGATTAAGACTTTCTGCCCCGGTTGAATTTTTCCTTTGTCGCGAAGACCCTGCAAGGCGGTGAGCCCCGCCAAGGGGACAGAAGCCGCCTGATCAAACGAGGCGCCATCCGGTTTCACGACCAATGCCGATTGGGAAGCAATTGCATACTCAGCAAAGGCCCCACCGCACAAGCCGAAGATCGCGACGCCCGGCTTGAACTCCGTTACGTTACGGCCAACTGCTTCGACTTGGCCCGCCACATCGCGCCCGGGCCGATTGACCTTCGATTTGCTCATCGCGAACAGTATGCGACGCAGGAACGGATGTCGCGCTGAGCCGGAGTCAATTGGATTGACGGAAGCAGCGCGGACTTTGATCAAAACTTCATCGTCCCCGGGAGTCGGCTTGTCGATCTCTTCCAACTTGAGAACATCGGGCGAACCATCGTTGAGATAGACAATGGCTTTCATCAGTTTCGTCTACGAGCTTGCAGAACCGCACGTTCGACCTAAGCGTCACCGTCAATCGGATTTTCCCGATAACCCTGACGATGAAATACGCTCCGTCATTTTGTGCGCGTTAAGATGAATTGGGCGACCATCGGCTTATTGCCGGGAAGCGTGTAAGTCAACGCCTCGGAGTGATGGTCGGCGTCGATCTTGGTGAACACCATATGGTTCATGAGCCCTCGTTCCGTGCTGCCGGAAACGTCGAGAAGATCGCATTCC
>JBJMGQ010000239.1:0-5925 GCA_045807845.1 Pyrinomonadaceae bacterium | reverse complement strand
GACGCTCATCGCGAAAGCCGCGGCCAGCGTGGCACTGGCGACGCAGGAGCGCCGCGAGTCTTTCCGCAGTCCCGACGAGTCACGTCCAGCAACCGTGCTGGACGTGAATCCGCCGTCTGAGATCGGTCAACGCGAGGCCGGCGGTTGAGCCAAATCTGCAACGCGTGGTAGTAGGAGTTGCCGGTCGATTCGCTGATGCTAACAGGCGGCGAGTTGGGCCCCATACGGCGGTTGGCCGCGACGAGCGCGTCCGTTGACTGGTTGTTGCGGGTGGCCAGCGCGATGGCGAGGCGGGCCGGGCCCGGCGGCACGTCGTTAAAGGGCACGTTCCGGCGCCAGATGTGCAGGCCGTGGTTGCCGATGTAGGAAGCCTCAAGCACCGTGTCCTTCATGATCTCGCGCGAGACGCTGAGGTTCCACTGGTAGCTCTCGGGCGGCCGGAAGTCCTCGCTCACGGCGTTGACGGCCGCCGTCGGGCTGACACCGACGACCGCGTTGCGGAGGCCGGGATTGATGGTGTCGAGGCTGCGACAGGTCGGGCAGTCGGAGAGTCGGAGGCCGCGCGTTCCGTTCCAGCCGGAATCGACCGCAGTCGTCCAAGGCGGGTTGTTGGTCATGCGCAGCACGTCTTCGATGACGTTGGCGCGGCTCATGTAGCGGCCGAAGCCTGCACGCACCGCCATGCGGCCGTCGCCGGAGACATCCCAAGCGAGGCCGACGCGCGGCTGGAACCCCATGTTGTAGGGCTTGACGAGCGAGCGCGGGAGGCCGAACTGCTCGGCGTTCTGCGGCGTGACCAGCATGCTCTGGAGACGGGCAAGCGGGTCGGCCAGCGAGCCGTTATAGAGGCGCGGCAGGAAGTTGGTGATGCGGTCGTCCTCGACGAAGGCCGAAGGGAAGCGCGAGTAGCGCAGTCCCATCGTGAGCGTGAGCCGCTGGTGCATCTTGTATGTGTCGTTGCCGTAGAACTCCATGTCGCGCCAGCGCCCGTCGCCAATCTCCTGATTGGCCTGCTCGGTGTACTCGACGAGCGGCGTGTCGCGCACGAGCAGGTCGGCGATGCAGTTGCCGGTCACGTCGCCGCAGCCCTGAATGGCGAGCGGCTGGTTGCCCCCGGCGGCGCCGTTGCCCGGCTCCTCCTTGCGGTTGCGGCTGTAGAGCGCGCCGACCTTGAGGTCGTGCGAGCCCATCGCCTTCGAGAAGTCATCCTTCCAGATGTTGAGGTCTTGATGATTCTCCCAAGGCGCCTGATGCCAGAGGTCGTTGTAACCGCCCGGGCCCCAGAAGAGGCTCGGGATGTTGTTCTCGTTAGAGGGGAAGACGGTTGGGAATTTCGAAGCGATGTCCTGGAAGAGCGCCTGTGACTGCGCGCTGGTCGCGATAAGGATGTCGTTGCCCGAGCGCGAGAACTGGAAGTCGTTGACGGCCGACGCGCCGATGGTGTTCGTCAGCTTGACGGCGAAGCTGCGGCTCGGCTGCTCCCAGTCGGACGAGAGAGTCGGGAACGGTGTGTCGCCCCAGAAGTTGCCGGACGCGCCCGAATGCACCCACTTCTCGTTGATGTACTTGACCATCAAGTTCGTCTTGCTCGTGATGTTGGCGTCGAAGCGGAACTGATCCTGTCGCGTGGAGATGGGCTGGAGGGGCGCGGCCGCCCAGTTCTGACCCGAGGCGGTGGGGTTGGTCGGGTCAGGGAAAATCTTGACCAGCGCGAGGCCGGCCGGGCTCAGGCGCGAGGCCGGGATGATGTTGCCGGGGAACGGATCGCAGACCTGCGAGCCGTTGACCGTGCGGCAGGTGAGCGGATCGATGGGGCGGCTCCCGCTCGTCAGGAAGCCGCTGAAGTCGCCGCGCTTCTCGGCGGCGGTCGGGACGCGGCCGCTGTTCGTGAAGCCGCGCTGCTCGTGCCGCCACTCTTCCGACCAGAAGAAGAAGAGCCTGTTCTTGCCCTTCCAGAGCTGCTTGCCGCCCTCGCCGAACCGCGGGATGGTGACCGGGCCGCTCAGCGTGCCGCCGAAGTTGTCGTACTTCAGAGGGGCCCTGTCGGCTTTACCGTCGCCGTTGGCGTCCTGCCCCGTCCGGTTGAGGAAGAAGCTGTTGGCGTTCAGGCTGTCGCGGCGCAGGAACTCGTAGAGGGTGCCGTGAAAGTTGTTCCCGCCGCCCTTGGTGACGAGGTTGACGACGGCGCCCTGCGCCTGTCCGAACTCTGCGCTGAAGCTGTTGCGCTCGACGCGAAACTCCTGAATGGAGTCGATGGACGGGAAGACCAGCAGCGTGCGGTTCGAGCCAACGTCCATGTTGTTGACGCCGTCAACCGTCCACATGTTGGCGTTCGACTGGTTGCCGTTGACCGACATGTCAACGCCCGCGTTCAGCCCCGTCCCGCCGGCCGCGAACGCGCCGCCCGCGCCCGACTGTGTGACGGGCGAGACGCCCGGCACCATCAGCGCCAGTTGCGCGTAGTTGCGCCCGTTCAGCGGCAGCTCCGTCACCTGCTTCTCCGAGATGAGGCTGCTGACGTTCTGGCTGCGCGTCTCGACGAGTTGCGCCGCGCCCGTCACCGTCACGGTGTCGGTGACCTCGCCGACTTCGAGCGTGAGGTCTAAGACGACGCGCGAGCTGACGTTTACGTCAACGTCGGTCGCGACGAGCTTCTTGAACCCCTGAGGTGACGTGCTCAGAGTGTAGCGGCCCACGGGTAGACTCGGGGCATTGAAGAAGCCGTCCGCATCGCTCTTCACGGTGCGCGTCTGCCCCGTCGTGGCCGCCGTGATGGTCACCTCGGCGTTCGGGACGGCGGCCCCCTGCTGGTCTCGCAACGTGCCGCTGATGCTGCCGACGGTGTTCGTCTGGGCGTGTACTCCGACGACCAACCCCATGCTCAGCACAAAGAGCGCTGCGCGGAGTCCAAGTTGTTTCATCATTACAACCTCTCCTTACATTCGGGCCGCCAACAGACCCGGTTCAGAAGCGTTCTCAAGAAAACTAACGCTGAGTACTTCGACTCAAGCCACGCGGGACGAGCATAGATGTGCTTCTGCGTTACGGACTACTATTTTCAGCAGCGCCGCTCCGCAGGAATCTGCGAGGTGTTCTTAGGGCAAGATTATAAGAGACTTTCGAGCCCCTTATCGTTTGAAGGTACTTAACGCCGACCGATCAAACCCTTATGTCAGTATTTACGACAAAAGGGTTTAGCACTAAGCTTTACGTCTGTCAATCAAAATTCTTTGTTGGGTTACCCAATTATGTTTATGGTAAACGCCGGCGCCAGAATGTTAGCCTACATCAGACCTAAAAAGATTCGACCACGATATAACGCGGGTCAGTAGTTGAGGAATGCAGCAACTAATATTCCGTCGCCGCGGGCGTGAGGGCGGGCACAGCTAAACCGCACAGGCGCAGACCTTCACGAATGCCGATGAACAAGCCTTGCCGTCCTCATCCAAAAAGATACAGATTTCCATCCAATTTCTCGGATTCACGTCGAGCCTCAACCGGCGTGCGCGAGGGCGAATTTGCCTGCGAGAATCAGGCTGAGCGCCCCCATGAGCTTCGGTTCTGCGCCGAGCGTGGAGGGAATTATCCGCACGGGGGTTTTGGTGAGGCAGCAATTCTCATCGACGACCTTATGAATCTCGTGGACTATCAGCGGCCATGCGCGCACGATCTGCCCGCCGATGATGATGGCCTCCGGGTTGAGCCCACTGATGAGGTTCGAGATGCCCATGCCGAGATACGACGAGGCATCAATGAGCGTCGTTTGTGCAGCGCGCTCGCCGCCCAGAGCCCGATCAACCAACTGCGCGAAACTAACGTTACTCCGGCCGGTCGCGCCGCGTGAAAGTGTCTCGTAGCGGGCGAGGGCGGCGCGCTCTGAAGCGAACGCCTCCCAGCACTTGCGGCTCCCCGCGGCGCACGCGATGGGTGCGTCCTGCCCGACGATCATGTGGCCGAACTCGCCGGCCGCCCCGCGCTCGCCGCGATATATCTGACCGTCGAAGACGAGCCCCGTCCCGATGCCCTCGGCGACGAGCACCATGATGAAGTCGCGCACGTCGCGCACCTCTGGACGGCCGAACCAGAGCTCGGCGAGGGCCACGGCGTTGGCGTCGTTATCGACGGCCACGGGCAGTCCTACCGCCGCCTCGATTTCGCGGGCCACGGGCCAGTCGCGCCACTTGAAGTGCGGAATGTAGAGGGCGCTGCTCGTCTCGAAGTCAACTAGCCCGGGCAGGCTCACACCGACGCCCTCGATGTCGCCCCGATTCTTTCCCACCAATCTACGCACAGAACCGACGATGTTATTCAGCGTCACAGAGGCGACGGGAGACGTGGCGAACTCTTCCTGTTCCAGCACGCGCCCCGCTAGGTCGCTCATGGCGACCACCGTGCGGACAGTGCCGAGGTCAACGCCTATCGCGACGGGGCCGGCCGCACGCACACGCAGAAGGATGGGCGGACGCCCGCCCGTCGATTCGCCCGACCCGACCTCTTCGACGAGGCCGCTGCCCAACAGCTCGTCAAGGATGAGTGAGATGGTGGCGCGGTGCAACGCGGTCTTCCGGGCAATCTCGATGCGGGAGATCGGCTCGCCTTCCCGAATCATGTTGAGGACGATCTGCCGGTTGATGTTGCGCACCGTGCTCTGGCGCGCAACGTTAGCCCTCTTCAGATTGATGCGTCGCAAGGTTCAGGCTCCGGGGAAGAAGGGCGGCCCTTCCAGAGATAAAGACGGCTGCGAGGCGTCAGTTCAGGCACGGGCCGGGAACACGCGGGATGCGTCAAGTGTCTGCACGCAAGCTCCGCTCAAGGTCTTTCAAGTCATCGCTTGAGAGTTTTATTCATCCTCTCCGCGCCATCCTTGATCCTCGCACTGAGACGGATGATACCCTGTAAATCTCCGCCCGCTTTGGCCGCTTGTTGGACATCGACGACTTCGAGGACTTTGAAGACCGGGTTCCCGGTAAAGCTGTCTATTCGCTGGCACAGTGTAATGAGAGCGGCCCTCAACAACGCACCGTCTAACTCGATCTGGTTGTGGGGGCTCTCGTCATGCGCGCTGGAAGTCTGCGGAACCAGATATGTCCTCAGACGGTTGGCGCGTTTATTCAGCTCGCCGGCCGCGCCCGCAATAGTCTTGTAGTCGAGCTGGCCCTCGGAGGTCAGGTGCCGCGCCAGATTGTTACGCAGGACTTGAATGCGTTTGAAGTCCTGCTTGACCTGCTCGGCGGCGGCCTGCATGCCCCGCTTATCATCGACTGGCCTTGTCAACAACTCTGCGCCGCGAAGCATGGCCTCACGCCCCTGACGCTCGATAGCCTCACGCTTCGGGCTCGACGTACCGGGCGTCGGCGCGTTGGTGACCGGGCCCGTCTGTTGTGCCGCGGCCACGCCCGCAAAGGTTGCCGACAATAAGAGTCCCGCCGCCAGACGAATCAATGAGGCCCTTAAAGACGTTTGTCTGCCCCACATAGCCTCACCTCCTTATACCGGAAGAGCGGAGTATAAACCCGCGCGGTCGCACGGACAACGGCAATGTTGCGGACTGCTCCGGCGTCTTCGAGCGTGGTGGCGAACTGAAGGGGTTGTTAGGTATTCTATCGTCGAAAAAATGATGTTGAGGCTTGCGCTAACTCATACGACTGGTCACGCACGACTGCGACCTCCGGCTCGAAGCGGATGAAGATGTAATCCCGTCGAGGCGTCAAAATCAAGGTCGAAACGGCTCCCTGTCGCCTGAACTATTTTCATCGCTCATCAAAATGAAGCATTGTTAAGCGTGATGCGGAACACTTATGATGCGTCCCGCCATTCTATCTCCCCGGAGGTGCTTTCGGATGTCGCAACACGGCGTGGTCTTCCTCTTCGACGTGGACAACACACTGCTCGACAACGACAGGGTGACCGGCGACCTGCGTCGAT
>JBJMGQ010000238.1:0-12206 GCA_045807845.1 Pyrinomonadaceae bacterium | reverse complement strand
GTCGGCCCATACATCGTCACCGGCCTCGACCCCGCAGACCTCTCCGTCGAGACGCGCGTCAACGGCCAACTGCGCCAGAGCGGTCGCACCTCCGCGATGGCCTTCCCCGTCCCACACCTCATACGCTACATCTCGCACGCGATGACGCTCGAACCGGGAGACCTGATCGCGACCGGCACACCCGCAGGGGTCGGCCCGCTCCTCGACGGCGACGTGTGCGAGGTAGAGGTCGAAGGCATCGGGACGCTCCGAAACTCTGTTAGCGCTGCACACGCCTGAAACGAAATCACACCTGACACATGTTCGAGTCTTTGTTGAAGGAAGGCGAGACTGACACGGGCGAGATCGTCGTCCGCTCTTGCAAACACGACGGGCGTGTCAGCCGTATCTGGCCCGCGCGTGTCGCGCGCAGGGAGAACTCTCTCATCGTCCTCGACGCCTTTTTCGCGGAGGAGATACAGCACACACTCATCGGCACCATCGAGGCGGGAACTTTGAGCAAGGAGTTCTTCTGGACGGATCGCTGGTACAGCGTCTTCCGCTTTCAAGCGCCCGACGGCCAACTCCTCAAGTTCTACTGCAACATCAACACCCCGCCGACGCTTGAGCCCGGCGCTCTCACTTTCGTAGACCTCGACGTTGACGTTCTGGTTCAACCCGACTACTCCTACGCAGTTCTCGACGAGGATGAATTCGAGCGTCACGCGGAGCTTTACCAATATCCCGCCCTCTATCGCTTCAAAGTTCAAGAGGCTCTTGATGAGCTTCGACTTTTAATCAATAACCGGCACTTCCCCTTCAGCCCTTTGTGACTTCCCTCAAGTAAAGTAGAACGTGAGCCCCGACGGTCTGAACGACTCGAAGTGCGACACCACGCTCGAAAATCTAGACCACTTTGGGAGGCTCAGGTAGGTGTTGAAGAGTCGGCGCGCCGACTCTTCAACACCTACCTTTGAAGTTCTCTCTCAAGACCACTCTGGCCCCTTGAGCGTGTACAAATTCAACGGCATCATTCATAATCTCACGCCTAACTTCTCAACCTATGAAACCCGAACCGGCCGAAAACACGCACAAGTCTAAACTCGAACAGCTCCGGGCGCGAAAGCTCCAAGCCTTGGAGGGCGGCGGCGCCGCGCGCACCGCGCGCCAGCACGAGGCCGGCAAATGGACTGCGCGCGAGCGCATCGAATTCTTCCTCGACGAAGGCACCTTCGAAGAGTTCGACCAGCTCGTCATCCACCGCTCGCGCGACTTCGGTCTGGAGAAACAACTCTTCCCCGGAGACGGCGTCGTCACAGGACACGGCCTCGTGGACGGGCGCCGCGTCTTCGTCTTCGCGCAGGATTTTACAGTCTTCGGCGGCTCGCTCTCCGAGACGCATGCCGAGAAGATCTGCAAGGTCTTGGACATGGCGATGCGCGTCGGCGCCCCCGTCGTCGGGCTCAACGACTCGGGCGGCGCGCGCATACAGGAGGGCGTCGTCTCCTTAGGCGGCTACGCCGATATCTTCCTGCGCAACACGCTCGCCTCGGGCGTCGTCCCGCAGATTAGCTGCATCATGGGCCCCTGCGCGGGCGGCGCCGTCTACAGCCCTGCCATCACGGACTTCAACGTGATGGTGAAGAACACCTCTTACATGTTCATCACGGGCCCCGACGTGATCCGCACCGTCACGCACGAAGACGTTTCGAAAGAGGAGCTGGGCGGTGCCGACACGCATAACAGCATCTCGGGCGTCGCTCACTTCGCGGCCGACTCCGACGAGCACGCGCTTCTGCTCGTGCGCGAGCTGCTCTCCTTCATCCCCTCCAACAACATGGAGGAAGCGCCCCGGATCGAGACGCACGACCCGCACGAACGCCGTGTCGAGACGCTCAACACGCTCGTCCCGGAAGCCTCGAACCAGCCCTACGACATACGCGACGCGATTCATGCGATTGTCGATGACGGCTATTTTTTCGAAGTCCACGAACAATATGCCCCGAACATCGTCGTCGGGTTCGCGCGCCTCGGTGGCCGTAGCGTCGGCATCGTCGCCAATCAGCCCGCGTATCTCGCGGGCGTGCTCGACATCGACGCCTCGGTCAAGGGCGCGCGCTTCGTGCGCTTCTGCGACTGCTTCAACATCCCTCTCGTCGTCTTCGAAGACGTGCCCGGCTTCATGCCCGGCGTGCGACAGGAGCACGGCGGCATCATCAGGCACGGCGCGAAGCTTCTCTACGCCTTCGCGGAGGCGACGGTGCCCAAGATCACAGTCAACACGCGCAAGGCATCCGGCGGCGCATACTGCGTCATGGCCTCGAAGCACATACGCACCGATGTCAACTTCGCTTGGCCGACGGCGGAGATCGCCGTGATGGGCGCGGAGGGCGCGGTCGGGGTTCTCTACCGGCGTGAGATAGGCGAGGCGCCGGATCAGGATGCGGCCAGAAGAGCGCGCGTCTCGGAGTTTGAGGAGAAGTTCGCCAACCCCTACGTCGCGGCCGAGCGCGGGTTCATCGACGAGATCATCGAGCCCGCCCTGACGCGCAAAAAACTCATCAGCGCCCTCTCACTGCTTGAGAACAAGAGGGACACGAATCCACCAAAGAAGCACGGGAACATTCCTCTCTGACAGAGGCGAACGAAGAGAGCATCTCAACTAAAACTGAAAGGCGCGCGAGAATTTATCTCGCGCGCCTTTCAACGTCTGTGGTTCTCTGCCCTTCAGGAAGGGCGCTGCGGATTCTGCGCAGGCTTATTCTCGCGCAGCAGTTCAAGTGCCTTCTTCAACTGCACGTCTTCGGGCTGCTGTTTCGGCGAGGCCGCTTCGGGCGTCACTTCCCTCCGGTCGGTGGGGGCGTTGGGCTGCGCGATGGGGTCGTCGTCGTTGCCGGTCAGGTCTTCGGGGTCAATCGCTTCGGCCAGCTCGGGCGCCTTCACCTCGACCGTCGGCTTCACGCCCTCGCCGAGGAAAGTCTTACCTGTAGAGGAGGCCCACTTGACCGTCGTCAGGAGCAGCCCGTCGCCCGCGCGCAGAGTGAAGAGCTGCTGCTCTGCGCCCGCACCGAAGCTCTTGACGCCCACCACATCGCCGCGCTTGTGCTCTGCGAAAGCCGCGGCCACCACTTCGGCGGCGGCGGCAGTCCCACGGTCGATGAGCACTGCGGTCGGCCCTTCGAAGAGCACGGCCTTCGGGTCGGCCGTGTAGCTCTTCAGAGGCTTGTTCCCACGCCCGACCGTCTGCGCCAGCGTCCCATCCTTGATGAAGAGGTTCGCGACCTTAACGCCCTCGTCGATCGAGCCGCCAGCCACGCTCCGCAGGTCGAGCACAACCTTCTGCGTGCCCTGCTTCAGAAGCTCCTGCAAACGCGCCTTCACGTCCGCGGCCTCGCCCTCCGCGAGACTGTTGACCTTGATGACGCCGATCTTCCCAGGCTCCGTGCGCGCCTCCGCGCCGGGAACGGATACGGCGCCGCGCTTGACGTTGAGGACGAACGGGCGTGTGCCCGCGCGCAGGACGCGCAGCTTGACCTCGCTACCGGGCGCGCCGTTCAAAAGCTGGCGCGCGTCGTAGAGCGAGATGTCGCGCGTGGCCTTCCCGTCGATGTATTCGATGATGTCGCCCGCCTGCAAACCGGCCAGATCCGCCGGCCCACCCTTCACGGGGGCGATGACGTAGAGGTAAGAGGCGAACTGCGAAAGCTCTGCGCCGATGCTGGACTGACTGCTCTGACCGCCCGCGCGGAAGCCCTTGACCTGTTCGGTTGTCAGGTAGGTCGAGTACGGGTCGAGGCCGTATGCAAGCCCTCGGAGCGCGCCCGCGCGAACCTTATTCAGGTCGGGCTCGTCTACGTAGTCGTCCTGTATGTGTCTGAGGACGCTCTCGAAGATTCGGAGCTGTGCGCCGGGGTCGTTCTGCTGCTGCTGTGCATTGATCGAAGCCATCCAGCCGCCGGCGGCGGCGTAGATTGCCAGCGACGCGGAGAAAACGACGAGAAGAAACTTACTGCGAAAAGACATCGAGCACCTCTGAATTCTACCTAAATCCTTTAAAAGCGCTTCAGCCCGTCGTCAGGCTGAAGTGTCCGAACCCACGGGTCGGATGATACAGTAGCCGCGTACGGCGCGCAAGCCGTCTAAGTGGCACACTTGTCAAGGGTTGCGTTATACTCCGCGCCGAACAAACACGCAGATTTCGTCCAAAAAAGCGAGTCGAGCAGGTCTAACGTTGCAGGGTCGTGTCCTCGCCATCGACATGGGTTCCAAGAGAGTCGGCCTCGCCGTCTCGGATGAGCTGCGCCTGAGCGTCCGAACGCTCCAGGCCCTGCCGCGCACCCCTTGGAAGCGTCTGCTCAGCTCACTCGCCGAACTCTGCTCGCAGTTTGACGTGCGAAGCATAGTCTTGGGTTTGCCGCTCCGAATGGACGGCACCGAAGGCGACGCCGCACAAGAAGTCAGACGCGTCGCACGCAACTTACAACTCTCGCTCAAGCTCCCTCTATTTTTTCAGGATGAACGGCTCACCTCGAAAGACGCGGAGACTTCTCTGCGAAAGCGCGGGCTTCGAGACGTTGAGATTTCAGAACGCATCGACAGCGAAGCCGCATCTATTATCTTGAGCGACTTTCTTGAAGTTCAGAGGAGAGCCGAAGGGTGAGCCCGAGGGTTGAGTTTTAACTTAAGATCATACGGGATATGTAATGACCTTTAAACGAGTTATCATTTCATCCATAATTCTTCTGACACTTGCCTGTGCGGGCTCTCTGCTGTGGGCTCGTCAAGAGCTACGAGCCCCCAAGTCTCACCCTCAGAGTGAACAGTACATCGCCATCCCCAAAGGCTCCACGCCGGATCAAATTATTAATAATCTGGAAACTCTCGGCGTTATCAGACACGGATGGATGTTGAGACTTTACGTCCGTCTGACGGGCTCGGGTCAGCGCTTGAAGGCGGGTGAGTATCGCTTCCCTTCACCCATCTCTCCGCTCGGCGTTCTGAAAAAACTTGAGGAGGGCGAACAACGCCTGAGCCGCCTGACCATCATCGAGGGCTGGACGCGTTGGGACATCGCCGCGCTCCTCTTGAGGATTCCGGAACTCAAGCTCCAGAGCACAGAAGAGGCTCTGGCTCTATTCGATGA
This sequence comes from Pyrinomonadaceae bacterium, assembly GCA_045807845.1. GTDB lineage: Bacteria > Acidobacteriota > Blastocatellia > Pyrinomonadales > Pyrinomonadaceae > QHXN01. Next base: position 7,084 of record JBJMGQ010000238.1, on the reverse strand, counting down.
CACGAGCTCCATCCGCGACCTCGACCCCGATGCCAAAAACCTCGAAGGCTACCTCTATCCAGACACGTACAGTTTTCAGCCGGACGCGACCCCGCGGCAGGTCGTCGAGACGATGGTGAAGCGCTTCAGGCAGGTCTGGGGCGAGTTGTCGGCGAAGCACGCCGCCCCTCCCAACCTTAGCCCGCGCGAGATCGTCACCGTCGCCTCGCTCATCGAAACCGAGTCTAAGCTCGCGGACGAGCGCCCCGTCGTCGCCTCCGTCATCTACAACCGGCTCAGGCGCGACATCCCGCTCGGAATCGACTCGACCGTCATCTACGCCTCGAAGGCCGCCGGCAAGTGGAAGTACAACGGCAAGGTTTATCAGAGCGACCTCGACCGCGATTCGCCCTACAACACGCGCAAAGTCCGCGGTCTGCCGCCCGGGCCTATCGCCTCTGCGGGTCAAAGCTCGCTAGAAGCGGCGCTCAATCCCGCGCAGACGGACTTTATCTATTATGTCCGCGAGCCCTCACGTAACGACGGCGCGCACAACTTCTACAGCAACGACGCTGACTTCGAACGCGGTGTACAGGCGCTAAGAGAGTGGGAGCGTAACCGCAACGCCAACCTCTCGGCGACGCCCACTCCCTCCGAAGGAACGGACGTAACAGCGCGGCCCTCCCCTTCTCCTTAAAAGTGCATCAAAGATATCGTGCTTCGAAATCAGTCTTGAATTCGACTGTTCGTTGCATTATGCTCGCAGGCGTTTCCCTCTTGAATTATTGGCAAGGTCAGTGCAAAGGGGTCTTCCATGAAAACGTTTCTCGCCATCGCGCTTCTTATTCTCGCCTGCTCAATCTGCGCCGCGCAGGAGAAGGGTGTCGATCAGCAGAACGACCGCATACGCGACAGCAGCAACAACCGGCAACCGGCCGTCAACGGCGGCAAGGTGGACACCGGCGTCGGGCGCGGCATAGACTTCGGCAAGGGCAAGACTCAGCCGCCGCCGCCCATCCCGAACCCATACCGTTTTCAGACCCCGAACGACGTGCTGACGAAGGCCGCGCAGGAGTTGATGCGCGAAAGGAAGCTCATCCTTGACGAGACGGTCTCGAAGCCCGAGACGGGTCTGCTGGTCTCACAGCCTTACACCTTCACGCGCGGGACGGTCGTCACTTCGTCCGAGTTGTTCCGCTTCGCGGAGGTGCCGCGCACGGAGCAGGGTAACTGGACGCGTGGGCGCTACACCCTCATCATCGAAATCCAGCCCATCGACAGCGCGAACACCAACATCTCCATCAACGCTCGCGTCGAGGGCCGAAGCGACAACGTGCTCGGCGCCGAATGGCTCTCTTTGAGGAGTAACGGGACGGCGGAAGAGGAGTTTCTCGTGGCGCTCATCACGAAAGTCACAGGCACCCCGCCGCCGGGACATGAACAGGATCAGTAGAAGTCGCTGCCCGTGAACATCAAGAGCCGCGACCGGAAGGCTAAGCCGTTAAGTTTCAACGGCAAAGGATGGCAAAGCTCAACTATCAAGCGAACAAAGTAGTCAGATGATTTATCTCAAAACCCTCGTTTTGGCCGCCAGGAAGCCGGCCCTCACGCTCTCACTACTCCCCTTTCTGATTTTGTCGGGCTGCCAGAAGGCTCCCGACGCCTCGCAGCAGAAAGCGGCTCAGCCGACTCCGACTCCGAAACCCGAGCCGGAAGCGCACGTCTTTGTGGACGAGGCTCTGCTCGCCAAACCCTACGCCATCATCGGCGGCGCGATACAGAATGTCGGTAAAGGGAGACTTGAAAAGCTCTCGGTCGAGATTGAATTGAGGCGCAGGACTGACTCCGGCGTCGAGACGCGCGAGATAAAGGTCGAGCCTGCCGACCTTGACCCGGGGCAACAGGGCAAGTTTACGCTCAAGGTTCTGTCGGAGGAGTGGAGCGGGTCGCGCGTGGTCGGGCTCAAGAGCGGCGCGCGCACACAGGAAGTAGCCTTCCTGTCTCTGCCGGGAGCGAAACGGCCGCCCGAGAAGTTCAAGGACAACGTGATCATCGTCAAGACTCCCACGAAGAAGAAGTCCGGCAGCGACGAGTTCATCAACACGCCCGACAATCCCTACAGTGTTCCTTAAAGCAATGGGAAAGCTCTCGTCAAACTTTAAGAGTCGGCGCGCCGACAAAAGCTCATGTAAAGCATTTAGCAAACAACTCTAACGGGCTTAGGCTTTGCAACCCAACATCTCTTCAACCGCATCCCTAACTTCGTCGCCCGTGTTACACTTCTTCGACGCTCGCGGAACCTTCTGAAGGGGAGCCTTAAGGCCGTTCTCATGCACAGAGCCAAAGCTCTCATAGTAGTTCTCTTCGCGCTCTGCCCCGCCGCTGCTTCGGCGCAAATCACCTCGGCAGAGCAGTCTCAGCCGAGATCCGGCAGCAAGCCGCAGCGCGCGGGCGACTTCGGCTCGCCCGAAGCGGAGATGATGCGGCGCGCAGAGATTCGGCGCGAGGAGGAGACGCACAAGGAGATGGTCGAGCGCGCAGGCGAGGCCGCGCAGCTCGGAGATCAACTCCTCGCCTCCTACAAGAAGAACAACTCCCTCACCCGTGATGATGTGAAGAGACTCGAACGGCTCGAAAAACTCGCGCGCAAAATCAGGGGCGGCGCGGGCGCCTCCGACGACGACGAGGAGTTGAGCGACCCGCCGGGTCACATCGAGGATGCCGTCACGCGCCTCGCCAAACTCACGGGCGAGTTGAAGGAGAGCGTGTCGAAGACTTCGCGCCTCGTCATCTCCGCCAACGTCATCGAGCGTTCCAACGAAATGATTGAGCTGATACGCCACATACGCACCATCAAACAGCCATGAAGATTTCGCCACGCGCCGCGCCCCCTCCTTCCCCCCTCCGCCGTCATTCGAAGACGAGAATCCTGCTGTTCATCCTCTCCCTCGTCGCTCTGGCCGTGCCCGCGGCGTTCGTGCGCGCGCAGAAGGACGATGACGACGAGGTCGTCCGCGTGAACGCCGACCTCGTCGTCCTCAACGTGACGGTAACGGACAGCGGCGGCCAGTATGTGCACAAGCTCTCGCACAAGGATTTCAAGGTTCTTGAGGACGGGGTGGAACAGCGCGTCACGCTCTTCTCGGTCGAAGAGACGCCTTTCGCTGCGGCCATTCTGCTCGACACTTCCGGGAGCATGGAGACACGTCTGACGCTTGCGCGCGCCGCGGCCGTGCGCTTCCTTGACGGGCTGCGCGAAGAGGACGTGGCATCCGTCTACCACTTCGACTCGAAGGTGGAGCAGTTGTCGGACTACTCGCCGGGACGCGACCTCCCGCCAATGGCCTACGACCTTGGCTCGAAAGGGATGACCGCACTCAACGACGCTGTCCTGCTCGCGGCGAAAGACCTCGCCAAGCGCCCCGAGAAGCGCAAGGCGATCATCGTCCTCTCGGACGGCGCGGACACAAAGAGCGGCGCCACGCCCGAGAAGGCACTCAACGCAGCGCTCCAAGCCAACGCGACCATCTACACGGTGGACATGGCCGACCCGCAGATGAATCCAGTCGAGCGCATGTCCGCGGCGAGCACGTTGAAGAACTACGCGAACAAGAGCGGCGGCCGGTTCGTCTCAAAGCCGGGCGGACGCGCGCTCGACGATGCGTTCAGAGAGATTCTTCAGGAGTTGAGCAACCAGTATACAATCGGCTACCGCCCGAACAACACCGCGAGGGACGGCCGTTGGCGCGCCATACAGTTGAAGCTCTCAAGACCTGAACTCACCGCGCGCACGCGCAACGGCTACCGTGCGCCAAAGAGTTAGGACGCGCGGGCTCAGAGTTTACTCGAACAGATGATTGTCTGTGTGCAGGCCGCGAACGCGGCTGTCAGGGGTATTTGTGGTGGGTCTGTTTCGTGGCGGGAGTGCTCTCAGAGGCTCGTCGCGTTTCGAGACTTCTCCGCGTGGCGCTCGAAGGCGAGTTCGACCAGACGGTCGATGACTTCCGTAAAGGTCACGCCCGAGGCGTCCCACATCTTCGGGAAGCCGGAGACTTCCGTTAGCCCCGGAATGGTGTTCAGCTCGTTGACGAGGAGTTTGTTGGTGTCCCTCCTCAGGAAGAAGTCCACCCTTGCGAAGCCCGCGCCGTCCACGGCCTTGAAGGCACGCACGGCCAACTCCTGTATGCGACGGGACAGGCGCTTCGGGATGGGTGCGGGGACGACGAACTCGACGCGTCCTGTGCTCGAATACTTCTCTGTATAGTCTAGAAACTTTGCCTGCTCGTCGTGCACGACATATTCGCCCGGCAGGCTCGCCTCGGGCTCGTCATTCCCCATCACCGCGCACTCTATCTCGCGCGCGTCCAAGCCCTCTTCGACAATTATCTTCCGGTCGTAGCGCGCCGCGAGATTGACGGCCGCGACCAGCGTCTCCTCGTCGTCCGCACGCGAGACGCCCACGGACGAGCCCAGATTCGCAGGCTTGACGAAGCAAGGGTAGCCCAGCTCGCGCTCGACGCGCGCACGGATTTCGGCGGGCTTCTCCTCCCACTCGTGCCGCAGGAACCACTCGTATTTGCAGACGGGCAGCCCCGCGTGTCGAAACAGGGTCTTCATCGTCACCTTGTCCATCCCGCAGCTCGAAGCGAGCACGCCGCACCCGACGTATGGAATGCCGGCCATCTCCAGAAGTCCCTGAATCGTCCCGTCCTCGCCGTAGGTTCCGTGCAACACGGGGAAGATTACATCGAGCCGCTGGTCGCCGGCCCCTGCGCCCTCCTGCCGTAGGAGACCGCCGCGTGAGGGGTCTACGACGAGAGCCGTGCCGCCGTCCTCGCTCCCGCCCGCGTAATTCGAGAGCATGAGCCGCGTAGATTCCGGCAGCATCGAAGCCGACTCGGCGGGCGAGAGCCAGCGCCCATCTTTCGTAATCGCGACTGGGATGACCTCATACTTTTCCGTGTCAACGGCCTCGATGACCGAACGCGCCGAACGCATCGACACCTCATGCTCGCCCGAGCGACCGCCGTAGATGACCCCGATCCGAATCTTTTTCGTCATGTTTGAAAGTCGCCGCCCTAAAAATTTAGCCCAAAGCCAGCCGGCACAGCAGCTTCGGGCTCCCGGGTTAAAGAATCACCACAGCACTTGACCGCCCTATAATATCGACTTGCCGAGCCCGGAAAGTATCAGCTCGACGCCCAGCTCGGCCGTACGATTGTTGATGTCGAGCGCGGTGTTTATCTCGACCACTTCGAGCGAGAGCGCGCCGCCGGCCTCCGCAATCTTCTCCATCGAGAGATGCGCCTCCCTGTAGGTCAGCCCGCCGCGGACGATTGTCCCGGAGCCCGGGGCGTCGCTCGGGTCGAGCGCGTCCACGTCGAGCGTCACATGGTAGCCGGCCGGTGCCTGCGAGGCGATGTGGAGGGCCTCATCCATACAGGCGGACATCCCCCGCTCGTCGATTTCGCGCATGGTGAAGAAGCGTATGCCGAGCTTCCGTATCAACTCGCGCTCGCCCGGGTCTATGTCGCGCGCGCCGAGGTGCGCGCAGAAGCGCGGGTCGAGCTTCGGCGAAAAACCCCCGATGCCGGTCAGCTCAGGCGCGCCGTAGCCGAGGAGGACGGCCAGCGGCATCCCGTGGATGTTGCCGGAGGGGGTCGTCTCGGGCGTGTTCATGTCGGCGTGCGCGTCGAACCAGATGAGGCCGATGGGCTCTTTGCGCGCATGGTAGAAAGAGGCTACGCCCGCGACCGAGCCGATGGCGATGGAGTGATCTCCGCCGAGGACTATCGGCAACTCACCCGCTTCCAGCGCGCGCCGCACATCCGCAGCCAGCAGCTCACAGGTGGTCTTGATCTCGCTTAGGTATCGCAGCTTCTCGCCCAAAGGGGGTGGCTCCGAGGGGCACTCAACCCGCAGGTCTCCGCGGTCACGCACTTCGTAGCCGAGCCCCGCGATGCGCTGCTTCAATCGCGCGACTCGCATCGCCGCCGGCCCCAAGTCTACGCCCGCGATATCAGCTCCAAAGCCGCACGGCGCGCCGATGATGCACGCGCGCTTCCCCTCCCCCGGAAGGCGCCGCGCGCCTGCTACACCCTGTTCTTCGAGTAACCCACTCATACCTTGAAACACCTGTACAGCGTTATCGGTCGCGCGTCACCCGCCGAGGTTAAGGTTGAAGCCGCCGCCACCACCTCCCCCGCCTTGCGACGGGAAGAAGGGTTTGAGCAAACCTGCGAGCGCCGCGAGGTTCCGCGTCTGAATCAGAAGCTCGCCCGGGCCTGTGAACTCCGCGACCATGCCCTCGCCGCTGACCATGCTGCGGAAGAAGCCGGCCGCGGCCTTGCGCAGAGTGTACTGCGTCGTCCCCTCCCAAGCGACGAGGTGCCCAGTGTCCACCACATACCGCTCGCCCGCGGCCAGACGCTTGCGATGGATGGCGCCGAACGACGAGAGGAGCAGCAAGCCCGTGCCGCTCACCTGCAAGACGAACAGTCCTTCGCCGCCGAAGAAGGTCTTGGCCCCGCCCCAGCGCGTGTCAACAATCAGGCCGGCGTCGCCCGCGAGGTAGGAGCTGGACTGGACGAAGAAGAGCTGGTTGCTCATCTCGATGGCGGCGATGTCGCCGGGGCTGCCCGGGGCGAAGGTGACTTCGCCGGGGCCGCCGCGCGCCGTGAAGGTCGAGACGAAGGCAGACTCTCCGCCGACGGCGCGCTTCAGTGCACCCATCAGCCCGCCCTTCATCTGCGACTGCAACTCCACGTTGGCGGACATCGAGACCATCGCGCCCGCCTCGGCCAGTATCGACTGCTCGGCCGCGAGCTTGACGACGGCGAGCGCGAACGAGGGCTGGTGCAGTATCTCAAACGAATACCCGCGACCCTCACCGCGCGCGTCAGCATCAATCTTGATTCCGCCCCCGGTCGGCACGGCTTGGTACTGGGACGGTGGCGCCTCGGCCGCCGCGACGGTGGTGCCGCATGCACCGCAGAATTTAGCTCCCGGCACGAGGCCGGCCCCGCAACTTCGACAGTTCATACGCTCTCTCCTTCGGCGCTCTCCACGATAACCCGCACGGCCTCCTCCGGCGTGCTGACGAAGT
>JBJMGQ010000237.1:0-3633 GCA_045807845.1 Pyrinomonadaceae bacterium | reverse complement strand
CTCTTGCTCGACGTGACGCCGCTCTCTTTGGGCATCGAGACGCTCGGCGGGGTCAACACGATTCTCATCCCGCGCAACACGACCATCCCGACGCGCAAGTCGGAAATCTTCTCGACGGCGTCGGACAACCAGACTTCGGTCGAAGTGCACGTCCTACAGGGCGAGCGCCCGATGGCGGGCGACAACCGGACGCTGGGCAAGTTCCACCTCGTCGGCATCCCGCCGGCACCGCGCGGCATGCCGCAGGTCGAGGTGACGTTCGACATCGACGCCAACGGCATCGTCAACGTCTCCGCGAAGGACATGGGGACGGGGCGCGAGCAGAAGATAACCATCACCGCTTCGTCGGGTCTCTCGAAGGAGGAGATCGACAAGATGATGCGCGAGGCCGAGTCGCATTCGGCCGAGGACGCGCGCAAGCGCGAAGAGGTCGAGGCGCGCAACCGGCTCGACGGTCTCGTCTGGCAGATCGAGAAGACCTTCCAAGAGAACAAGGAGAAGCTCGACGGCGCCACGCAGACGCAGGTCGAGACGGCGATTGCCGACTCGAAGAAGGCGCTCGAAGAGGGCGGGGCTGAACGTCTCAACAACGCCTTCACCAACCTCCAGACCGCTTCGCACAAACTGGCCGAGGCGCTCTATCAGGGCGGCGGCGCGGGCGCGTCGGAGGGCGGCGGCGAGGAGCAGGCCAACGCGGCGGGCGCTTCGACCGGCTCGACCGGCGGCGGCCAGACCTCCTCCGGCGGCGGCGACGACAACGTCATCGACGCCGAGTACGTGGACGTTGACGAGAACAAGTAAAAGCAGTGACAAGTGATGAGTGACGAGTGGCGAGTTTCGGAAAGAACTCGTCTTAACTCGTCACTTGTCACTTGTCACTCGTCACTGCTTTCAAATGGCAAAAGAAGACTTTTATCAGGTTCTGGGCATCAAGCGGGATGCGAAGCCGGAGGAGCTTAAGAAGGCTTACCGGAGGCTCGCGCGCAAGTATCACCCGGACGTGAACCCGGGCGACAAGTCGGCCGAGGAGCGCTTCAAGAAGATTACGGAGGCGCACGAGGTGCTCTCCGACCCGAAGAAGCGGCAGGTCTACGACCGCTTCGGGTCGTATTCCGACCAGCTCGCCGACGCGGCGGCGCGCGGGGCCACGGGGCCCGGCGCGGGCGGCGGCGCGCGGGGCGCGGGCGTGCCCTTCGACTTCGCGGGCTTCGACTGGGGCAACACGACGACCTCTTCGTCCGCGGGCGGCGGCTCGTCCTTCCGCGACATCTTCTCGGACTTGTTCGGCGGTGGGAAGGCCGAGAAGGAGCCGCCGCGGCCGATGCCGCAGAAGGGCGCCGACATCGAGATGCCGCTCGCGCTCTCGTTCGAGGAGGCCGTCACGGGCTTGACGACGAACATCACGGTCAACCGCTCCGAGCAGTGCCCGCGCTGCAACGGCGCGGGCGACACGGGCGGCAATCCCATCACCTGCCCGACCTGCCACGGGCAGGGTCAGGTGCAGAAGGCGGGCGGGCGTCTCCGTTTCGCGCAGGAGTGCCCCGACTGCGGCGGCGCGGGCAAGCGGCGTCCTCCTTGCTCGCTCTGCAACGGCAAGGGCACCGTGCCGAAGGCCGAGACGGTGAAGGTCAGAATTCCGGCGGGCGTGGACACCGGCTCGCGCGTGCGGATTCCGGGCAAGGGCGAGGGCGGGCGCATGGGCGCACCCGCGGGCGACCTCTTCATCATCACGAACGTCGGCAAGCACAAGCACTTCACGCGCAAGGGCGACAACATCTACGTGAAGGTGCCGGTGACGATTGCCGAAGCGGCGCTGGGCGCGAAGATCGAGGTGCCGACCATCGAGGGCAAAGCGCAGCTCAAGATTCCACCCGGCACACAGTCGGGCGCGCAGTTTCGCATGCGCGAGCGCGGCATCCCCTCGCTTCGCAACCCACAGGCGCGCGGCGACCAGTTCGTCGAAGTTCAGGTCACGCTCCCGAAGGTCATCTCCGAGGAGACCAAGGAACTCCTCAAGCGCTACGCGCAGCTCAACCCCGAGAACCCGCGCGTGGCGATGGGACTCGAATGATTGCGGATTGTGGAATGCGGATTTCGGATTGACTCCGATTACTCCGCATTCCGAAATCCGCAATCCGCAATGACTATGAAACGGCGTAAAGGCGGAACCTACACGATCAGCGCGGTGGCGACGCAGTACGAGATTCACCCGCAGACGTTGAGGCTGTACGAGCGTGAGGGGTTACTTAAGCCTTCGCGGTCGGAGGGGAACACGCGGCTCTACACGGACACCGACCTCGAACGTTTGGAAGTCATCCTCTCTTTAACGCGCGACCTCGGCGTCAATCTCGCGGGCGTCGAGATCATACTCAACATGCGCGAGAAGATGGACGCGATGCAGCAGGAGTTCGAGCGCTTCTTCTCGTATCTGCAATCGCACGCCGAGGAGTTCTCGCATCTGACTGAGCCGCCGCCGCCCGAGGCGGGCGCGCTCGTCACGACCACGCGTGCGGCCGTCATCCGCCGGCGCGTGCAGACGAATCCGCGCGGCTGAAAAATGTCGTAGACGTGGGGGAAGGGGCGGGGGCTCTGTTTGAGGGCGCCCGCCCCTTCTTTGCGGGGTGAGTTCTCGGTCGCGCGCGGAGGAGCAACGCGCTTTCAACTCTTAATGTCACGCGCGCCCGAAACGTTTCGCGCCGCGCAAAAAAAAAATCGCGCCGTGCAAATAAATTTTCAGGCCGGATTGGACAGTCGAGCGTGCCGCCGAGATGCTACAATGCGCGCTCGCGTTAACCCCACCGGAAGGTACACAGGCGGCAGGCACAGACAAGCACACCGGGTAATGCGCAGGCGATGACGCCCGAGCGACTTCAACAAATCAGACTCATCTACGAGCACGCGATGGGGCTCGCACCGGCGCGCAGGGCCGCGTATCTCGCCGACGCCTGCGCGGGCGACGACGAGCTGCGGCGCGAGGTGGACGCGCTCGTCGAGAAGGGCGAGCAGGCCGCGGCGGAGCCGGCCGCGCCCGCCAAGACGCGCACGCGCAAGTCTGCCGTGGCGAAGTCCTCTTCGCGCAAGAGCGCGCGCGGGAGCGGCGACCAGACGCCGCTCGAAATCGTGCCCGGGCGCACGACGCTCGGCGCCTATCGCATCCTTGAGAAGATAGGCGCGGGCGGGATGGGCACCGTCTACTTAGCGAAGGATGCGCGGCTCGGCCGCCGCGTCGCCGTGAAGCTGCTGCCCGCGCAGTTCGCGCGCGACGAAGAGCTTGTGCGCCGCTTCGAGCAGGAGGCGCGCGCCGCCTCGGCCCTCAACCATCCAAACATCATCACCGTCCACGAGATCGGCGAGGAGCACGGCCGCCTCTTCATCGTCACCGAGTACGTCGAGGGGAAGACGCTTCGCGAGCGGATGTGGGAGGGGCGCTTCTCGGTCGCGGAGGCGCTCGACGTGTGCGCGCAGGTGGCCGGGGCACTTCAGAAGGCGCACGCCGCCGGCGTCATCCATCGCGACGTGAAGCCCGAGAACCTCATGCTCGACGAAGACGGGCACGTCAAGGTGCTCGACTTCGGCATCGCCAAGCAGGTCGCCTCCGCCCCTTCCGTTGACACGGAGGCGCCGACGAGCGCG
>JBJMGQ010000236.1:0-5690 GCA_045807845.1 Pyrinomonadaceae bacterium | reverse complement strand
GCTCGGGCCGACCGGCTACGGCGATTCGCCCTACTCGGCCTTCTCCGCCTTCGCGGGCAACACAACCCTCGTCAGCCCCGAGAAGCTGGTCGAGTCGGGGCTGCTCAACGCTTCAGACCTCGTTGACGTGCCCGACCTTCCTGCGGAGCGCGTCGAGTACGGCAAGGTCATCAAGTACAAGCGCGGGCTGTTGGAGAAGGCTTTCCAGAACTTCACACGTAAGCTGAAAGAGGACGAGGGGCTGCGGCGCGACTACGTGGGCTTCGAGGAGTTCGCCTCCGCTTGGCTTGACGACTGGGCGCTCTTCGCCGCGCTCAAGGACGAGTACGAGGGCGAGCCCTGGAACACTTGGGCCGCGGGGCTCGCGCAGCGCGAGCCGGCTGCCAACGAGGCCGCGCGCCAGTCCTTCGCCGAGCAGATCGAGGCGCACAAGTTCTCGCAGTACGTCTTCTTTCAACAGTGGCTCAAGCTCAAGCGCTACGCCAACGAGCGCGGCGTGCGCGTCGTCGGCGACATGCCCATCTTCGTCGCGCACAACTCGGCCGACGTGTGGTCGCGCCCCGAACTCTTCAAGCTCAGAGAGGACGGCCGCCCCTCGGTGGTCGCGGGCGTGCCGCCCGACGCCTTCAGCAAGACGGGTCAGCTCTGGGGCAACCCCATCTACGATTGGGACAGGATGCGCGACGACGGATTCAGTTGGTGGGTCGCGCGCGTGCGCGAGACTTTGAAGATTGTGGACGTGGTGCGGCTCGACCACTTCCGCGGCTTCGCAGCCTTCTGGGAGGTGCCGGCCGAAGATGAGACGGCCGAGCACGGCCGCTGGGTCGAGGCTCCGGGGCGCGAGGTCTTCACAGCGTTGAAGAACGCTCTCGGCGACGACCTGCCCATCGTCGCCGAAGACCTCGGCACCATCACGCCCGACGTGCATCAGCTTCGCGACGAGTTCGACTTCCCCGGCATGCGCGTCCTCCAGTTCGCCTTCGGCGGCGACCCGCACGACACGCACCTGCCGCACGAGTACACGCGCAACACCGTCGCCTACACGGGTACGCACGACAACGACACCGTCGTCGGCTGGTTCCGCCAACGCTCACGTGAAGACACGCCCGAATGGGAGCGGCGCGAGCGCGAGCTGTGTCTGAGCTACCTCGGCACCGGCGGCGCTGAGATTAACTGGGATTTCATCCGCGCCGCGCAGATGTCGGTCGCCGTCCTCAGTGTCGCGCAGTTGCAAGACGTGCTCGGCCTCTCGTCCGACGCGCGCATGAACACGCCCGCCAGCACCGAAGGCAACTGGAACTGGCGCTACACCGCGGGCGCGCTCACAGACGAGCTGGCCGCGCGCCTGCGCGAGATGACGGCCATCTACGGCCGCCTCCCATAACTTTAAAAGGCGAAGGCTGTTCTTAAGGCTTGAACGCCTTACGGCGGTCTTCGACGGCCTTCGCCTTACGCACGGCTTCGTCCACAATGCGACTGCGGCGCAGATAGTCGGCGTGCTCGTCGCGGAGTGTGGCGAAAGGAAGCCTTCGCCTTCCGTCACCGAACAGTCCCGCGATGATAGTAGTCTTATCGCACCGCATCTGATACACGCCGCTCTCCCCCTCATACCTTCCCCAAGTTCCATCCAAGTTCATTGAAACGGCCACCTGTTGGACGAACTGAACACCGCTTTCCCAATTGACAGCGTTCGCATATACCAGTGTGACGGAAGCGACCTTGCCATCAAGGAAAGAGGTCGTCACTCGCAGTACATCTTTAAGCGTTAGGTCTGCGGCTGGCCGCTTCTCAAAACTTACGGAGGCAAGAGAGTAACCGTACTTGTCCGGTGGAGGAATGATAAGAGCGGGGAATCTCGCCCGGACAGCCGCGACCGGCATCCCGAGCCGGAGGCCGCGCAGTTCAATGTGGGCACTCGCGCTTTGATTGCAGGGCTTCGGTTCAGCCTCCGACTTTTTGTCGAGAACGGATGCGCGCAACTCGTCTAACGGTGAAGGCTCAAACTTCTGTTCATTGAATCCCAGCGTCTCGCCGCGCGCGCCAGCGGCCTCTATCTGATATATCTTTTCGACCAGCTCAAGATAGTAGCTCCGTAGCTTCGGACTCTCCTTGATAGATACCTTCGATTCAAGGATTATATCGACTGCCTTATCGAAAGCCTCTTTGGCTTCTTTCTGCTTGTTGGCGCCGAGATAGGCTTGCCCCAACGCAAACTGTGACTCCGCGTGCTCAATCACCGCTGAGATGTAGGCGTCCACTTGCCGTCCCAGCGCAACGCTGAAAGACAGCATTAAGATGATAGGTAAAAGGTAGTGTGTGAGACGCATGAAGGCTCCTTTCAGGCGGGCGGCACTCTATACCGGAATGATTTAGAAAGGCAAGTATGCAGGCGCGCAGGCAACTCTTCATAGTTTCAAGCGGAACGCGGGCTGAAGTTCTCAAATCAAACCCTGCCGCCGCGCGTCAGAAGCTCGCGCCTGACACCTCGCACGGCGGTTGCACGCAGACCTTGATAAGCGGGGCGGCGTGTAAGATACTGCCGCCCCGAATAAGCGCGACGGCAAGACCTCCTACTGGTGCGGACAGACGAAAGGGTGAAGGCGTGGACGAAGACAGGCAGGCGGGCGCGGGCGGCGCGGGCGATGCGGCCGAGGTTCCTTCGGAAGTGACGCAAGACCCGACGGACGTGCTCGCGGCCTTCGGCGAGGGGCGCGCGAACGCGCACGACGTGATGCGCGCGCTCGTCTCACACCGCGGGTGGCTCGTGCCCCTCGGCTTCCTTGCGGAGTGTCGCGGCGACGGCGCGAGGGCCGACAGCATACTCATCCTCTCGCACGAAGCGCAGGTGCCGCCGGGTAACCTGTGGCTCTTCACGGACGAGGAGGCCGCGCTGCTCGCGCAGTCGAAGGGCGCGATGCTCGGCGCCTACGCGAGCGGGATGAGCGGGACGGAACTGTTCGGCGCGGTCGGCTCCCAGTACCAGACGGTCTACGTCAACCCGGGCTCGCCGCCCGCGCGCACCTGGCTCTTTCAGGAGGGCTCGGCCACGGACGTAGGCAGCCTGTGGGCTGCGGCCGTCGCGCTCGAAGAGAGCTTCGCCGGGTGGCAGGCGACGGGCGAGCCCGACCTGCGCGCACTCGAAGGCTATCGCGCCTTCACGGTCTATAACCACGCGTCGGGGCCGGTGATCACGCTGCCCGGCCGGGGCGGGATGTCGAACCCCGCCGTCGCCTTCACCGCGCCGGACTGCGCCGAGGCTTTCCTCAAACTCTTGAGCGAGGAGCAGCGCGCGCAGATGAGGCCGGCCATGAGTGACGGGAAAAGCCTGCTGGGAGACACGCTGCGTGGTATCGACGGCCTGCTCTTCAATCCCTTCGGCCCCGGCGCGACCTACGCACTCCCTTTGCACACGGGCGAAGACTCGCAATAGCCTTCAATCCCCGGAGGACGCGAATGAAAAGAACCGCCTTCGGGATGTGCAAGCCGAACGCCGTCTCCGGTCTCGCGCCCATCGGCGAGCCGTTTTAATCTCCTTCCTCAGCTTCGCCGCCCTCGTCTTGCGTCTCGTCTGAGGGCGTGACTTCGCCCCGCGCCTCGGGCTCGGGCACTTCGGTCGTGACGTAGTCGCCCTGCTTGAGCAGGTCGGGCGTGACGGGGCGGTGGATGCCGTCGCCCTCCGAGACCTGACGGCTGCACGCGCGGCAGAAGCCCGCGTCGAGCGGGACGATGGTGCCCGCGTTCTCGCAGTAGACCGACTCGACCGGCGGCTCGTCGTCATAGACGGCCGGCGACTCCGTGATGACGGGCGCCGACTGTTCAACTCGCTTCTCCTCCCCTTCGTGCAAGTCCTCGCCCGGTTCCAGACGGAAGAGCGCGAGCGAGCGTGCCTCGATGCGGTAGGTGCCGCCGCCGCGCGTGGTGCGCCGGGTCTTGCGGCGGCCGAAGCTCTCGCGCGTGTCGAGCAACTGCTCCCAGCTATCGCCCGCACGGTGCGCGGGCAGCGTGAAGGAGACGGCGCGGTGGTGCGCGTTGAGCAAGAGAAGCAGCGTGTCATCCGTCACGCGACGGCCGCGCTCGTCCACCTCGTCGATGGCGTCGCCCGCGAGGCGCACGGCCAAGCTTCGCGCCTGCTCGTTGCGCCAGTCGTTGTCGGTCATCTCCTGACCGTCGGGGCGAAACCACGAGATGTCTTTTATCTCCGCACCGCGCACGGGTCGCCCCTGAAAGAACTTGCGACGGCGCAGGACGGGATGCTGATGGAAGATGCGTATGAGCTGGCGCGTGAACTCAAGCAGATCGCGCCCCTGCTCGTCCCAGTTCCAGTCCACCCACGAAAGCTCGTTGTCCTGACACCAAGCGTTGTTGTTGCCCTCTTGCGTCCGCCCCGTCTCGTCGCCCGCGACGAGCATCGGCACGCCCTGTGAGAGCAGGAGCGTCGCGAGGAAGTTGCGCTGCTGGCGCACGCGCAGGGCGTTGACCTCGGGGTTGTCGCTGGGGCCTTCGACGCTACAGTTCCAACTGATGTTGTGGTCGTGGCCGTCGCGGTTGCCCTCCCCGTTGGCCTCGTTGTGCTTCTCGTTGTAGCTGACGAGGTCGCGCAGCGTGAAGCCGTCGTGCGCGGTGACGAAGTTGATGCTGGCGTAAGGTCGGCGCCCGCTCCGCTCGTACAAGTCGCTGCTCCCCGTCAGACGGAAGGCGAGGTCGTCGAGCTGCCCCGGGTCTCCGCGCCAGAAACTACGCACGTTGTCTCGATACACGCCGTTCCACTCGGCCCACAGCACGGGGAAGTTGCCGACCTGATAGCCGCCTTCGCCCAAGTCCCAAGGCTCTGCGATGAGCTTTACCCGGGATAAAATAGGGTCTTGGTGGATGATATCGAAGAAGGCGCTCAGCTTGTCGACGTGCTCCGCGTCGCGCGCGAGGGTGGACGCGAGGTCGAAGCGAAAGCCGTCGACATGCATGTCCGTAACCCAATAACGCAAGCTATCCATAATCAGCTTGAGCACCTGCGGTGAGCCCATATTGAGCGAATTGCCGCAGCCGGAATAATCCTCGTAGAGACGATGGTCCTTCGCCTGCACGCGGTAGTAGACCAAGTTGTCGATGCCGCGCAGGCAGAGCGTGGGGCCTAGGCGATCGCTCTCGCACGTGTGGTTGTAGACTACATCCAACACGATCTCCATGCCGGCGGCGTGGAGCTCTTTGACCATGGTCTTGAACTCGTTCACCTGCTCGCCGGGATGGCTCGCGAAGCGCTGGTCCGGCGCGAAGAAACCGAGGGTGTTGTATCCCCAGTAGTTCGTCATTCCGCGCGCGGAGAGCGGCGCTTCGTCGACCGCTTCGTGCACCGGCATGAGCTCCACGGTGGTCACGCCGATGGATTTCAGATGCGCGATCGACGCCGCCGACGAGACGCCGCGGTACGTCCCGCGAAGCTCCGACGGCACGTCGTGATGCCGCCGCGTGAACCCCTTTACGTGAAGCTCATAGAGCACCGTGTCGGGCCAACCCACCTCCGGCGACCGATCGTCACCCCAATCGAACGCGTCGTGCACCACCACCGATCGCGGCACGCCCCACGCATCGTCCCGCGGATCGGCGACGGTGTCCTCTTCCATGGCGCGCTTCGCGTATCCGAAGACGGGCGCGTGATAATCGACTTTGCCGGCGAAGGCGCGCGCGTACGGATC
>JBJMGQ010000235.1:0-10862 GCA_045807845.1 Pyrinomonadaceae bacterium | reverse complement strand
GTGCAACCCGTCCTGCTGCCCGGCTCGGTCTACGCGCTCGGCTCGGCGCGCTACCCTGCGGCGCGCGCGATGATTGACGAGGGGCTCGCGGTCGTCCTCGCCACCGACTTCAACCCCGGCTCCTCGCCGACGCCCTCGATGACGATGATTCTCTCGCTCGCCTCGACGCACATGAGGATGACGCCCGCCGAAGGACTCTCGGCCGCGACCGTCAACGCCGCCTACAGCCTCAACCGCGGCGACGAAGTTGGAACACTCGAACCGGGCAAGCGCGCCGACTTCGTCGCACACGACTGCGCGGACTATCGCGAGCTGGCCTACTTCTTCGGCGTCGAGCACGCACACGCGACCTACGTCGGCGGTCGCGTGGCGTACGCGCGGTGCTCGAAAACGACCTCCGAAAAAAATCGTTGACGCTCGGCGGGGGCGTCGTCTATCATCGCCGCAACACTGGAAAGGAGGTGATCCGAAAATATATGAATTCAAATCACAGTGAGGTGGCTGGAGTCTCCTGAACAGGGATTAGCACCACACCGCAGTAGCGAGCCTATGGCTGTCAATCCCTGAAGCGAAAGTTTACGGAGCCGAGACTCCGCAGGCAGACGAAGTTCAGAGAGGCTAATCCACACAGTCCACCGAGCCATAGGAGAATGAGAGGCGGCACCCGTC
Organism: Pyrinomonadaceae bacterium; assembly: GCA_045807845.1. Taxonomy (GTDB): domain Bacteria; phylum Acidobacteriota; class Blastocatellia; order Pyrinomonadales; family Pyrinomonadaceae; genus QHXN01. The sequence goes on along the minus strand of JBJMGQ010000235.1, from coordinate 10,193 downwards.
GAGGTGCCGCCTCTCTATTTTTGCGGGGTTGAGTTTTTATCACGAGGCGGTTGCGCGCGCGGCTGCGGCACTCCCTTTGCACTCGGGCGGGAGCGAGGGGAGGAAAGCTGATGAATTCGTTTCGGAAACATGCAGCGGGGAGTACACGACGCCCTGATTCGTTCCTTGGAGGCCGCGCGCGCGGGATGAAGGCCGTCACGGTGTTGATGCTCTGGCTCGTCGCGCAGGCGGGCGCGTTCGCCGCGCCGCGGCAGGAGCCGAAACAGGCCGAGCCGGCCGTCGAGGCGAAAATCCCAATTCGCGTCAAGCGCGTCGAGACGCCGGACGGGCCGGGCGTCGTCGCGACCATCGGCGAGTTCCCCGAAGATTTGAACGAGGCCGGGCAGGAGTTTCTTAAACGCGAGTTCTTCGAGCACTTCGCCACGGACGTGCTCGGTTTTGGCGAGTCCACTCCGGGTACGACGCTGAAGGTCGCGATGCTGCCGCAGGAGAAGGATAACCAGCGCGAGTGCGACTTCACGGCCGGTAAAGTCGCCGGTCACATCGTCGTGTTGGTCGAAAAGCGCCGCGTGCTTATCGCCTGCACCTTCGCAGAGGCGGGGCAGAAGCCGCAGTTGCTGGCCGGCACAGGGGCTTTGAGACTCTTTGCAGGCGCGGGCGTCTGAGGCCGCGCGCGGGTAACAAAAAAGTGATAGTTCGGAAAAACGCGCGCGAACGTTTACCCATACTATCCTCCACATCAAGGGGTTGCGCAGCGGGTTTCGGGGGAACGCCCACTGCGCATCGATAAGCTAAAAGCCTTGTCCTACGCGTTTGGGGGAGCGCCGGGACAGGGCTTCTGGCTTTTTAAGGCGGCGCTGCGCTCGTCAAGTTTTGAACGCACGAAAGCCCCGCGAGCCGGTTCGAGTCCGGCCGCGGGGCTTTCGTGTGTCTGCGCCCGAAAAAGCTGAAGGCGCGTTGTCGCGACAACGCGCCTTCGAACTTTTGGCACGAACTGGCGAAACCTTAGTTGTGGTTGTTCGTGTTGCGGTTGGCGTTGGACGTGTTGGTGTTGCCGCTCGCGTTGGTGTTGCGGTTCATCGTGTTCATGTTCGAACCGTTCATGTTGCTGGTGTTCGAACCGGTGCCCGCGTTGGTGTTGCCGGTGGTGTTCGCGTTGCTGGTGTTCGCGTTGCCGTTCGTCTGGATGGTGACGTTGGCGTTGCTGATGTTGACGTTGGCGGCGTTCGCGTTCGCGTTCGTGTTGCCGTTCGTGTTGTTGGTGTTATCACCGCCGCCGCAGGCCGAGAGGCTCGCGACACCGGCTAACGCCAGAAGTGCTAAAGTCTTGCGCATAGATCGTTCTCCTGAATTACTTTGAAATTGAGGTACCTCAAGCGGGGAAACTATACTTAAAACAGCCTTTGCTGTCTAGCCGTCGCATAAATTTTTTTCGCAATTTCGCACGAGGTCATGTATAATTTCGCACGTTGTTGTGGCGCTGAAGCTGGCCGCATCTCAGCGACGACTGACTCTCCTCTGTTGGTCACAGAGGCCCACGGCCACATTGCCGGAAGTGCTAAAAAGAGAGAAGGCGTGACCCGTTATGGCGAAACGGATCACGCCTTCTCTGTGTTTTAGGGGCTTTTCCGGCGCGTCAGGGCTTCGATGGGGTCGGCTTTGAGGGCACGTCGGCGTCTGCGGTCGGCGTGCGCTCCGACGGGAGGAGGCGCGAGGGGTCGGGTCTGTCGGGCGACGTGTGCGTGTGAACTATCTGCCATGCGGCGCCGACCTTCTGGTAGACGACGGTCAGGCGCCCGGTGGCGTGCTCGGGCTGGCCGTCGGCGGTCTGCGACTGCTCCCAGAGGCACGTGACGACCGCGCCCGAGGCGCCGAGCGTCTTCACGCGCACGTCGCGCACGTCGAGCTTCACGTTCGAAACCTTCGCGTAGAGACTCTGCCGGTTGCTGTTGGCCTGCTCCCAGCCCTTGGTCACCGTGCCGTTGTTGTTGAAGACCGTGAGTTGCGACGAGTTCCAGTAGAGCTTCGAGACGGCCGCCGCGTCTGCGCGGCGAATGCCGTCCACGAGCGAGTCGAAGGCATCGCGGACGGCGCGCGCCTGTGTGGCCTCGGCCGGCGTCTGCGCGGCGCGTCGCGTGCGCGCGGAGGCGGCGGCGGGCTGTGCCTGCGCGGGCGTTGCTGCCTGAGCCGGCTGCGTCGTGTTCGTCTTCGCCGGGGTAGACCGGCGCGCGTGTGCGGCCGGTGCGGGGCTTGTGTTCGCGTTCTGCGCGAGCGCCGTCGCCGCGAGCGCGAAGACGAAAGTGGTGCTGAAAAGCAGTCTCTTAATCATTCCCGAACACCTCTCAGAGATTCATGTTGACATAGAAGCCTCAGACGAGGTCGGCGGCGTCGCGCAGGCGGCGTGCGGAGCGCTCGCGGCCGATCACGTCGAAGACTTCGAACATAGAGGGGCCGACCGATTGCCCCGTCAGCGCCGTGCGCGAGGCGTTGATGAGGAGGCCAGCCTTCACGCCGCGCTCGTCGGCGAAGTCGCGCAGAGCCTTCTCCGTCGTCTCCAGAGTCCAAGGCGCGACCGCCTCGATGCGCTCGGCTAAGCCCGGTAGAAGCTCGCGCAGCGTCGCGTCCTTCTTCAAATTCTTCGCGACGGCCGCGGGGTCGTACTCGAACTCTTCGGCGAAGTATGCGCGCCCCTGTCCCGAGAAGTCCTTGAGCGTGATGAAGCGCTGTCGGATCAGCTCGACCGTGCGCCCGAGCCACTCGGCCTGCTCGCCTTCGTACTCTGCGCGCCAGAGCCCGGCCGACTCAAGCTCAACCTTGACCATCGGCAGCAGCTCTGCCAGAGGCATCGTGCGGACGTACTCGGCGTTCATCCAGAGCGCCTTCTGGTCAGTCCACTGGCGCGGGTCTGTGTCGCTGAAGTTGAAGACGGCGTTCGAGCGGTGCACGCCTTCAAGCGAGAAGAGCGAGACCAGCTCTTCGAGCGACATGATCTCTCTGTTCTCCTCGCCGGGTGACCAGCCCAAGAGCGCGAGGTAGTTGCGGAAGGCCGCGGGGATAAAGCCGCGGTCGCGGTAGGTCGTCAAAGATACGACCTCGCCGTGCTTGCGCTTCGAGAGCTTGGCCTTGTTCGGCGCGAGTATCAGAGGCAGGTGCGCGAACGTCGGCACCTGTGCGCCGAGCGCCTCGTAGATGAGCACCTGCTTGTGCGTGTTCGTCAGGTGGTCTTGCCCGCGGATGACGTGCGTGATGCTCATCTCGATGTCGTCGACGACGACCGAGAGGTTGTAGAGCGGCGAGAGGTCGCCCGAGCGGAGCAGCACCAAGTCTTCAATCTCGGAGTGCGCGCGCGCCTGCTCGCCGTACACGGCATCCGCGAAGCGCGTCTGCCCTTCCGCCGAAACTTTCAGACGGACGGCGAAGGGCTCGCCCGCCGCGGCTCTCCGCTCCGACTCTTCGAGGGTCAGTTCGCGAAAAGGGTTCGCGCGGTGGTCTGTGCCGGCGCCTTCGGCCTGCGCGCGTGCGCGCTCGGCGATCTCCTGCTTGACGTTCGAGTCGGCGCGCTCTCCCTTCGGCGTGAAGTCGCGGTAAGCCTTGCCCTCTTGAATAAGTTTGAGCGCGGCCGCGCGATGCTTGTCTGCGTTGCGCGACTGGAAGACGATCTCCTCGTCGTAGTCGTCAATGCCGAGCCAACGAAGCCCTTCGAGGATGGAGCGCGTGGACTCGTCGGTCGAGCGCTGAAGGTCTGTGTCCTCCACGCGCAGCAGGAAGCGGCCGCCCCGCGCGCGCGCATAGAGCCAGTTGAACAGCGCGGTGCGCGCCGAGCCGATGTGCAGGTAGCCGGTCGGGGAAGGTGCGAAGCGGACGCGAACAGTCATGGGCATAAAGTATGAACGCGGAACGCTGAACGATGAACTGAAGAGCGCCTGCCTTTCAGTTCATCGTTCAGCGTTCCGCGTTCATCGTTTCAAAATCTGGCGGAGATGGCAGGATTCGAACCTGCGATAGGCTTTTGACCTATAACGGTTTAGCAAACCGCCGCCTTCAGCCACTCGGCCACATCTCCGCGAAGGCGAAGACCTATTCTAGCCCGCGCCCCCCTTTTGTCAAGCCGCGGCTCAAGCGTTCCCGCGCCCGAAAACTCCGGCGCGGTTCGCCGCCCCACGATGATAGAATTCACCCGCACGCCCGGACTTTTCGTTGACAGGAGGCGCCCTCACTTGACCGTACAGACGAACAGGCGACCCGTCGTGGTGGTCAGCAGCACCGCGCGCGACCTGCCCGCGCATCGCAAGGAAGTGTTGGACGCGTGCCTGCGGCAGGGCATGTTCCCCGTGATGATGGAGCACCTGCCCGCGGCCGACGCCGATGCCATCGAAGAATCCTTAAGGATGGTTGATGGAGCCGACTTCTATCTCGGCGTCTTCGCGCACCGCTACGGCTACGTGCCGGAGGGGCGCGACGTGTCCATCACCGAGTTGGAGTATGAGCGCGCCGTCGAGCGTGACATCCCGCGCCTCGTCTTCCTCATCGACAAGTCGCACCCGATCAACATCGACGACGTAGAGATGGGCGAGGGCGCGGCCAAGCTTAAAGCCTTCAAGGGACGGCTCGAAAAGGAGCGCGTCGTCAGCTACTTCAACTCCCCCACAGACCTGCGCGCGAAAGTCATCGACGCCCTCTCTCGCCTGCGCCAGCCCGACCTCACAACGTTCCACTACATCAGCGACATCCCCGAACCGCCCGAAGCTTTCATCGCACATCCCTACACCCTCCTGCAAACCCACCGCCTCGTCGGCCGCCAACCCGAACTCAACCTCCTCACCGACTGGGTCGCCAAGCCCGATGCCGCAGTCCACCGCGCGCGCATCCTCAACGTCGTCGCCGTCGGCGGCATGGGCAAGAGCGCTTTGACGTGGAAGTGGTTCAACGACATCGCCCCGCAGGAGATGACCCCTCTCGCCGGCCGCATGTGGTGGAGCTTCTACGAATCCGACGCCACCTTCGAGAACTTCGTCACCCGCGCTCTCGCCTACACCACGCGCCGCCCGCTCGCTGAAGTCCAACAAACACCCGCGCCCGACCGCGAGTCACAACTCCTCGCCGCCCTCGACCGCGAGCCCTTCCTCCTCGTCCTCGACGGCCTCGAACGCATCCTCATCGCCTACGCACGCATGGACGCGGCGCACCTCAGCGACGACGATTACGATAAGCAGACGGCGAACTTCGTCGCCAACGCCTACGGCCTGCCCGCGAGCGCCGCGCAATCCTTCACGGGCGAGCACCGCCTGCGCAAGACCGCCGACCCGCGCGCCGGCTCATTCCTCCGCAAGCTCTCGAACGTCCACGCCTCCCGCATCCTCGTCAGCACGCGCCTCTATCCCGCCGACTTGCAGAGCATGACGGACAACCCCTTGCCGGGTTGCTTCGCCGCCTTCCTGCCGGGGCTGGCCGATGACGACACGCTCGAACTGTGGCGGGCGTTCGGCGCGAGCGACGCCCGCGATTCTCTGTTGCCGTTTTTCCGACAGGCAGATAATCACCCGCTGTTGATTCAGGCTTTGGCGAGCGAGGTGGCGCGCTACCGCCCTGCGCCCGGTGATTTTGACGCATGGCGGCGCGCCCACCATGATTTCGACCCTTTCGGCCTGCCGCTCATACAGGTGAAGTCGCACGTGCTGGCGTTCGCCCTGCGAGGGCTGGATGACAAAGCGCACCAAGTGTTGCACACCATCGCCGCCTTCAGAATGCCCGCGCGCTACGACACGTTGGCTTCATTGTTGATAGGCGAAGGAAAACCATGCGCCGACGAGCGCGAATTGGACGGGGTGTTGACCGAGTTGGAAGACCGCGGGCTGGTCGGCTGGGACAAGCGCGCCAACCGCTACGACCTACACCCGCTCGTGCGCGGCGTGGTGTGGAGCGGCTTAAACGACGACGACCGGCGCGTCGTCTACACGAGCCTACACGCGCACTTTGAAGCAGTGCCGAAGATTGATGATTGGCATGAAGTCAATAGCCTCGAAGATGTCACGCCCGCCATCGAATTGTATAACACGCTGATCGGGCTGGGACGTTATGATGATGCCGCGCAGCTATTTATCTGGCAGTTGGCGAACGCCACGCTCAGACGGCTGAGCGCCAGCCGCCAGCGCATCGAACTTCTGGAGCTACTCTTCCCAGACGGGTTGAGTCAGTTGCCGCGGTTGAGTAGCCAGAACGTCCAAGCTCACGTGCTTAATTCGCTAGCTTTGGGGCACAGATTCAGCGGACATCCAGGGCGCGCAATCTCACTGTTCCGTCGCTATAACGAGATTCATACGGAAACCGAATATGAGGATCATTTCGGCATCGGTCTGCATAGTCTTTCAAACGCGTTACGGCTGGTAGGAGCTTTGTTTGAATCCGAAGCTACCGTACGCCGAGCGTTGGCTATCTCATGCGAACGAGCTAATCACTTTAAGGAAGCGATCCTCCTACGCTGGTTCGCATTGACGCTGGCGACGCGGGGAATGATTGGTGAGTCTGAGGCCACACTACGTCGGGCCTTGCGAATATTTATGGGATTGCCTGAGGCTGACCAAGGTGAAGGTATGACTAATACCGTGCTTGCTCAGAGAGCCATCTGGCTGGGCGCGTCCGCTGCCGCATTAGCGTTTGCAAATCGTGCTTGGGAGTTGGCCGCCGTTGAGAAGGTTGAGGCCGATTTTATCCGTGCGTCGCGGGTGCAAGGCGAGGCGGCATTGGGGTTGAATGAACTCGCCACCGCTGACGAACGGCTGCATCATGCGCTTACCCGCGCGCGCATGGTCAACTTAGTTGAAGAAGAACTCCCCGCGCTTGTGGCGCTGGCGGAGTTGGGGCGGCGGCAGGGGGAGTTGGGGGCGGCGCGGGAGTTGTTGGAGGATGTGTGGGATGGGGCGGAGCGCGGGCCGTATCCGTTGATTCATGCGGATGCGTGTTGTGTGTTGGCGGAGGTGGAGCGGGACGAGGGGAATCTTGAAAAAGCGGTGGAGGCGGCGAGGAGGGCGTATGGGTTGGCGTGGTGTGATGGGCCGCCGTTTGCTTATCATTGGGGGTTGGAAAGGGCGCGGGCGCTGCTGAAGGAGTTAGGGGCGGGGGAGCCGGAGTTGCCGGCGTTTGATGAGTCGAGGTTTGAGCCGATGCCGGAGGTGGAGATTGACCCGGCGGATGAGTTCGGGGCAGAGTCGAAAGGCGAGGGTTGAGTTTGGGAGTGACGCGGAGAGAGTTTTTGAAGTGGGCGGGGGCGGCGGCGGCTGTGGGAGTCGGTGTGCCCGCGGCGTATGGGGGGTTGGTGGAGGCTTGGGCGTATGAGGTGACGGAGACGGTCATCCGTATTAAAGATTTGCCGGAGCGGTTCGAGGGGTTTCGGATCGCGCAGGTGTCGGACGTGCACCACAGTCGTTTGGTGTCGATTGAGGAGGTGCGGCGGGTGGTGGCGTTGGCGAATGAGACGCGCGCCGACATGGTCGCGCTGACGGGCGATTACACGACCGATTTTCCGAAGTACGTGGAGCCTTGCGCGGAGGTCTTGAGTGAGCTGAAGGCGCCGGAGGGCGTGTGGGCGGTGTTGGGCAATCACGACCACAGGACGGACGGGCCTCTGACGCGGGAGTCCCTCAGGCGGCACGGCATTGAGGTGCTGACGAATCAGAACACGGAGCTGCGGCGCGGGGCGGACGTGTTGCAGTTGGTGGGCGTGGACGACTGGGGTTGGGGCAAGGCTGACTTCGCGCGCGCGATGCGCGGCGTGGAGACGAGCCGGCCGTCGCTGATGCTCTCGCACGAGCCGATGGCGCTCGACGTGCCGGAGACGCGCGGCGTCTCGCTCATCCTGAGCGGGCACACGCACGGCGGGCAGATTAATCTACCCGTGGTCGGCGCGCCCGCGGCGTGGGTGTGGGAGCACTTGAAGTACCTGCGTGGGATGTACGAGAGCGAAGGGACGCAGCTCTACGTCTCGCGCGGGACGGGCGTCATCGGCGTACCCGTGCGTCTCGGCGCGCGCCCCGAGGTCGCAGTGATTCGTCTGCAAAGAGCCTGAACCGAAACGATGAAGTCAGAACGCTGAACGATGAACTGAAAGCCCGTTGCCTTCAGTTCATCGTTCAGCGTTCTGACTTCATCGTTTCAGAGTGCGGTGGGGCGCGGGGCTCCTTGAAGTCTGACGGGGAGGCGCGGGGCGCAGCAGATGTTCTCCATGCGCGCGCGGTCTTTCTGCATCTCGCGCTCTTCGGCGAGCCACGCCAAGACCTCTGCGAAGACGCGCGCGGCGTGCGGGTCGGCGGGCGTCTCGATACGATAGTGCATCCACTTGCCATCGCGGCGCGCGGCCACGACGCCCGCGCGCCGCAGGTATGCGAGGTGGCGCGAAATCTTCGGCTGACCCGCCCCCAGCACTTCGACGAAGAAGCAGACGCAGACCTCGCCCGCCGCCATCAAATTCAGAAGCCTCAGCCGCGTGCGGTCGGCCAGAGCCTTAAAGAGCAGTTCCAACGGCGCCTCTCTCTTCTTCATCTTCAATCCATCCCTACCAACTGACTGCGACGCTCAAGCAGAATCGTGTCCCGCCAGCGCCCACGGAGTCGGCCCACGCGCTCGCGCCGCCCGACCTCTCGGAAGCCGCGAGCCTTGTGCAAGGCGATGCTCGCGACGTTCTCGGGGAAGATGCTTGCTTGCAGAGTCCAGATGCCTTCCGACTCCGATTCACGCACGAGCGCTTCGAGAAGCGCGCGGCCGACACCTTCACCCCTGAACCCTTCACCGGCGTAGACGCTCACCTCCGCCACGCCCGCGTAGACTTCGCGCGCCGAGACGGGACTGAGCGCCGCCCAGCCCGCGACGCGCCCGCCCGCGAGCGCGACCAGACGGCACACGCGCAGGTGCGTTGTGTCCCAGCGCTCCCATGCGGGCACGCCGGTCTCGAACGTCGCGTCGCCGGTCGCGAGCCCTTGCACGTAGACGGCGCGCACCTCCGGCCAGTGTGCGGGGAGCAGCTTTTCGACTGACAGCGTCATAAGTATCTACCAGCGCACGGGCGCCGAAAATATTTTCACATACGTCTTGACGAATGTGAAGTGCGGGTGTAGCATGCTCTTCACATTCGCTTTGGCGAATATGTAATGTGAGCAGAGAGGGCGGGCGCCGCGGGCGCCGGAAGGTTCAAGAAGTAGACCGGGAGTCATCCCGAAGGAGGATTCTTATGTCGAGTTCAATCGAGCAGGTGGTGCGCGAACGGTACGGCTCGGTCGCGAAGAGCGGGCTGTCGAGCGAGCAGGGGGGCGTGCGCGCCGTGGCCGAGGCGTTCGGCTACACGGCCGAGGAGCTGGCGTCGATCCCGGCGGAGGCCAACATGGGGCTCTCGTGCGGCAACCCCGTGGCGACGGCCTCTCTGCGCGAGGGCGAGGTGGTCGTTGACCTCGGGTCGGGCGGCGGGCTCGATGTCTTTCTCGCGGCGGAGAAGGTGGGGCCGAAGGGTCGCGCCATCGGTATCGACATGACGCCCGAGATGTTGGAGCTGGCGCGACGCAACGCCTTGAAGCGGCTCGAAGGCGGGGCGCACGACAACGTCGAGTTTCATCTGGCGACCATCGACCGTCTGCCGCTCGCGGACGCGTCGGTGGATGTTGTCATCAGCAACTGTGTCATCAACCTCGCGCCGGACAAGCAGGCCGTCTTCCGCGAGATCGCGCGCGTGCTCAAGCCCGGTGGGCGTCTGGCCGTGAGCGACATCGCGCTCAAGCTCCCGCTCCCGGTCGAGCTGAGCCGCGACGTGCTCGCCTACGTCGGCTGCATCGCGGGGGCGATTCCCGTAGAGGATTACAAGCGCGGGCTCGTCGAGGCGGGCTTCGGTGAAGTCGCCGTCATCGACTCGGGCGCCGACCTCAACGCCTACGCGCAGGTCGAAGGTCAGTCCGGCTGCTGCTCGCCTTCGATGAAGGAGGACGCGCCGAAGAGTCTGCCCGTGGCGAGCTCGTGCTGTGCCCCTGCGGTCGAGACGGCCGAGGCCACACAGCCCGCGGCTTCGTGCTGCGGCCCGCTTGCTTCTTCAAACGCGGAGGGCGAGCTGCACGGCGACCTGCGCGACATACTCGCGCGCCACGACGTGAACGAATACGCCGCGAGCGTCAAGGTCTTCGCCGTCAAGCCGCAGTAGTGGCGCGGCGTCTGTGTGT